>JANQLB010000125.1 GCA_028280805.1 Tissierellales bacterium
CTCTGATTGATTAGTTAAATCATCAAAATTTGCTTTGCTGTCAGCAAAGCATGGTGTAACTATTGCAAAGCTAAGTAAGAAAACAATAATTGTAAACGTGATAATCTTTTTAAGCAATTTTCTTCACCCCCTTTCAAGTTTTTAGTAAATGTACATAAGTTTTATTTGTAATACTTTCTAAAATATATAAGAGTTTATATCAATGTTCAATACTGATATAGATAAATATAACAAAAAATAACTCTCATTTGAGACTACATTTCCTAACGAGAGTTCGTTAACAGAATCTAAAACATAAAAATTTCCTAACCAGCTATTAGCTTCTTTCTATTGGTAATTGCTAATAAAAACCAGAGAGAAATTATATGTAAATAATTTTTATAAAAGTGCAAAAAAAAATAATACGTTATTGTTAAAAATAACTGTACAGATTCACTGACTTATATATATCTTTAATTTTCTATTTCTCTACGTTTTTTGATTTTTTAATAAATTTTTTATTATTTCAAATATATATAACGACATTACAATAACAAAAATAAATACAAATAATAATACTAGATTAAAATACAATCCTTCACCGCCTTTAGGCTGATAAAAAAATTCAGATGCCATTACAAGACAAGTAATAACAATTATCAAAGTATATATAATACATATTGAATTGTATTTATTCTTTAACACGTTTTTGTAAATTCTTTTAATTTTATTAGACGTACCTTCTATATTTTTTATTTCTGTTACACGTCTTTTTATTGCTTGAAATATAGATTCTCTTTCTAAAATAAAACAGATTAAAGATATAATTGCTAACCTCATCAGAAGATGAATATAAGCAAATCTACCAGTTTTAGGGGTATCCATACCGGAGATCATCATATAACTATTAATAACTGTTACTATAGTAAACGCACCACATATTTCAGTTAAAATATCTTCTCCTCCAATAATCCACATAAAAAGCTTTTTTACTTTATTAGCTGTCTCTTTTATAGTAAAAATAGCTCCACCTCAGTTCTTTAATTTGTTTATCTTAGTAATAATATCAATTTCTCTTATACCTTTACCTAATTTTTTCGCAATCTCTTGATTTGATAATCCCTGATTTTTAAGCTCGTTTATGGTATGGCTAATGTCTTTTACTTCTAATTCATCTATTTCTTTTTGTGTAGTTTTTATGTCTTTAGTATTTTCATTGTTTTGTGTATTTTTTTCATCATTAGAAACTACATAAGGGTTATTTATCTGACTGTCACTAACCATATAGTCTATAATCTGTCCTGATTTAAAGTTATTCTTAACATTATTATCATATCTAGTTAAAAAAGAATCAATTAATTTATCTAAATTATCAACTATCTGCTCTATAGTATCGCTGTATTCTTTTATATCGTTGTATTTCTCTATTATATCTTGATAAATAGCCCTTTCTTTTTTACCATAGCTAGAAAGGAAAATAATTGAAATTAAAATGAAAATTACACCTATTGAAATCATTATCATGTTTTCCATATTTATACCCCTCTATATTTTAATATCAATATTATTTCCTAAAATTTCATTTAGATTTTTTTTATTATTATCACTATTATCTTTAGTGCCATTTTTTTCTTGTTCATGATTTTGTCTTCTATTATCTTTATTAGATTTTTCTCTATTAATTTTCTTGTGACTAGTTTTTTCAGAGTTTATGACTTTTTTTAGATTTCTTTCTACTTGATTATTAGTATTTACAGCATGATTATGCAAATTGTTCTTGTGCATATTATTTTCATGCTGCTGAGTTTTTGAAATCTGTGGAATTTTAGGTAACGCCGTCTTTAAATCAATTGGTCTAGCCGACATATAATCACCTCAATTTAATCTTTACATTTCATAAGGACCAATCTTAATCTCTTTATCTTCTTCATAGAAAGTACAATGCTTATATTCTTTCTTTATAAACATAACACTGTTAGCAATTGTAATCTTAACTCCGGGATAGACTACATCTCTAACCTTCACTCTACCTTTAGATAAAGTAACCAATTCAACTTCTAGTTGTTGTAAATCTTGCTTAAGTTCATTAATCTTATTAAAGAGTGTATTTTTATCATTTAAGCATTTTACTAATAATTGTTCCTTTTCAGGTGAAATACGATTATTCTTTCTTAATCTTTCTAACAGTGTAATAGACTTATTAAGCTTGTCTATATGGTTTTCAATATCATAAATCTGCTTTTTAATCTTTTCACATTCTAATTTAAGATTTGGATCTAATCCTACTTCTATTTCAGTAGTAGTTGACATAGTTGAACCTATAGTTTTAGCATTAATATCGTATTTAGCCTTACATACACCTCCAACTATTAGTCCCTTCTTTCCTACAATCTCTATACTACCATTACTTATAATATTACTGTGCATTATCACATCAGCTTTAATATTACCTTCTGATATCAGATTAGAATTTTCTATATATTTTGCAACTATATCTCCCGCAGCAATTAATTTTCCACTATTATGTCCCTGCATACCACGCTTTAATACTATATTACCTCCACTTTTTAGATATGCAGCCTCTACAACACCATCTATTTCTATATCTCCTTCTGCTTTAACCTCGAAACCAGTTCTTACATTTCCCCTTATTTTTACCATACCATTGAAATTAACATTACCCGTGGAATTATCTACATTTGCAGGTACAAAATAAATTTCATGTATAGTAACCTTACCACCTTCTAAATTTACCTGACCATCACATTCAGCTATTAGTTTTAATCCATTTTCTGATAATTTTACATTTTTCCCATATTTCAAGACCATTAATTTACCTTCTGTAGGTTGAAGGATTCTTCCATTAACAGTAAATCCTTGTTCACCTTTTACAGGAGGAATCATTACAGCTAAAATATCTCCTTCTTTAACGTTGTTAATTAAATTAAGATTTCTAAAGTCAACACTGCCATCTTCAAGTAGTTTAACTTTTTTTGAAGATTTATCTGTATCAAAGTTATATTCAATATATCCGTTCTTACCATCAGTCTTCTCTTTACCTTTAGCTATAAGAGTTCGTTTGTTATAAATTTTATTCTTTGTAATAGTTCTAACTTCTTCCTCAAACAAACCATACTTAATTTTTTCTTTTACTTTCTGTAATGCTTCCTCATATGTAAGGTCTTCTCCACCTAGAGGAGGTAATAACGTCATATAAGCTTTCATGTCTTGATTGGTTATATCTACTATAATATCAGCATTTTCAAGTTTTTCAGTCTGTTGAGGAGCAAACTTTATGAATTCGCCTTCTCTTTTAGATATAATATCTTTAATAATCTCTACATTAGGGTCTTGGATCTGCTTCTTTCCAATTCTACTAAATACTCTTTTAGCTGTTATCTCATCACTCGAAGCGTTTTCATATACAGCTAAATAAACTCCATCATCCAAATACTTAATTTCAAATGAATTATTAGAATAAATATCATTGATATTCCCTAGAGATTTATTAAGATGTGAATCCTCCAAGTTCTCAATAATATCTTCTTTAATTTCATTAACTGTGATTTTAATTTTATATTCCCTAATGGAAACCCCCATTAAAGACTTACCTTCTTGAAGAATATCAATACTTACCTCTTCTCTTTTCTTATCAAGCTTTTTTAAGCCCTCTTCAATAATTTGGTTTAAGTCTTTTCCTTGTAGAATAATTTCATTATTATTCATAAAATCACCTTCCATTTTTCACCAACTATTTATTCCAATTTTTGTTAAGCTATTTTTCATTTTTAAAATAGCTTTACTATGAATCTGTGATATTCTAGATTCAGATAATTCTAAAACATCTCCTATTTCTTTATAGGTTAACTCATCATAATAATACATAGAAATAACTAATTTTTCCTTTTCCTGCAATTCATCAATTGAGTGTTTTAAAACTTCTTTAATTTCTTTATCTGTGTAGCTGTCTTCCGGTGTTCCTTCTGACTTATTAACTAAATGATAATCACCTTTTGAACTTAACAGTTCTTCAAAAGAGATTACGTTAAATGTAGAAATCTCACTAAGAGTTTTTTGAACTTCTTCAACTGTAACCTCTAGTGCATCAGCAATATCTTCTTCTGTAACCTTTCTAGATAACTTATTCTCCAGCTGTTGGATTATTTGTTCGTATTGTTTAGACTTTCTTCTTAATGATCTGGGAATCCAGTCTAATTTTCTTAAACTGTCAATCATAGAACCTCTAATCCTTATTTGTGCATATGTTTCAAACTTTAAATCTCTGTTTATATCAAACTTATCAATAGCATCAATTAACCCAAATACACCAAATCCTATTAATTCCTCAAATTCTACATTTCCTCCATAAAAATTATACATCCTTCCAGCTACAATTTTTACTAAAGAAACGTACCTTTCAATAAGCTGCTGCTTATAATATATATCATTATCCTTTTTAAATTTCTCCCAAATGTCATCAATAGTCATAGTATTATCCTCCACTAAGGTGTGGTTATATAATCTTTGTTCCATACCCAATAGTCCTTACTAATAATGAACCATCTTTAGTATTTAATTCAATAGTTCTTCCATAATTACCACCACAATCTTCACAGATTATAGGAATACGACATTCAGACAATTTCTTTCTTGAAGCATTTGCATTTCTTTCTCCAATCTTTAATACATCGCTCTTAGAATTAAAACTAAACATTTGAGAACCTCCAGCGATTTTAGCTCTAATATTATTCTTTTTTGCTCCTAAGGAGAGCATTTTATCAATTAATATATCTATTGCAGTATCTGCAAACTTTGCTTTATTTGAGTTGTTTCTGATTTCTTTGCTGGAAGGTAGCATTATATGAGCTAATCCTCCAATCTTATAAACAGAATCATATAAAACTATTCCTATACATGACCCCAGCCCTAAGGTGATTAACTTGTGAGGAGATTTTGCAACTGCTAAATCTGCCATCCCAACTTTAATTATTTCCATAACTAACTCCTAATTTTTCAAGTATTTTTTTGAATGAATCCATTTTAGGTATTAAGAATAAATCTCCAATTACCAGTTTATCATCTTCTTCAAACTGAGTTTCAATAAATAATACTTTATCACCTAGCTGTCCAAATTCTATAGCCGGGACACTCAATATAGCTCCTGCCATATCTATACTTATGGATGGAACAGAAATTTTTAAAGTTAATCCTGTAAGGCTGCTTAGTGAATTTACATAAGAAGCAGCAAGAATATTTCCAATTTCTGATAAAGCTGACATGTCCATATCTTCTAGTTCTTTATTTTCTTTATTTTCTTTCTGTCTATTAAAAAGAATATTGACCAAATTTACTGCTGAATCAATATTTAGGATAAATAGTATATTTCCTTCAATATCTCCGTCTAATTCAAAATAAATACCAACTACCGGTATTTCACCACCACCAAGAATGTCAGTAACGTGCTTAAACTCTAAGATATTAACCTGTGGTACAGCCATGTCAATCTTCTTATCTATAATTGAAGCAAGAGCTGTCGCTGCATTACCAGAGCCAATATTTCCAATTTCTTTAAATACATCTATTAGTATAGAATTTAAATTGTCTATATTCATTGCTGTCACACCCTTATATTTCTTCTATAGTTTCGTTTACTCCAATAACTTTTTCTAAATCCAACAGCATTATTAGTCTGCCATCTTTCTTCCCAATTCCTTTGATAAATTCTTCAGTAGCTTGCTCTCCTAAAGAAGGAGTATCATCAATATCTTCTTCATCTAATGTTAATACCTCAGAAGACGAATCAACTACTAATCCAATTAAAATATCCTTTACTTTAATTATAATAATTCTTGATTCATTATTGTTCTCAGAAGAAATAATTCCAAAGCGTTCTCCTAAATCTATTACAGGTACAACTTCTCCTCTTAAGTTAATAACTCCCTTTACATAATGTTCAGCGTTTGGCACTCTAGTATAGTTAGTAACTTTTTCAATCACTTGTACATTGTAAATATCAATTCCGTAATATTGATTAGCAAGTTTAAAGATAACAAATTTATTATCAGTTGAAGATTCAGTTATATTCATAAAATCACTCCTCTGTTATTAAAGTAAAGAATTAACATCCAAAATAAGAGATATAGTACCATTTCCTAGTATGGTAGCACCGGCAACATATCTTATTCCTGATAGATACTTACCTAGCGACTTAATTACAATCTCTTGCTGACCAATAAGATTATCAACAATTAATCCTGCTTCTTTATCGCCTTTGTTAACAATAACAGTAATAAGTTCGTCATTGTCCTTTTCTAATTCAATTCCCAGCTTATTACCAAGTCTAATAATTGGTAAGGTTTTATTTCTATATAAAACAACCTCTTGACCTTGAACATTTCTTATCTCTTTACTATAAATAGGACTTATTTCCCTCACTGAGCTTAATGGGACAGCATAAGTTTCATCCTTAATCTTAATTAGCAGAGCCTGAATTATTGCTAATGTTAAAGGTAATCTAATAATAAATTTAGAACCCTTTCCTTCAAATGTTTCAACTTCAACAGTACCACCAATAGCCTCTATCTTTGTCTTAACAACATCAAGTCCTACTCCTCTGCCGGAAATATCTGATACCTTATCAGCGGTACTAAAACCTGCTCTAAATAATAATCCAACAGATTCTTCATTTGAAAGGTCCTTTGCCTGTGATTTGGTTATTAAACCATTTTTTATTGCTTTTTGTTTTACCTTTTCAATATTTATTCCTCCACCATCGTCTTCAACCTCAATAACAACATTCTGTCCATCAGGATATGCCATAAGTTTTACAGTACCTGTTTCTGTTTTACCTAACTTTCTTCTTTTTTCAGGATTCTCTATCCCATGATCTATAGAATTTCTGATAAGATGAATTAACGGGTCTCCAATTTCATCTATTACGGTTCTATCTACTTCTGTTTCCTCACCTGACATTTGTAAATTAATAGTTTTTCCCAATTCTTTAGACAGATCTCTAACCATTCTAGGAAATCTATTAAATACTCTCTCAATTGGTACCATTCGCACTTTCATTACAGCATCATGAAGACTTGTAGTAATTCTTTCAAGATACTCTATTGCTTCATTCATATTCTGTTTCTCTGATGATTCTCCAATATCTTCCATTCTGTTCTTGATAATGATAAGTTCACTTACTAAATTCATTAGATTATCTAACCTATCAATATCTACCCTTACAGTTTTGCCAAATTTACTCGAGACTCTTTTCTTATCCTGTGATTTAATATCTAATACTTTCTCCTCAATATCTTCATCTATATCTTCATCTTCAATTGTTTCTACTTTATCATCTATTGTGCCAAGGTTAATAGATTTAATTGTAACATTATCAATTTCTGAAATTGACATAATGTCATTTTTAATACTATCTTGGCTTTCATTAGTAACTAAAACTAAAACAAAATTATCATTAAACCTTTCATCCTCAATATCTTCTACTGAAGGTTTGGATTGAATTATTTGAGAGTAACTTTCGAGTTTGTTGAAAATTATAAATGCCCTTGCTGCTTTTAACATACAATCACTACTAATGGTTATATCAACCTCAAAAGCATTTAAATCTTTTTCTTTTGCCTTCTTAAGAACATTTAAAACATAGTCGTCAAAATTATATCCTTTTAAACTATCGTCTTCATAGATTTTCGTCATTGGTTCAGCCTGAGTAACGGCTATTTTACTATCATCATTATTTAGAATATTATTTAAGGTATTAACAAGGTGTTCAGAGTTTAAATCTCCTTCTTCACCAGTTGCAGTAATATTTGTTATGTATTCTTCTAAAGCATCAAAACATTTAAAAAGAATGTCAATAATTTCGTGACTAATTTCAATCTTATTATTCCTAACTTCATGTAGAACATTTTCCATTTCATGGGTTAGATTGGATATTTTCGAAAAACCCATTGTGCCTGCCATTCCTTTTAAAGTATGGGAAACTCTAAAAATTTGATTAAGAAGTCCCGTATCCCTTGGTGTCTTTTCCAGCTCAAGTAAACTTTCATTCATACTTAGTAAATGTTCTTTAGCTTCTTCAATAAAAATATCCATGTACTGATTTATATCCATAATTATACACCCACCTTCTCAATTAAATGATTTGCTATGTTATTAAGTGATAAAATCTTCTTAATACCTCCTAATTTAACTGCTACTTTAGGCATACCATAAATTATAGACGTTTCTTCATCTTGAGCAATGGTATATCCTTGATTATCTAATATTTTTTTAATCCCTTTAGCACCATCAGCCCCCATACCTGTAAGTATAACACCGTATAAATTAACTCCATCAAGCTTTGAAACCGAATTCATCAATACATCTACAGAAGGTCTGTGTCCTGAAACAGGCTTGTCCTTACTTAGTTCAATATAATAGCTGTTTAATTTTTTAATAATTTTAGTATGATAATCACCCGGTGAAATATAACAATGTGCTTTTAGTATTTTTTCTCCATCTTCAGCTTCTTTAACAATTATTTGAGACATTGAGTTTAATCTGCTAGCTAATGATTTAGTAAATCCGGGAGGCATATGTTGTACAACAACTAATCCTGCATTTATATTTTTCGGTATGTAAGGAATAATGGCTTGAAGTGCCTTAGGACCTCCAGTCGATGTTCCAATAGCAATGAGATTAGAGAATGTAAAATCTTTGTCTTCATAAGATTTGTAAAATGTCTTCTTTTGATAATTATTTTCTATGATGCTGCTAACAGCTGAAACAGCGGATATTTTAGCACTTGCAGCTGCCTTTATCTTACTAATAAGTTCTTGTTTTTTATTGTCATTATTCATATTGAATATACTCGTAGGTTTAGTTATAAAATCAACAGCACCTAACTCAAGAGCTTTTAAAGTAGCTTCTGCACCATCTACAGTTAAACTGCTAAGCATAACTACTGGAATTTTATAAGATTTCATAATAATATCTAGAGTTTCTAGACCATCCATTATAGGCATTTCTACATCAAGAGTTATTACATCAGGTTTTAAATCCTTGATCTTTTCTAAAGCGTCTTTTCCGTTTCTACTGGTATCTATAACCTTGAGTTCATGATCTTTATTAAGCATATCACTAATGATTCTTCTCATAAAAGCTGAATCGTCAACTACAAGTATATTAATTGGCATTTACATCAAACCCTTTTTTCTTAATTTTCGCTGTTCTCTAAATATAAACTTAATTATTTCTTCTCTTTTAGAGTCATCTATTTCTAGAAATTTAACGCCTATAGTGTATTTATAATCATGATTATTACTCTTTAAAATTCTAACAACTTCACCCTTAGTATTTAATATAATACCATCTGAATTAATTGCTACATTAACTACGTCTCCTACGTTATGAGAATAATTGCATAAAACTCCAATGCCTCCACCACTTATGTTTTCAGTAACACATTCCTCATTAATACATCTCTCTTCATTACCCTCGTTCAGTAAATGTTCCTTTGTTGCAGGTAAATTACAAGATAATCTATAAAAGTTTCTTTGTTGAATTTTCTTTATTCTTGTTGTTCTTCTTATTTTAATCCTATATATTCCTTTACTTTTAACTTCTAAGATTGTTGCTTGAAAAAAAAACTTTCCTTTATTCTCTTTGTAATAAACAACTTCAAGAATATTGTCTTTATATAAAGGTACAAGGTTTTTATTTTCTATCGGACCACTAATCAGATAAGTTTTATCATCAAAAATGTCAAGCATTTGACTTATCGGCATTTTACCTTTTGCTCTGCTTAAGTCATGTAATTCAAGTTTATCCCCAACGTTGGGCAGATATTTGTTTATCATTTATCTTATATACCCTCCTTTGTAAACAAGCTTTTGAATTTGTTTAAAAAATTAGTAATATTAGATTCATGTGATGAGTTATGCTTGTTTTTGCATATTTTAAGGGCAATTCCGTTTATTTTTTTAGCTATAGAAGAATTGGGATAAAGCAGTACCAGAGGGTTTTGATTTTTTACTGACTGCATTACCAACTTACTATTATTAAGATGTCCTAATTTTTCAATTTTAGTGTTTAAAAATTTACTAGATACCTTACTTAATCTCTCAAATACTTCATCAGCCTCAACACTATTTTCTACTTTATTTATAACAACACTTAGTTTTCTCTCACCACCATTAATTTTTAAAGTCTTTATCATTGCATAAACATCTGTTAAAGATGTAGGTTCAGGTGTAGTAATTAGAATTACTTCATCAGATGAATTTACAAAGTTTAAAACAGTTTCTGAAAGACCTGCTCCAGTATCAATAATAATAAAATCTACATGATTTTCTAGTTTTTGCAATTGATAGACTAGGTTCTCCAGTTTTTCGCTGTCAATGTTTATAAGTTCTTTTATCCCTGAACCACCAGCTATTAGCTTAATCCCATTTGGTCCTTCCGTTATAATGTCTAATATATCTTTATCACTATTAAGGATGTCAGCAATAGTATATTTAGGAATTATACCTAAAATTACATCTATATTTGCTAAACCTAGATCGGCATCAAAAACCAAAACTTTATAACCTAGTTTACTTAAAGATATACCTAGATTTATGGAAAAATTCGTCTTTCCCACTCCGCCTTTTCCGCTGGTAACTGCTACAACTCTAGTTTTATCAATAATAACATTATCACCATTATAAATCGGATTATTTTTTTTTTCTTTTGATTCTATTATTAATTGTCTTAACTTTTCAGCTTGATCTCTCATCTTTTGACTCCCCAATTAATTGATTACCTACCTTTGTTATGTTCGCAATTTCTATATCTTCTGGTACATTTTGACCAGTTGTAAAGTAAGAAAGCGGATTTTGAGTATAAAACTTTGTATTCAGAATGACACCATTACTACTTGCTTCATCTATTTTAGTGAAAATAATCTTGTAATCATCAACAAATTCATATTGCTTTAAAATTTCTTTAATTCCTTCTAAGTCCGTAGTAGAACTTAATACTAAATATATTTCTTTATGCTTTACTACTTCTAGCAATTCTTTAATCTCTCCCATTTGTTCTTCATCTTTATGATTTCTTCCTGCTGTATCAACAAAAACTATATCTTTATCTTTAAAATTCGATAAAACTTCATAAAAATCCTTTTTCTCGTATATTATTTTTATAGGAATATTTAAAATATCACTATAAATTTTTAACTGTTCAACTGCTGCAATTCTGTACGTATCAGCAGTAATTAATCCAACATCTAATTTTTTTTCTAATGTATAATATGCTGCTAATTTAGCTAAAGTTGTAGTTTTACCTACTCCTGTAGGTCCAATAAAAAAGACTATTTTTTGTTGTCCATTATATCTTATAGGTGATGGATTACCCAAATATCCTGTGACATTAAATCTTACAATTTCTTTGATTTCATCATCTGTCTTATCATCTAGATTAACATGCTTGTCTATATTTCCTAAAATACTGTTTGCTACTATTTCATTTACTCCATGATTTATTAATACTTCTTTGTAATATCTAAGCTTATCTGGTAAATTAAAGTTTTTATGCAGCTTACTTTCAAAGCTCTTCATAAAGCCTTCCATTGTTCCTCTCAGCTTTTTTATTTCATTATTAATTTCCTCATTAGAATTTGATTGGACTATAGATGGATTTTTAATTATCTCTTTATTAATCAGCTTTGATATATCGGAAGTCTTTTCATTAGTATAATTACTATATTTTCTTTCTGTATTCTCTTGAGGAAAACTGCCGTAAGTTTTTTTAAAATTATCTTTAGTAATTAGTTTTTCAGAGGGCTTAATTGAATTATTATAACCATTTTTAGGTTGAATTTTAGTATTTTCAATCTTTTTCTCTTCATCTACTGCTGCCACAATTTCAATGAGAGATTTTTGGAGCATACCAAAAACCCCGGGCTTTTTAATTTTTCTAGTATGAAGTATAATAGCATCAGAGCCTAGTTCTTTTCTCAATTTTCCCATTGCTTCTTGAGTTGTATTACCAATATATCGTCTAATTTTCATTATATGGTCACCATCCCTAGAGATTGAACCTCTACTGAAGAGTCTATTTCATTATAAGATAGAACTATCAAATCTTCAGTTGCTTGTTCAGTTAATCTTTTAAAATATATTCTAACTATAGGAGCAGTAAGCACTATAGGCTGTTCTCCTATTGAAGTTAATCTTTGAGCATTATTTAATAAGCTGTTTAAAATCTTTTGAACTGTATCAGGAGCCATCGACAAATAAGATCCTGTTTCTGTTTGCTTTATTGAGTCCATTATTAATTGTTCAAGTTTTCCATCTAATGTTATCACCTTCAGAGTATTTCCTTGGACATATTTATTAGTAATATATCTATAAAGCTTTTGTCTAACATATTCAGTAAGCATGTCCGGGTCTCTGGTTACTGAACCAAAATCAGCTAAAGTCTCTAAAATTGAAACCATATCTCGTATTGAAATCTTCTCTTTTAAAAGATTAGTTAAAATCTTTTGAACTTCACCTAAAGTAAATAACTTAGGTACAATCTCATCAATTAAAGCCGGATGTTCTTCTTTAACATTATCAATTAATATTTTTACATCTTGCCTTCCCATTAATTCATGAGTATTTTTCTTAATCACTTCTGTCAAGTGAGTTGCAATCATTGATGGCAGATCAACCACAGTATATCCTAGAATTTCAGCTTTCTCTCTTTCTTCCTCAGATACCCATTTGGCCGGCAGCCCAAAAGCAGGTTCAATAGTATCAATACCATTAATTTCTCCTTGAGATGTTCCCGAATCCATAGCTAAATAATGATCAAACATTACCTCACCTTTACAAATTTCTGTTCCTTTAATTTTAATAATATACTCATTGGGATTTAACTGAATATTATCTCTTAATCTGACAATCGGTAATATTATCCCCAATTCTAAAGCAATTTGCCTTCTTATCATGACAATTCTATCAAGCAAATCTCCACCTTGATTAGCATCAGCTAAAGGTATTATTCCATATCCAAATTCTAATTCAATATCCTCAACTTTTAATAATGACATAACACTTTCAGGTTTTTTAATTTCTTCAATTTCTTCGTCTTCTTCTGTTGCCAGCTCCTCTGTATCTGATTTTTTAATGTTTATCTGAAGTCTATATCCACCTAATATTAATAATGAAGCCATAACAACATATGGAAAAGGCGGTAATGGAGTCAATATTCCTAAAAACAGTAAAACTGCACTTATGATATACAAGATTTTGGGATTTTGACCAAAAAGCTGTTTTATTACATCAGTACCAAGATTAGCTTCTGAAGCAGATCTGGTAACGACTATACCTGTAGCTGTAGAAATCAATAGTGCCGGAACTTGACTTACAAGTCCATCTCCTACCGTTAACAATGTATATGTATTTAGTGCATCACCAAAAGAGTCGCCATTCATAAGAATACCTATAACTAAACCAGCACTAATATTGATTAAAGTAATTATAATTCCTGCAATAGCATCTCCCTTAACAAACTTACTGGCTCCATCCATAGCTCCATAAAAATCTGCTGACTGCTGTATCTCTCTTCTTCTGGTCTTTGCTTCCTGCTCTGTTATAAGTCCAGAATTTAAGTCAGCATCTATTGCCATTTGTTTACCCGGCATTGCATCTAAAGTAAATCTAGCAGCAACCTCTGCTACTCTCTCAGCACCTTTTGTTATAACAAGAAACTGAATTATAACAATTATTAAGAAGACAATAAAACCAACACCTGCATTACCTTGAACAACAAAATTTCCAAATGCTTCAATAACTCTACCGGCATCACCTTCACCTAAGATGTATCTTGTAGTTGAAATATTTAAAGAAAGCCTAAACAAAGTAGTTATTAATAATAGTGAAGGAAAAATAGAAAACTGAAGTGCATCCTTTGTATACATTGATATAAGTAAAATTAATAATGCTAAAGATATATTTAAACTAAGAAGGATGTCTAAAGCAGTCTTAGGTATAGGTATAATGATTATAATAACTATTATAATAACAGCTATAGCTACAACAATATCTCCAAATTTCATACATTATCCTCCTTGTTGTTCTTTTAATCCATAAACATAAGCTAAAACTTCAGCTACGGCTTGATATAGTTCTTCCGGAATAATATCGCCTATTTCAACATTTTTATATAACCCTTGAGCAAGGGGCTTGTTTTCTACCGTTGGAATATCACATTCTACAGCCACTTTCTTAATATTCTCAGCTACAGTGTTCATACCTTTTGCCAGTACAAAAGGAGCATCACATTTTTCTTTGTCATATTTTAAAGCAATGGCATAATGAGTAGGATTTGTGATAATGACATCTGCCTTAGGCACATCCTGCATCATTCTTGTCATAGCCATTTGTCTTTGTTTTTCTTTAATCTTAGATTTAATATGTGGGTCACCCTCCACTTGCTTATATTCTTCCTTTACTTCCTTTTTACTCATTTTTAGATTTTTTTCAAAATCCCACCATTGATATATATAATCAACGACTGCAATAAAGGCTAAAACTCCCGCTGCTCTTAAAACTATACCAAAAGTAGTATCACCTAAATATACAATAATGGCGGTGAGTTCCATGTCAAAAAGTTTATTAATATTCTTAGTCTCATTTAATATATAAGAAAAAATCACATAACCAACTACAAATATTTTTAATATTGATTTAAAGAACTCTATTAAAGATTTGGGTGAAAAAATCTTTTTAAATCCTTCAATTGGATTAATTCTGTTAAGCTTTATACCTAAATTCTTAGTTGTAAATAGGAATCCAACCTGCATATAATTTGAAATAAGTCCAACTAATAAAGCAATTGCTGCGATAGGTGCTACAATTTGAGCTGTTATAATAATTAACTCAGTAAACATAAGGTTAATACCTTTGATTGTAAAAAAATCTTGAATATTATTATACTCAGTCAAAGAGTGCTTAGTAAATACAATAATATTGTTATACATGTAGCTTCCAAATATTTTTAATCCTACAAATGTAGAGATCAACAATAATACTGAAGTAATCTCTTGACTCTTAAGTACTTGTCCTTTTTCCCTTGCTTCCCTTCTTTTCTTAGGGGTAGCTTTTTCAGTTTTTTCTTCATCAGCAAATAATTGAAGATTTAATTTGTATTTAGTGTAATCCACTGTAATCATCCTCTGGATATCAGCCTCATAAATGTATGTATCTGAGTAAAAATATTATCATAAATATATTCAAATATCGATACTATAAGAGGTAAAGTAAATATTAATACTAAAAGTCCAACTATGATTTTAAAAGGCATACCTACTACAAAAACATTCATCTGAGGTACTGTCCTTGCTAATATACCTAATAGTACATTAGCTAAGAACATGGCAGCTACAATAGGTATTGCTATCTTAACCCCTATAATAAATACCTGCCCAAAAATATCTATCATCTGGTTTACTACAAAAATATTAAGTGGAAATTCTCCTATAGGAATTAATTGAAAACTATCAACTAAAGCTATAATTATAGTATGATGACCATTAACTAATAAGAAAATTAAAGTAGCTAAAATATAATAAAAATTTCCCGTTATAGGCAATTGAACATTATGTTGAGGGTCTAAAACATTTACCATCCCAAAGCCTATCTGGACATCTATAATCTGACCCGCAACATATAATGAAGCAAAGAAAGCATAAGCTATAAATCCTAGTATTAATCCTATAGCAAATTCTTGAATTATCAATCCTACCATTCTTAAGTCATCATAAATCACTATATCTAAGTTTATAAGGTTATAAACTATTAATGTTATAAAAAATGCAAATCCTATTTTTAGAGTATTAGGCACATTTCGCCTGCTAAAAATAGGGGTAATAATAAAAATACCTGTAGCTCTAATAAAAACCAGTAAAAAAATCTGATACCTGTTTAATATGTCATTCATTATTTCATTCATTATTTTCACCTAAATATTATTGTATATATAAGTTTATATTTCCTAGAAGGCTGCTAGCAAAATCTACTACAGTTCTTAATATCCAAGAACCAAACAATACAAAGGACAGTAATACAGCAACAATCTTGGGTACAAAGGCTAAAGTTGCCTCTTGAATTTGGGTAGTAGCTTGAAATATACTGACAATTAGTCCGACTAAAAGTCCAAAACCAAGCATTGGAGCAGATGCCATTAAAATTGTTTTTAATCCTTCTTGGGCTATTCTAATTATTTCCCCTTCACTCAAATTCACCACTCCTTAATTTATCTAAAACTTGATACTATAGATTTAATAACTAGATGCCATCCATCTACTAAAATAAAAAGTAAAATCTTAAACGGTAAAGAAATCATAACAGGCGGGAGCATCATCATTCCCATAGACATTAAGGTACTTGCCACAATCATATCTATTACTATAAATGGGATAAAAATAATGAATCCCATTTGAAATGCTTTTTTAAGCTCTCCAATAATAAATGCAGGTATCAAAGCTGTGTTTGGAATATCTTCCATATCATTAACTTCATCTGTTTGAGCAATATCCATAAATAAAGATAAATCCTTTCCATCAGTCTGCTTAAGCATAAACGTTCTCAAATGTTTCATTGAATTATCAATAGCTTCTGCTTGAGTTATTTCATCATTTAAGTATGGTTGTAATGCTTCTTCATTTATCTGAGCAGCAACTGGAGTCATTATAAAAAGTGTTAAGAAAATAGCTAGTCCAATCAAAACTTGATTAGGTGGTGTATTCTGAGTTCCAACTGCATTCCTGATAAATGAAAGCACTATAATAATCCTAGTAAAACTTGTCATCATGATAATAATTGATGGTAATAAAGCTAGAATTGTAAAAAGAACTAATATCTGAATACTTGGTACATAATCACTTATTTCTAAGGATTCTAAAGTATCAGCAGATGTAACAGTAATAGATAATATAACCATTAACATAGTAATAATAAATATTTTTTTAATATTTTTCTTCATATTCTTCTTCCTTAATATCCATTTCCTCTTCATGATGTTTGTTTTTTAGCTTCATTACTTTCATTTTCATATTTAAAAGCTTACTATTAAGACTTTTACCTTCTTGAGTATTTAAAATTGTTTCAAGGTGCTTGTCAAACTCCATTTTATCTGATATTTTTTCTTGGTTTTCATTGCTTACATCAATATCAAAGCTATCTATAACTGTAGTATTATTATTGTTTATAGATAAAATATATTTTTTGTTATATATCTTAATCACAAGAATCTTATTATGATTACCTAGGTTAAAGTGTTCAACAACTTGAATATTATTGCTTTTACCTATCTTTCTAGAGTATTTTGCAAAAAATTTAGTTCCATAAAAGGTTAAAAACAATACTATAATAAAAGCTGCTAAGTAAGATAAAACTTTAATTCCCATTGACAGCAAATTCACATCTTCTGTCAAGCTATCGTCTGTAGCTAAAACGCTGGAACAGTTTAAAATAACTATTATTGTAATGCTAACGACTATTAGTAATCTTCTTTTCATTTTAACCTAAAGCTTTCTTAACAGCCTCTATAACTCTATCAGCTTGAAATGGTTTAACTATAAAATCCTTAGCTCCAGCTTGAATTGACTCAATAACCATAGCCTGCTGCCCCATAGCAGAACACATAACTATCCTTGCTTTAGGATCCATGCTCATAATTTGCTTAACTGCTTGTATACCATCAACCTCAGGCATAGTAATATCCATAACTACTAATTCCGGGTCTAATTCTGTATATTTCTCAATAGCAACCTTTCCATTTTCAGCTTCTCCCGCTATTTCAAATCCATTTTTAGTTAATATATCCTTAATCATCATTCTCATAAAAGCAGCATCATCTACTATTAAAACCCCATTCGCCATTATAATTCCTCCTTTAAAGTTTTGAAATTCTCTTGGTTGGATTGATTATATCTGTTACTCTAATTCCAAAGTTTTCATCAATTACTACTACCTCTCCTCTAGCAATAAATTTTCCATTAGCATATATTTCTAGTGGCTCACCAACTAACTTGTCCAGTTCAACTACAGTGCCAGAACCATATTCTAATATTTCGCTAATCTTTTTAACAGTTCTGCCTAGTTCAACTGTTATTTCAACAGGTATATCTTGAATTCTTTCAATACTCTCATTATACATATTATCATCGTTATTATCAAACGATTCAAATTCAACTTTCTCAACATTTACAGGTTCTTGTGTTGGTATTTCAGGCTCTTTCTTTGGATTGCTGCGTAAATTGTTTATACTTCTAATTTGAGGTTCATTGTATTGATCTTCATAATTTTTTTCTGAATTTACTTTATTAATTTCAGCTTCTTGTAAATTAGTTCTGCTCTCATGATCTTTAGGAATATTTGTTTTGGCAGCCAGTGCATCAGCAGCAATCTCATCTTCTTTATGAATCACTACTTTGTCAACCATGCTTTTTGCAAAGTCATAAGGAATAAGCTGCATTATTTCACTGTCAATAACATTACCAACTTCCATTTTAAAGGATATCTTTACAATGGGTTCATCTGCTCCAAAAAACTTAAAGTCCCAATCACCTTTATAGAAATTTACTTTAAATGCTCTTGGAGGTTCTATATCTATAGTATTCATAAACATTTCTGACAAAGAAGTGCTGGATGATCCTACCATTTGATTCATCGCTTCACTTATAGCACTTAAATCCATATCATTTATTTCCCTGTCAATATCTGTACCATCACCGCCCATCATTAGGTCTGTGATTACCTTTACATCATCAGCTTTTAAAATTAAAAGGTTTGCACCTTCTAATCCCAGTTTATATCTAACATCAACAGCTACAAAAGGAATAGGATATTGTATAGCTAACTCTTCAATATTAGTCATGGAAACTTGAGGAGTTGTTATAATAACCTTATGACCTAGTAAAGTAAATAATGTAGTAGCTGCAGTACCCATACTTATATTCCCTATTTCACCTAAAGTATCTTTGTCTTCTTCTGTTAAATTTACACTAATACCACTTGTTACATCATCTTTCATATCATTAGAATTATCGTCACCTTTTAATAGAGCATCTATTTCTTCTTGAGATAACATATCACCTGTCATTGGTTTCATCACCATCCTTTTTACCGTCAATTATTTTAACAGCTATTTTATTTTTTCTAGTCCCCGGCACACCATGAAACTTTTCAACACTTCCAGCTAAAATCTTTACTTTACTGTCTAAATGTGTATCAAGTCTTATGACATCTCCTACATTTAACCTAAGGACTTCCTTTAAAGTAGCTGTAGTTGAACCTAATTGTGCTTTAACAGTTACAGCAGCCCTTCTTAATCTATGTTCCATTAATTTCTTATCATTTTCTTTTTCTTGTCCTTCAATCTTTTGGTTTCTTGAAAACCAAAGCTTAGTGCTTAATTTATTTAAAATTGGTTCTATAACTATATGAGGAATACAAATATTTAACATTCCTTCTATTGATCCTATTGATACATTCATTGTTGCCAAAGCTACTGTTTCACTAGGTGAAACTATTTGTGCAAATTGTGAATTAATTTCTATTTTTTCTAAGTTTGGTTCTAAATCTATAACATTTTCCCATGCTTCGGAAAGAATATCCATAGTTTTAATTAAAACTCTTTTTAGCAGAGTTAATTCTATCTCTGTAAAACTTCTATCTCCTGAACTCTTTTCACCATCCCCGCCAAGAAGTCGTTCTATTATGGCAAAGGCAATTTTAGTCGATATTTCCATTATTATCTGACCTGATAATGGTTTAAAGTCTATTATAGGTAAGAAAGCAGGATTTGAAATTGCATTATTAAATTCACTATAAGCAAATTGATCAACTGTAAGAACTTCAATTTTTACTGATGATCTCAAGTAACCTGACAAGAAAGTCTGAAGAAGTCTTCCAAAATTGTCATGTATTATTTCTAAGGTCCTTAATTGATCTTTTGCTATTTTTTTTGGATTTCTGAAGTCGTATTTCTTGACCTTCTTTTGCAGATCTCCATCTTCAATTTGGTTTACATCTACTTCTCCAGAATTCAGTGCCTCCAAAAGAGCATCTATTTCATTTTGGGATAAGACTTCAGCCAATTTTCTTACCTCCTTACTGTATTATTAATTTTTCAAAGTAAACATTTATTATTTCTTCATTATCAAATAATTTTCTTAATTGCACTACTAATTCTTTTTCAAGGTTAATCTGACCATTACTTCCTTCTAATTCTTGTCTAGTTCTACTTCTTACAACTTTATTAATTTCATTTGTTATCAGAAATGTTTTTTCTTGAAATTTTGTAATAAGCTCTTCATCCGTAGTTTCTATAACAATTTTTAGAATAGCTTTACCACTTGTATTTTTAATGTTGCATATCATCTCCTCAACATTAAAATAATATGATTCCTTAATTACATCTTCACTTTCTTTATTATTATTTAGTACAAAGAAGTTAAGCATTACTACTACAGTAGCAATAACTATTACAAGAGTAATCAATGCAAAAATTAAAATATTTTTTATACTCATAACTTCCAACCCCTTATTATTAGTTGGTCTCCCATTTACTGTAGGAAGATCTTAATATTACTATATCAACCCTTCGATTCTTAGCTTTATTTTCTGGAGAATCATTGGGAGCAACAGGTCTATAGTAAGCGAAGCCTGAAAACGATATTCTATCTCCTTCTATACCTTTATGTTCCAATAAAAATTCAAGTACTCTGGTAGCTCTCATAGCAGATAATTCCCAATTTGATTTAAATTGACTGGTAATTATTAATTTGTCTGAGTCTGTATGACCTTCTATTTTTATATGCTTTTCATTTACTTCTTCCATAAGAAGTACATCACCAATATCTAATAAGATTTCTTCAGCCTCAGACTTAATAATTGCTTTTCCAGAATCAAAAAAGACATTATTTAATATTCTTATTATAAGCCCTCTTTCTTCAATTTTAGCTTGAACTTCTTCCTGTAAACCTCTTTCTTCGGCATATTCTTCAACTATCCTCTTAATTTTTCTAAAATCATCAGCTTCTTCAAGATCTTCACTTGATATTATTTCCGACGGTATATTTGTATTAAGAGGTGGACCATCCTCAATTGTTTGTCCACCGTTTATTATTCCTAAAGAACCCTGAAAAGAGCTCATAATAGCTTGAAATTTCTGAGCATCAACTTCTGAGAACGCAAATAACAATACAAAGAAACATAAAAGTAAAGTAACCATATCACTATAGGTTATCATCCATGCAGGAGAACCTTTTTTTTCTTCATTGTTACCTCTAATTCTTCTCATTGCATTTCCTCACTTTCAGACTGCTGTTCTCTTTGGAAACTATCTCTCATTTCTGGAGACAAGAAAGTTAATAGCTTTTCTTCTATTATTCTTGGATTTTCACCAGCCTGTATGGATAGTAGTCCTTCTACCATAAGTTCCTTAAGTAAAGTTTCATTCTTACTTTTTCCTCTAAGTTTATTAGCTATAGGTATAAATAAAAGGTTTGCTAGTACTGAACCGTAAAAGGTAGTTACAAGAGCTACAGACATCTTTGGACCTACTGTAGCAGGATCTTCCAAAGTAGCAAGCATATTAATCAGACCAATTAAAGTACCTATCATACCAAACGCAGGAGCATATGTACCCATAGCATCAAATATACCTTGTCCTTCTTTATGTCTTTCTTCCATAAATGTTAATTCAGTTTCAAGAATGTTTCTAACTAATTCAGGGTCAGTACCATCTACTATAAGTAAAATACCTTTCTTTAAAAACTGATCTTCTATGTTTTCTCCCGCTTCTTCTAAAGCCAGTAAGCCCTCCTTCCTAGCAATATTAGCTAGATTAATTATTTGATTTATTACATCTGACGCCAGTTTTTTCTTGGTTGAAACAGCGTTCTTAACTACCTTTAGTGTTCTAATAACTTTACTTAAAGGATAGCTTATAAAAGTAGCTGCAATTGTACCACCACAAACTATTACTATTGAAGGAAAATTATAAAAATTGCTCAAATCACCTGAGTTTGCTATACCCCAAATCAAGAAACCAAATCCTGTTAAAAAGCCTATGGCTGTTGCAAAATCCAATACCTACACCTCTTTTCTTTTTGTAATTAAACCATTGACAAATGTAGACCTTTTAAATTTTATTACTTTTTCTATTACTTCGTCAACTGATTCTTTAATTACAAGTTTTTTTCCTGTGGTAAGTGTTATGACTGTATCTGGTGTTTCTTCTACAAGCTCAATCAAATCACAATTAATTACAAATCTTTTACCATTAATTCTACTTACTTTTATCATTTTTATCACCTTATTTATTTGGTATGCCAGATGGCTTTTAGCCATCCAGCATCCAGTATGAATTATAATCTAATTATTATCTTTTCATATTTGCCAGCTCTTGGAGCATTTCGTCTGTAGTAGTAATAATCCTAGAGTTTGCCTGAAACCCTCTCTGGGTAGAAATCATCTCGGTAAACTCCATTGATAAATCTACATTAGACATTTCTAAAGCTCCCGGAGCTATTGCACCAAATCCGCTTCCCTTAGGATTTCCTATTTTAGGTTCTCCTGAGTTAGGACTTTTTTCAAAGAAATTTGCACCTGATTTAATCAACCCCGCAGAATTATCAAAGGAAGCAAGCTTTATCTGCCATAATTCTTTTTTAACTCCATTGTCAAAGCTTGCAATAACCTTACCATCATCACTTATTGTAAATCCGGTTACAGATCCTGCCGATCTCCCCATTTGACCATTATCATCTACCGCGTCGTAACCTTTTGCAGAACTATCATTAGCAAATTGGGTTATTGTAGATAAGTCCAATTGAATTTGATTAGGGGTTGCAGCACCGGGAGTTCCAAAATTTACACCTAGACCTTGTGCAGTAATATATCCACTTAAATCCAACGTGAAATCTGGAGAAGTAGTTATTGCTCCTGTTGCTCCATCAAAAGTTACAGTAGTTGTACCAGCAAGATGAGTTGCTGCGTAAGTCTCAGTTTCTCCTGTAGCAACATTAGTAATACTTGGTATAGAAAATGTCCATTGATTGGCAGTAGCAGTTTTTTCAAATCTTAACTCAAGCTTGTGTGAATTACCTAAGCTGTCTTTTATATAAGCATCTGTAATATATTCACCATTTTCTGCATCTACTGCATAATCCGGCAATCTTGAATCAAGATTACCCTTTACTTCAACTAAAGCAGATGCCATAGCGGGAGATGAAATAGCTTTGCTAACCTTAATACCATCCATTTCCTTTGAATAGTCTATACCTAGATAATTTGCATAGTCAGCACCACCTATATACTCTCCTAAAACCCTATATCCGTTAGATGTTACCAAGTTACCATTAACATCAAAGTTAAAATTTCCTGCCCTAGTGTAAAATCTTTCTTCTACACTACTATCATCAGACACCATGAAAAATCCATTTCCATTTATCATAAGGTCTGTTGGATTATTTGTTCTCTGAATAGCTCCTTCTGTATGTATAGTGTTTATATTACCCAATTGAAGTCCAAGACCTATCTGCATAGGGTTAGTCCCTCCGGCACCACCGCTTGGAGCCGAACTGCCTTTTATTATTTGGCTGAAAGCTTCTTGAAAGCTTGATTGTCCCCTTTTGTAGCCTATAGTATTAACATTTGCTATGTTATTACCTATAACGTCCATCTTAATTTGATGTATCCTTAATCCAGAAACTCCTGAATACATTGATCTCATCATAACAATTGACCTCCTTATTATTTGCAGAGCTGAGTTATGTCTTCAATCAGTCAGACATATTAGCCTCCTTAAAAGGTCCGGCTATATTATCACAGCTCCATCAATATTTGTAAAAACATTGTCATCCATTTTGTCTGAGTTTGTGGTAGTAATTATTGTTCTGCTTTTAATACTGGCTATAAAGGCTTTGTTGTCCATTAGAATCAGTGCTTCTTTAATTCCCTTGTTTTGAGCCTTTGACATAGCATTTTCTAACTTAGCATATTCAGCATCATTTAGGTTTATATTTCTACTACCCATTCTCTCTACAGCATGTTTTGAAAATTTTATATTATTTTTATTTGAGTTTATCTGCTGTAGCACTTCTTCAAAACTTCTGGTGGAATTCTGTAAATTGTTTCTTTTGTTTAAACTATTAGAATTATTTACATGAATTTCATGAATTCTGTGCTGATTTACTTTATTCATTAAATCACCTCTTATTCCTGCGGCTGCTCAGATTCTTCAGATTCTTCTGATTCTTCTGATTCCTCCGATTGTTCCATATATGCTTTTAATATTTCATCTATAGAAGTTAATTTAGTCAATATTTCGTGCTGTTTAACTGAATTAGTGTAATTTAGTATATCTATAGATTGTTGTATTAATGCCTGTGATTCTGACATAGTTTGGTTTAAATTTTGCATCTGCTCTAAAGAACTAAATTGAGCCATCTGTGCAATTGTTTCTTTATCTTCCATAGGATTTAAAGGGTCTTGGTTTTTAAGCTGTGCAACCAAAAGGTTTAAAAACGAATCCTTGCCCAAGTTGTTAAAGTTACTCTCGTCAGTTGTATTATAGTTATCTTCAGTATTTGTATTACCGGTGTCATAAACATAAGTTGGTATTATTGTATCAGACATAATTATCCTCCTTTTCTTAAGCCATTAAATTTATACTGCTTCTGTTATTTTGCAATTCATCAAGCCCTGTAATAGAATCACCGTGTACAACTTCTTCTAAGTAGCTTTCATATTTATCTTCATTTTCTTCTATCTTTATATTGTTAAATCTTCTTCTGTTCTGACTATTCCAATTCATGCCTTGTCTTTCAAAGCTTGAATCATCACCGACAGAAACTTCAAAATCGGTTATGTTAATTCCCTGTTCCTCTAGATTATCTCTAAGATGAGACAAATTTGATTCGATAAGCTGTTTTACTTGGTAATCTTGAACCACTGCCTTAGCACAAATAACTCCTTTTTCCATACTCAGCTTTAAGCACATTTCACCAAGAAAATCAGGTTTAAGCTTAATTTTAATCTCAGAACTTTCACCTTTTACATCAACCTTAACTTTGTCAACTATCTGCTTAATAACATTTTTCTTATCAATATCATAAAGTTTAACTGTATCATTTTTTATATGACTTTGATCTTTAACTGTTTCCTGTTTAATGTAATTATCCATTACATTTTCATTAATTAAAACTTTATTTTCAGTGTTAGCTTCATTAAGGTTATTATCTTTACTATTAGAGTTAATTGGTACTAAATTATTCTCTTGTTTATCAAAGCTTTTTGCACTTTCATCATTAGCCTTACCTTGAGGATTTTCCTTCTGATTCATTAGTACAACCTTGCTATCATCTGTATTAGAACTCATATTAATATCTAAATTGTTTTCGTTTGTATTATTAACCTTTAACTTGTCTAATACATCTTTGATATTCATTATGTCTGGAACATCTAGTGTAGCTAATTCTTTACTATCCACAAATTTGTCTAATGAACTCATCAGCTCAGTTAACATACCTTCCAGCTTGGCATAAACACCTTGTTCTAAGTTATTACCTTTAATTGCTTCTATCTTAGGTAAAAGTTTAGTTAATGCTGTAGTTAAAATTTTAATTTTCTCTTCTGAAACATTGTTTTCACCTTCAGTCTTACTAAGCTGTTTAATCAAATTCAGGATATTTTCAACAGTTTCTTCAATTGCTGTAACATCAATTTCTACGTTTTCAACATTATTGTCTTTATTATCTATTTCTGTCTGATTGTCTGTCTGATTTGTGTCAGAGTTGATTTTTTCACAACTATCTTGTGACTTACATATACTAGGTTTATTAAAATAACTTGTTGTATAGTCTTTGTCTTTACCAGAATTTTCAATATCATCTCTTCTGTTATCATTTCTTTTGTTATAGCTGTTAATTTTATCCTGTATTTGCTGTTTACTACTTAAAATTTCTTCAAAACTTTTACTGCAATTAGGCTTATCATTAGTGTTATAGGATTTATTATTCCTATTGTTAAGCCGGCTGCTGGCAAGTAAATCTAAAACGTTACTATTCATCTTCTCACCTCCTTTCATAATTTAATTATATCAAAAGTTTTATTCTATAATCAGTTTTCTTGATAATTCTGCTGCCCTTCTTGGAGACATTGTATCTATAATATTTGATACATTGTTTTTATTCATTTTCCTTAAAATATCTAGTATTATTGAAGCATCAGAAACATTATAAAGCTCGTTAGTATCTATTTCAAAGGAACTTAGTTTAGTATCATTTCTTAACATATCTTCTACTATTTCACCAACTGCATTAGCCTGCATCCTTTCATATATCTCAACTAATTCATTAATTTTTTTGTTATATTCATTGAGATAGCTAAGTATTTCGCTTATTTTAACAGTCACAGAAGATTGAATGTTATTTAATCTCTCTTCTTCACTTATGCTCTTAAATAGCTGGTCAATAAATTGCTGGTCTTGATTGTTATATAATATCTCAGCAGATTTTTTTGGACTTAAATTCATGTATATCAGTGCTAAGTCTTCTACAGAATAAAGATTTGTTCCTCCTATTTCATTAAATGCAGTATCTATATCTTTAGTCTCATATATCTCGGCTAAATCTAACAGCTTTTTGATTTCATGTTCCATTGTATTTACTGAAGTATAGAGAGCTTTTCCATTTGCTTGATCTATACCTTCAATTATGTTTAAGACATCTAATTGTAACTCATCATCTAAATAATATATAATCTTAGAAGCATTTTCACTTTTCATACTATTTAATGTTCTTGCAATATTTTCAACATTATTTTTATCTTTATCGAAACTTTCATTTATTTCATCTATGACGAGTTTTTTATCCATTGCTTCCCATCTAGCAGCTTCATTCATGAATACTGCTTCTTTTTCTTGCTGCATTTCATTATGTAATGACATCAGTATATCATCTCTAATTTCAATATTTCTAATTTTCTCTAATATATCTTTTGTTTCCCTAAGCCAGTTATTTTTAAGCACATCTAAAATATCATTGTATAATTGCATGTCATCCTGTTTGATAATATATAGTCTTTCTGCTGCCCTTTGTGGGTCTAAGTCTTTATAATATGCAGCTAAATCAATAATTTTGAGCTTCTTTTCTTCATCAGTTGGTATTTTGCTAAAGTGACTTCCTACTACAGGAAATTCTTTTAAATACTCATTTGCTGCATTTTCAAAATTGCTATTGGTAAAATAAAATATACTTATAACTCCAAGGGGTAAACCTATTAGTATAATTACAAATATTAGTGTGAATTTTATGATACTAGTTTCTTTTTTCTTAGCCATAATAAACCCCCATTATCTTATCCCATTCTTAAAACTAACCAGCTGGTCTACAAGCTTTTCCTCATCTTTCTTTACTTCAAAAAGATATTGGTCATAAAACTTGTCCTTTAACTTCTCAAATGTTTTTTTCTCTTTAACTGATTCTAAAAGTTTTTTCTTAGCATTGTCTACATCCTTTTCTTTTTCTAACACTACCTCTTTTTGATAGTCAATTGTTTCGTTTATGTCTAAACAGTATTGATTAAATAGCTTTAAATCTTTAATTGTCGTAGATGAAAGATTTGAATTTCTCTCATTATTCAAATGATCTCTTTTTTCTACCAAAGTATTTAATGTAGTCTGTTCTTCATTGTAAACTGCTAATTGCGTATTGAAAAAAATTCTGTTTTTATCTTCAATACATTCTTTATATTCTAATATTTTCTGGAATTTAAAATTAAATTTTTTCACAAATAATCACCTCGTATTATAGAATCGTTAGTGATATTTTTTATATTTTAGATACTATATTTTGTAATTGTTCTAATGCTTCGTCAAAGGAATAATACTCCAAAATCCCTTGGCGTAAAAATTTATTTATTTCTTCAATGTGGTTTATAGCTACATCAAGTTTTTTATTACTTCCTTTTTCATAAGCACCAATGCTGATTAAGTCTTCGGATTCTCTATATGTTGCTAATAAGTCTTTTAATTTACCAGATATATTTATATGGTCTTCATTACATATATTAGGCATTACTCTACTGATACTAGCTAATATATCTATTGCTGGATAATGATTTTGGTTAGCAAGTTTTCTGGATAGAACTATATGACCATCTAATATACCTCTAACCGTATCAGTTATAGGTTCATTCATATCATCACCATCAACCAGAACTGTATATAATCCTGTAATAGTACCCTTATCAGATGTTCCTGCCCTTTCTAATAATCTGGGCAGCTCCGCAAATACAGAAGGTGTAAATCCTCTTGTTACTGGAGGTTCTCCAATAGCTAGCCCTATTTCTCTCTGAGCCATAGAAAATCTTGTTAGAGAATCCATCAACAGCATAACATCTTTCCCTCTGTCTCTAAAAAACTCTGCAATAGCTGTTGTTAAAAGAGCTCCCTTCATTCTAACCAATGCCGGTTTATCAGATGTTGCTACTATCACAACTGATTTCCTTAATCCTTCTTCTTTTAAGTCATTTTCAATAAACTCTCTAACCTCTCTACCTCTCTCACCTATTAATCCAATAACATTTATATCTGCTTGTGCATTTCTAGCTATCATACCCATCATTGTGCTCTTACCGACACCACTACCTGAAAATATCCCTATCCTTTGACCCTTACCACAAGTTAAAAGTCCATCCATTGACTTTATACCAATAGGTAAAATTTCTCTAATCTTTTTTCTATGTAATGGATTTGGAGGAGTATTAAATACCGGATAAAAACTATTAGTATTTAATGGACCCTTCCCGTCGATAGGATTACCCAGACCATCTAAAATCCTACCAACCAAACTATCTCCAACATTAACTTTTAAAAAATCACCACTAGATATTACTGTGCTGCCGGGTCCAATTCCAGTCATTTCTCCTAAAGGCATCAATAGTATTTTGTCATCTTTAAATCCAACAGCTTCAGCATTAATTGGATTTTTACTATTAAAAGGATAAATATAACAAAGCTCACCTATGCTGGCATTAGGACCGTTAGCTTCTATTGTAAGACCTGTAACCTTAGTTACCTTACCGCTAAACTTCTCAAATCGCCTATCTTTAACCGCATTAATGTATTTTTTTATATCAATATCTGCCATATATATCACTCTCTATTTAGTAGGTCTTTTAGCAAAATGTTAATTTCATCTAACTGTGTTCTTACACTTGTATCTACACTACCCTTACATGTTTCTATTATACATCCTCCAACATCAAGAGTATTATCAGGCTTAATCTGTATATCTTCTATCAAATTTCCCATAGCCAGTATTTTCTGTTTTGACATTTCTACTAAGTCATAATCATCAGGATATACTCTAATAATTAGATTTTCTTTAGCATTTAAACTATGAATTCCTTTTGTGATTATTGATAATATTGTTTCTCTATCATCATCTAATACCTTTCCAATGACTTTCTCACAAATATCTATTACTAATGTTATTACATCATTTTCAATTTCCTTAAGAAGATTATCTTTTTGCTTGTGATTCTTTTCTTTTATTTTGATTGCATCTTCAATTAGCTTATCAGCTTCGTTTTTTCCAATTTCATAACCTTCATCATAACCTTCTTTACGATACTCTGCAATAATCTTACTCGATTTGTCATAAGCGTTTTGTATTGAATTATCATATTCAATTTGAGCATTGTTTATCATTTCATCTGCCTTTTTTCTTGCTTCTTGAATTATTCTTTCATACTCTTTGTTTGCTTCATCTATAACTTTTTCTTTAATACTATTTATATCTTCCTTAGGTTTAATATTATAGTCTTTTTGCAACTCAATAACATGAGAGGATTTAATTATATTAGACAACTATTTCATCTCCTCCCCTTGGAGTTACAATTTCTCCTTCTTCTTCAAGTCTTCTTATTACATTAACTATATTTTGTTGGGCTTCTTCTATGTCCTTAAGTCTAACAGGACCCATAAATTCCATGTCTTCTCTTATCATCTCAACTAGACGCTTAGACATATTGGAGAAAATGACTTCTTTAACTTCTTCACTAGCTCCTTTAAGGGCAATAGACCATTGTTCATTATCAATTTCTTTAGTAAATCTCTGTATAGATCTAGAGTCAAGATTAACAATATCTTCAAATACAAACATTCTCTTTCTTATCTCTTCACTAAGTTCAGCATCCTGTATCTCCAGTTCTTCCATAATGAGCTTCTCTGTTCCTCTATCAACAGAATGTAATATATTAACAATGGACTGTATTCCTCCAGCAGTAGTAAAGTCCTGAGAAACCATATTAGAAAACTTGTTTTCCAGTACCTTCTCAATTTCTTTTATTATCTCAGGAGAAGTCCTGTCCATTACAGCTATCCTTCTAGCCACCTCTGACTGTTTATCATGAGACAGGTTCGATAAAATTTGAGCTGCTTGGTTAGGTGTTAAATAAGCCAGTATTAAAGCAATAGTCTGGGGATGCTCACTTTGAATATATGTTAACAATTGCTCTGGGTCTGCTTTTCTAATAAACTCAAAAGGTCTCACCTGTAAAGAAGCAGTAAGTTTATTAATTATATCTACTGCTTTTTGTGAACCTAATGCTCTTTCAAGAACGTCCTTAGCATAATTTATTCCACCTTCTGATATATATTCTTGAGCTACGCAAAGCTGATAAAAGTCTTCTAATACACTTTGTTTTTCATCTGGAGATACTGTACGCATATTAGCTATTTCTAAAGTTAATTCTTCAATTTCTTCTTCACTTAAGTGCTTAAATATCTCGGCAGATTTTTGTGGTCCTAAAGTTATTAGTAAAACTGCTGCTTTTTCTTTTCCATTTAGTGCTTGTTTTCTAGACATACTTTATCACCTCTACTCCTCATTCAACCAGCTTCTTAATAATTGTGCAACAGCATCTGGTTTTCTATCTACAAATATACCTATTTGCTTTTTAACCTGAGATTTTTCACTTTCAAAATCTATTTCTTCAATTTCTGACATTGCATCTGTTCTTTCTTGAATCATTTTTTCTAAATCAGCTTTTTCGTTAGACTTCCTTCTTCTATTTATATAAAATCCGGCTAATCCTCCCAAAGCTAAAAATACTAGCACTAACCCTGCTATTAAAGGTATGTTATCAGCAACACTAAAACCTGTAGTCTGAAAATCATTATAAGGTTCAATATTACTAACGCTAAATTTTTGAGCAGAAACTACAACATTCTTTGTATCAAGTCCTGTAGCTGCATAAATCAATTCAGTAATCTGCTTTTTATTCTCATCTGTAAGTTCTCCATCAGCTAAAGCATCTGAGTTTATTAAAACTGCAACTGTAGTAGATTCTATTTTTCCCGGAGCTCTACTAATCTGTCTATTTATTTGGTCTAACTCAAAGTTTATAGTTTCACTAGCTCTGTCAAATGTAATACTATTACTATCTTGCTGTACATAATCAGTTACGTCTCCGGTGTTAGATTCTGTACCGGGAACACCGCCTCCACCTGCATTAACTGTACTCTCTCTCATTTTTTGAAGGCTTCTTATTAGACCTTCTTCATTTCCTTCTATAGGTGGAGCAAATTCTGTAATATTTGTAATTTCACTATCGAAATTAACTTTTACACTTGTAGTAACTGCAACGTTACCATATCCAAAAACTGTTTCGAGAAATTTGTCTATTGTATTATCCAAACTTGATTGCAGATTATACTGTAAAGTAAATTGGTCAGAAAAATTAAAACCATTTTCAGAAGAATTTTGATTACTTAGTAAATTTCCAGCATCATCTGCAACTGATACGTTCTCAGGTTTCATACCAACAGCGCTAGCAACAAGAGCTTGTATGGATGAAATCTTTTGAGCAGAAATGGGCCCACCTATTGCTCTTTCAATCATAACGGCTGCTGTAGCTTCTTCATCATCATTTAAGACAAATCCCTTTTCTTCAGGTTTATAAATATAAACAGCAGCATCTGATACACCTTCAATTGCTTTAATGGAATTTGATAATTCATTGGCTAAAGCTAGATTTCTCATCCATTCTTTTGTATCACTTGTCATAGTAATACTATCATTTTCAATAACCGTATTAAAATTAAAACCATCATTAGGAAACCCGTCTTTAGCTAATTCACGCTTAATTCGGCTTTTTTGATTACTTGGAACTAAAATATTGTTAAACATATCTCCTTCTTCCCAAGAAACACCTAATTCATCTAGCTTTTCAGTTACTATTCCTGCTTCTCTAGCAGTTAATACAGTACTGTATAAAGGTACATAAGTTGTTCTTGTAGTAAAAAGTATAATTGCTGTAATACTAAGAATTACAAACAAGCCGCCAATTATTAATTTAGTCTTTTTTCCTTTTTCTAAGCCTGTCCAAAATTCATTTAATTGGTTTTTCATTTGCTGTAAAGTTTCTGCCACTAAATCACCTCATTCCTTACTGCAAATAATTGGATATTATGTATAAGCATTATACCTGCATCCTCATTATTTCCTTATAGGCATCTAATACCTGATTACGAATACTTAAAGTAAACTGCATAGCAATTTGAGCCTTTTCACTAGCAATCATAACCTGATGAATATTGTCAACCTGACCTGTGGCAAAAAGTTTATTATATTCATCAGCTTGTACCTGTAATTCATTAACCTTATCTAAAGCATCTTTAAAAAGATCTTCAAACGAAGTTTTTGAAGTATTAATATGGTCTACGTTTTTAACAGCATTTAAGTTGTTTATATCTATAACTTTGTTTATATTCATAATTTACCTCCTTACTTTCCAATATTTAAAGCCTTCATAGCCATGGCTTTTGAAGAGTTAATTGATGTAATATTTGCTTCATAAGCTCTAGTTGCAGAAATCATATCTACCATTTCCTTAACCATATCAACATTAGGCATATTTACATATCCATCTTTATCTGCATCAGGATGTCCTGGTTCATAAACCTTTTTAAATGGTGATTTATCTTCTACTATAGCACTTATCTTAACTCCATCCTTATTAGAAAGAACATTTGAATTTGAGTATAAACTCAAATAGCTGGAAAAAGAAGGTTTATTATTCTCTTGAAAAACTACCATTTGTCTTCTGTAGGGTGAGCCGCTGCTTGTCCTAGTTGTGTTAGCATTAGCAATATTTTTTGATATTATATCCATTCTTGTTCTTTCAGCAGTTAATCCACTTGAGCTTACATTAATTGAATTAAAAATACTCATATTTATTTCCCACCTTCTTGAATAATTGTTTTAATACCTGTAAACTTTCTGGAAATCTGTCTAATTAATCCATCATACATAATAGAATTTTTTGCCAAGTCTCCCATCTCTACATCTATGTTTACATTGTTTCCATCTTTTCTAGCAGATGTATTTCTGTTGACTTTTACTAATGGTTGAAAGTTATCTACACTATTACTACTGCCTATATGTTTATCGTCAGTCACCTTAAGAGAAACACTACTTGAGCTTATTTGGTCTTTAAGCATGTTTTCAAATTCTACTGTGATTTTTTTGTAGCCTGGAGTATTTACATTTGCAATATTATTTGATATAGCTTCATTTCTAAGCCAAGTTCCATCTAAAGCGTTTTGTAAAAAATTAATATTTTCATAAGTTTTTCCTATCACTAAATCACCTCATTTAAATAAAAAATTAGAAAAATAATAATTTATTAGGTATGTTTCGATTTTTTTTTTCAAATTCCTTTATATTTTTACAGACTCTTTTGTTAGATTTTCTACATTTAAGTTTAATTTCCTTCTTACTTAACATACTTTTTGCAAAATCAGCCCTCAAATGCTAAATTTCATTCCCAAGAACCAACTTTATTAGGACCAAAGTCCTGCATTGTTAAATTAAAGAATTTTAGTACTTGTCTTATTATTTCAACAATTAAAAATGTTTAAATAGAAAAAGAACAGATTATGTCATTTATATAGTAAAACATAATCTGTTCTTTCAAGAAATTATTTCTTAAATTTATTTAGTTCATCCATAAGCTTATTGTTAAGAATCTTAATATGGGTTCCTTTCATCCCTAAAGACCTAGATTCAATGAGGCCTGCACTTTCAAATTTTCTCAAAGCATTAACAATAACTGATCTTGTTATACCTGCTCTATCAGCAATTTTACTAGCTACTAGAAGCCCTTCATCTCCTTCTAGTTCCCCAAATATATGTTCAACTGCTTCCAGCTCAGAATAAGATAGAGTTCCTATTGCCATTTGAACTACAGCTTTATTTCTAGCTTCTTCTTCAATTTCTTCAGTCTTAGCTCTAAGTATTTCCATACCAACTACAGTTGCACTATATTCAGCTAATATTAAATCTTCTTCAGTAAATTTTCTTCCAAATCTAGCTACAACTAAAGTTCCTAATCTTGAACTACCGCTGTTAATTGGAATAACAGTATTTATTTTATTAGGATAATCGCAGGTAGAAATTTGGTCAAAAACGCATTTATAAGTTTCTTGTAAATTCTCCTTTGTTTCATCAATCTTCATAAGCTCATCATTATATTGCTTAGGAAATCGTCTTTCCTGCACAACCTCATTTTCAATAATACCGCAATCAAACCCCTCTGATAGAGCAAATCCTAGTACTCTACCTCTTCTACTAGCTATATATACATTGGCATCTAAGATTTCACTTAATATTTTGCTTAGTTCCGTAAAAGATAGAGATTTTGTTTCTGAGCTTTGTATCAATTTGTTTAACCTTCTAGTCCTTTGTAATAATCCCTCAATCATGATAATCCTCCTTAATTTCTTTTTATAAAATGTATTTTGACATATCTTTTTCTTTAATCTTATAATTTAGTTTTTGCTTAGTATAGTTTCTATCTATTACAATATTTTTTTCTTCCATATCTGTAGCTTCAAATGATATTTCTTCCAATAATTCCTCTAGTACTGTATGAAGTCTTCTAGCACCAATATTTTCCGATTGCTCGTTTATAATAAAAGCAAATCTTGCAATTTCATCTATTCCATTATCAGTAAAAGAAATATCAACACCTTCTGTGCCCAAAAGTAATTGATATTGCTTAGTGAGGGCATTTTTAGGTTTTATTAGAATTTCTTTAAAGTTTTCTTGCGTCAGATTTTCAAGTTCAACTCTAATTGGAAATCTTCCTTGAATTTCAGGAATTAAGTCTGTAACTTTAGCTACATGAAAAGCTCCTGCTGCTATAAAAAGTATATGATCTGTTTTAACTGGTCCATACTTTGTAATAACTGTACTGCCCTCTATTATTGGTAATATATCCCTTTGAACACCTTCTCGAGAAACATCAGGACTAGAACCATATCCTCTCCCAGCAATCTTATCTATTTCATCAATGAAAATAATTCCATTATCTTCACATCTTTTTATTCCTCGACTGGTTACTTCATCCATATCTATAAGCTTCTGTGCTTCTTCTGATGCTAATATATTCTTTGCTTCTTTTATAGTTACTCTTCTTTTTTTTGTTGATTTAGGAATCATTCCTCCAAATAATTCGTTAAAGTTTATATTTAAATCTTCCATTCCTACTCCCAGCATACTGATTGAAGAATTTTTATTATCCTCTACCTCAATCTCAATCATTTCTTCTTCCAGTTTATTATTTAGTAATTTATTTCTTAATTCTTTTCTCTTTTGTATTATATCTTCCTTGTCTACTTCATCATCATTAGAATTTTCATGATTTGGATTTGTCCCGAAAAGAAACTCAAGGGGATTTGCAGTGCTATTCTTTTTTGATGTTAAAGGTAGTAAAATATTAACTATTTTATCAACAGCAAGTTTCTGTCCCTTATGATAAACCTCCTCAATCTTTTCAGTCTTAAGCATACGTATTGAAGTTTCTACTAAATCTCTTATCATTGACTCAACATCTCTTCCAACATAGCCTACTTCAGTAAATTTTGTAGCTTCTATTTTGAGAAACGGTGCTTTAACTAATTTTGCTAACCTCTTTGCTATCTCTGTTTTTCCTACCCCAGTTGGACCAATCATCAAAATGTTTTTTGGTTTTACTTCTTCTTGAAATTCTTCATCTAAAAGGTTTCTTCTATACCTATTTCTTAAAGCTATTGCTACGGATTTTTTTGCTTTATTTTGACCAATCACATATTTGTCTAATTCTTTAACGATTTTCTTTGGGGTTAGCTCTTTCATTAAACAACACTCTCCCTTAAATATCCTCAACAATAATATTATTATTTGTAAAAACACATATAGAAGCTGCAATTAATAATGATTCTTTAACTATTTTCTTTATACTCAAATTTGAATATCGTAATAAAGCTTTTCCTGCTGCAAGGGCATAACTACCTCCTGAGCCTATAGCTGCTATACCATCATCAGGCTCTATTACATCTCCAGTTCCGGAAATAACAAACAAATTTTCTTTATCACAAGCAATTAACATGGCTTCAAGTTTCTTTAGAATTTTATCTCTTCTCCAATCTTTAGCTAATTCTACAGCTGATCTTTTTAAATTTCCTCCATACTGTTCAAGTTTTTCTTCCAATTTTTCTGAGAGAGTAAAAGCATCTGCAACAGAACCAGCAAACCCAATTAAAACCTTATCATCATAAAGTTTTCTAATTTTTTTCGCTGAATTCTTCATTATTGTTTGATTTCCCATTGTCACTTGACCATCACCAGCCATAGCGACTCCATCATCAGTTTTAACAGCAATAATAGTCGTGCCTTTAAGCAAAATGATCACTCCCTTAGGATCAAATTAAGATATACTAACATAATACATAATTTACCAAAACCTTAATCTTAACAGTTTTCTGATTTTTCTTCTTTTCTTTTATACTTGCAATCCTTGTTAGTACATTTTATTGTTGTACCTCTTCTAGTAGTTTTTTCCGAAAGTAGACTGCTGCAATCTGGACATTTTTCTTCAATTGGCTTATCCCATGAAACAAAGTCACAATCTGGATAACTATTACACCCAAAAAATGTTCTTCCTTTTCTTGATCTCCTCTGGATAATATTCCCTCCGCATTGCGGACATTTAACTCCTAGTTCTTGAACTATAGGTTTAGTGTTTTTACACTCAGGGTATCCGGGACAAGCTAAGAATTTTCCATACCTACCATGCTTTATAACCATATTCTTTCCACACTTGTCACATAACTGGTCTGTTTCTTCATCTTTAATTTCAATTTTGCTTATCTCTTTTTCAGCTACTTCTAACACTTTACTAAAGTCCTTATAAAAATCATCTATAATCTTCTTCCAGTTTATATCAAACTCTTCTATTTTATCTAGCTTTTCTTCCATACCAGCTGTAAATTCTTCGTTAACTATATCTGTAAAATATTTTTTCAACAATTCAGTAACTATAATACCTAATTCTGTAGGTTTTAAGCTTTTATTTTCTACTACAACATACCCTCTGCTTAATATTGTACTAATAGTAGGAGCATATGTACTGGGTCTTCCAATTCCTAATTCCTCTAAAGTTTTAACCAGAGATGCTTCTGTATATCTTGGAGGTGGTTGTGTAAAGTGTTGTTGGGGATTAGGTTTAACTAAATCCACTTTATCTCCTTCTTTTAAATTAGGTATATTTATGTCTTTTTCTTTATTACTTATGTTATAAACTTTCATGAATCCATCAAATTTAATTTTAGATCCAGTAGCTTTAAATATATAGTTTCCACATTTTATCTTAACAGAAAGAGTTTCATATAAAGCTGGAGTCATCTGACTAGCTACAAATCTTTCCCATATTAATTTATAAAGCTTATATTGGTCTCTTGATAGTGAATCTTTAATACTATCCGGAGACATAAAAACTGATGTAGGTCTTATAGCTTCATGAGCATCCTGAGCAGCCTTGTTTTTACCTTTTTGAAATTGTCTTCCCCCGGCAGAATATTCTTTTCCAAACTCTTTGTTTAAATAATCTTTTGTACTACTAATTGATTCATCTGATAATCTTATTGAATCAGTTCTAATATAAGTAATAAGACCAACTGTTCCTTGTCCTTTTATGTCAATTCCTTCATATAATTGCTGTGCAATTCTCATAGTCTTTTTTGTTGAAAAACCAATTCTTTTTGATGCATCCTGCTGAATACTGCTGGTTGTAAAAGGTGGATATGGATTTCTTTTTTTAGTTCCTTTTTTTACTTCTGTGACAATAAATTCACCTTTCTGTATCTTATCTATTATTTTATCTACTTCTTCTTTTTTCTTAAGTTCTATCTTCTTTTCCTTATTATTTAATATTTCTCCAAAAAAGGAAGCTTCAAATTTACTTCTGCCCTTTTTTAAAATTACGCCTAATGACCAATATTCTTCTGGTTTGAAATCATCTATTTCTTTTTCTCTATCACAAATTAACTTCGTTGCTACAGATTGAACCCTGCCTGCACTTAAACCTCTCTTTATGTTTCTCCAAAGTAAAGGGCTTATTTTATAACCAACTAATCTATCCAAAACCCTTCTTGCCTGTTGAGCATCTACAAGTTTTTTATTGATTGGTCTTGGATTTTTAACTGCTTTACTTATAGCATTTTTCGTTATTTCATTAAATTCAATTCTGTTTTTGTCTGAATCGTCTAATTTTAATATATGTGCAAGATGCCATGATATAGCTTCACCTTCTCTGTCAGGGTCAGTTGCTAATAGAACTTTATCAGCTTTTTTTGCTTCCTTTCTTAGTTCACTTAGTACTGGACCTTTACCCCTTATTGTTATATATTGTGGTTCAAAATTATTTTCAATATCAATACCTAGCTTACTTTTAGGTAGATCTCTTACATGACCTACAGATGCCTTAACTTTATAATTTCTACCTAGAAACTTTCCTATAGTCTTTGCTTTTGCTGGTGACTCAACTATAACTAAAGATTTTGCCAAACTCTACACCTCCGACTCTCATAATGCTTGTTATTATATCAAAAACCTTATTCCAAGTCTATAATATGTATTTTAAGTAATGGTAAAAATTTTACCGGGTAATTGCTTTACAATACCTTTCATTTCTAAAATTGTTAGTAAACTTGTGACTTCAGATATACTCATATTACAATTATATGAAATCATATCCATATGTAAAGGTTTTTCTACTAGGGATTTAACAATTTTTTCTTCATCAACACCTAAACATTCATAGTCTATGGTTTTTTTATTATAATAACTACACTTATCTTTTAGTATTTGAATTTCTTCTAATATATCATCTAGACTTGTTAATATCTTTGCACCATCTTTAATCAAAAGATTTGTTCCTTTACTATATACACTATTTATATTTCCCGGAAGGGCAAAGACATCTTTTCCCTGCTCTATAGCATGATGAGCTGTGATTAAAGAACCACTTTTTTCTCCAGCTTCAATTACAATTACACCTAAGCTTAGTCCACTAATAATTCTATTTCTTTGGGGAAAATTATACTGTAAAGGCTGAGTACCTAGTGGAAATTCTGAAATTACTGCTCCATTACTGAATATATCACTATAAAGCTGCCTATTAGATTTTGGATAAATCACATCAACACCAGAACCTAAAATAGCTAATGTACGACCTTTTGCCTGTATAGCTCCTAAATGTGCTACTGTATCTACTCCCTTAGCCATACCACTTATAATCGTAATACCCATCTCTGCTAATTCTTCAGCAAATTTTGCTGCTGCCCACCTTCCATAAGCAGTTGCTTTTCTTGAACCTACAATTGAAATAGATAGACTATCTTCTTCTTTTATTTCACCTTTTATATAAAGAACCTTTGGACAATTATATATGGATTTTAAATGTTCTGGATAATTATCATCATAAACGGTTAATACTTTTAAGTCAAGTTGTTGTATTTTTTGTCTTTGTTTATTATAATACTCTATATTTTTATTTTTTATTATTTCTGACTTAATTTTATCATTCAAAAACTTTAACTCATTGACTTCATTATTAGAAGCTTTCCATAAAAAACTAATGTTACCATAATGCTTTTCTAAATTATCAATAGTCTTATTAGTAACTCCTCTGATACTATTTAACCAAATTAGAACTTCTTTACTATCCATATTATTCCCTGCTTTCTAAAAGTATTATAATTCTTTATTTTTTTTAAATATAAAAATACAATATACTAAATTTTCATAGTATTATATTTAGAATATTCTGTATATTTCATAAAAATCCTTTTTTACTTCCAGAACTTCCTGTCTAAGCTTCTATATTGTATTGCCTCTGCTATATGTTTACATTCTATTATTTCTTTTTTATCTAAATCAGCAATAGTTCTGGAAAGCTTTAATATTCTATTATAAGCTCTGGCACTTAGCCCTAAGGATTTAAAAGCTTGTTTTAGTAATATCTTTCCTTCGTCATCAACCTTACAATATTTATCTAAATGTCTTGATGTTAGTTGAGAATTAGAAAAGATATTATCTTTCTTATAACGGTTAAGCTGAATACTTCTAGCTAAATCTACTCTTTCTCTGATTTCTTCTGATGATTCCTCCTTTATATCCTTATTTTGAAGCTCTGTATATTTTACAGGAGTAACCTCAATGTGGATGTCAATTCTATCCAGCAGAGGACCGCTGACCTTCCCCAAATACTTATCAATACTACCTTGACTACAACTACATTCACGTGTAGTATCTCCATAATATCCGCACGGACATGGATTCATACTTGCAACCAGCATAAATTCTGCCGGATATGACAAAGATGCATTGACTCTTGATATGGTAACATGTCCATCTTCTAAAGGCTGTCTTAGTACTTCCAAGGCTTCCTTACGAAATTCCGGCAGTTCATCCAGAAATAAAACACCATAATGAGCTAGTGAAACCTCTCCGGGCTTAGGAATTCTTCCTCCTCCAATTAAGGAATTAGATGAAGCAGTATGATGAGGCGTTCTAAAAGGTCTTTTGTAAACAAGATTGTTATTTTCGAGTAATCCTACTATACTATATATCTTTGTAATTTCTAAAGATTCATCAAATGTTAAAGTAGGAAGTATCGAAGGAAGTCTTCTTGCTATCATTGTTTTACCTGAACCTGGTGGTCCTATCATCAGTATATTATGCCCTCCGGCTGCTGCTACCTCCATAGCTCTTTTTAAACCTCTTTGTCCTTTAATTTCCTTAAAGTCCTCAGTATTTTCAGCATTTATGATTAAAGCGTCATAATTATTGGTTTTGTATGGTTCTATCATTTCCTCATTATTTATGTATTTAACTAATTGATGAAGACTCTTAATCGGTATAACGTCTATTCCTTCAACAACGCTACACTCATCTTTATTTTCATAAGGTATTATAACACGTTTAATATTCATTTCCTGTAAAGATATAGCTATAGGTAAAGCTCCTTCTATCTTGTTTACTTTTCCATCTAACGATAGTTCTCCTACAAAAGCAGTGTCATCAAAGGATCGTGTTTTTATTTTCTCTGTGGCAGTCAATATCCCTACTGCTATTGATAAATCGAGTTGTGATCCTTCTTTTTTAAGATTTGCCGGAGCTAGATTTATAGTAATTCTACTTAAAGGAAAATCAAATCCGCTGTTTTTTATAGCAGTTCTAACTCTTTCCTTAGATTCTTTTATAGCTATATCTGGAAGACCAACTATATTTAAACATGGCAGACCTCTTGATATATCTGTTTCAACCTCTACTATATAACCATTTAGTCCTTGCAAAACGCAAGTTTTTGTTTTTGACAGCATCTGTTCTCTCCTTTTTTATGTTATGATTTTTTATATATTTTTTTATGATTCTATATTCTTCATTCAATATAAGCTAAAATTTTCCTCTTATTTTTTAAGTTTTTTTAATGTTTTTTAATTATCATTTATGATAACATTTGTTATGATATGTAGTTGTAATTTTATTTTCGTATTAAATCTATAACAAAAATATAAAAAAGCAGGCATAACTCCTGCTTTAAATGTTCTTGTTTTACTACTATCAACATTTTTTTAATTATCTAATTTATTAAAAGGAAAAGGTATCAAGAAAAGTATCATCTTTTAGTATAAAATTTATTAATTAATCAGTGATAATATTATCAATATTTAGATAACCTAACACTCCAAATATAATACCGACAATCAAATGGACTGCCCCATAAACAGAGAGTCCAAGTGGTATATATGACAGATTAATCCCCAAACTTAAAAATGCTAATACTATAGGAAGTCCCATACCTGTCAAATAGTACAGTATAGTGCCACCAATAGATGTTCCTTTGTTTGGAATATTAGGAATAGGTTTCTTCTGTATGAACATTATAGAAATTCCCATTGCAGTTAGTACATTTATCAAAAGTACTGCTAATAACATTAACAATATACCGACACTAAAACTTTCAACAGATATAACAGTTACTATAATAATGTAAGTTATCATTGTTGGTATTGCTGCAAAAACAAAAGCAATAACAAGCCTTAGTATATAGTATGGCTTTAATGTCCCCCACACCATATTTAATATTTGCAGTAAAAATCCATCACTCCCAATACTATATAATGCGACTTGTCCTACAAAGGTAAAAGGTATACTAAGTAAAATAATATTTTCTACAATCCTCCCTGCATCTCCCACTCTCATAAATGCTAAAATCAATAATATATCAACTACTAATATTTGTATCAACGACGTAGCTTCTCTTTTATAATGAAGAAAATCTTTCCATATTATAGCTGTCATTAAACTACTAAGCTTTTTAACCGAATCTGATTTTTTAACTGATGAACTGTTTTCTGTCATTGAAAGTAATGCATTAAGGTAATTGGGGAGCATTTCTTTACATATATGATACGAAAACACTAACCCAAAAATCCAAACAATACTCATTAGTATCATTTGCCTTATATCTGATGTATCTAAAATATAAAAAGTCTCCGGAATTAAAGAAAATATGCCAAAAGTACAAGCTACAATTAAAAATATTGATACTTTTCCCAAAAGACGCTCTAATGCAAAAGATAGACTCAAGCCTATATATAAACCCTTCATAAAAATCATTACAAATAACATTTGTTTTAGTAACACAATTAATCCTAAATTTAAAGAGTAATTCCACGGATATATTATAGTTCCAATTATCAATAAGGCTATAATAATCTCTAATGTGAATAATTGTATCTTCAATTTTCCAATGGAATATAAATCCGTAGGGAGGCTCGATAAAAACTTTACTTCCTCATAATCACCATATCTAAACCAACTTATTCCTATCATAGCTCCTAATCCTATAAAAAGAAATAAAAACTTAAACCAGTTAGTTATGAAGTTATCAATTATGTGTACTTTAGCATCTTGAGTAATTAACATTGCCCCTATAAAAACTGCCAAAGCCCATATTAATAAAAAAATTATTGTACTTACCCTGCTTTTTGTGCTGTAAATACCATTTACACTAAATCCTAAAATGCGTTTATATCTTATTATGCTCATCTGCCAATATGATTTTTGAATGGACATAAATTTACACCTCCAAATCTGAATGGTGCACTATTTTCTTATATAATTCTTCTACACTTTGACCTCTGTGAACAAAGCTATGAATATGTCCATCTTTACAAATTGCTATTTTATCAGCAACCTCTTGTGCAATAAAAAGCTGATGAGTTGAAAGCAAAACTGCCCTGTTTTGAGTTTTGCAGTCATGTAAAATATCTCTAAGCACTAAATAGCTATCCGGATCAAGTCCGTTGGATGGTTCATCTAGTATAATTAATCGTTTTCCAAACGCTATTGCAAAACATAATACTGTTTTACGAAGCATTCCCTGTGAATATGTATTAACCAGCTTACTAAGATGACGTTCTAACCCAAATCTTTTCGATAGCTGAACAAATGATAATTCACCGCCTTCGTCTAGATCACACTCATATACCTTTGCTACAAAACTTGCAAACTCCAATCCCGTAAGCTTTGTATAAAAGTAAGGCATTTCTGGAGCATAACCCACGTGACGCTTTATTTTCTTTAGTTTTTTAGCTGTAAGAATTGATTTTCCATCAATTAATATTTCACCGCTATCAGGCCGTAAAACTGATGTAACAGCTTTTATAAAAGTGCTTTTACCTGCACCATTTGGTCCTAATAATGCTAATATATTTCCTTGTTCTACTTTTAAGGAAACATCTTCTATACCTTCTATTCGATTTTCTAAGCGTCTGTAAATTTTCGTAAGGTTATGAGTTTCTAATGAATACACTGTCATATTTATTTTATCCTCCTGTTTTTTCTATAACTAATACACCATTACTACAATCAAAAAAAGAAGATTTTCTCATCTTTATTCTACCAAAGTATGGGTCAATGATATAGACTTTTTTCTTATGTATTTTTTCTAATGTAACCCAATGATATCCCTGTAAATCTTTTACCAAATATTTAAAAAACCATCTTGTTGGTCTTACCCACCAGCCTTCAAAAGGATAACTAGCTTTAAATAAAGTTAAGAGTATATTACCTGATTTTATCTGCGACTCTATAAACTCTAAATTTACATCTTCATATCCAACAATCTTTACGCCGTATAGTTCACCAGTTTTTTTAATTTCTTCTGCTGTAGTCGGCTCAGAGATAGAAAAGTTATCATAAGATACATCTAAAAGATTAAGACCATTTTTTAATGCTGCTTCTCCGCAATCCAGTTTGCTTTTTTGAAAAACAACAGAAGCATCACTTGAATTTCCAAATCCAAAACAGACCTTCATTATATTAGTAATTATATGTTTTTTTTGACTCAGTACAGCATTTAACCCAGAGCCAATGATTAATAATAAAAACGGAATAAACATCCAAACTACATATGTAATAATTATAAAGGTAATTATAGGTTTCAATTTAATACCTCCATGGTAAGTTTTATTGTGTCATATGTAGAGTATTCTGTACTTCATTATTTAAATCCTTTTTTAGTTACAAATCTTACTTTTTAAGCTTCTCTATTCTTCATTTAATGTATACTAATGTCTTTAGATAATTTTGTATTCAGTATTTACTCTATAAAACATGTTTTTTAGGTGTCACTCCAAACCGTCCCCTCTCAGAAAAAACAAAAAATATAAAAACTTTATCACAAATCTTTCATAACTTTAATATATTTTAGTGCAGGAAAAAGAAATATTAAGTATTAAAAAACAGCAAATCTTTTTTAAGTAGAACATATTCTAAGAAAAATAATATAACTTCTCAATAAATGAAAGGAGAATTAAAAGTGGCTATAAAGCGTGTTCCAACTGAATTTCCAACTATTAATGACGCCTTAGCAAATTCAAATCCTTGTGATACTATTATGATCGACAGTGGTGTGTTTACTAATTTTGGAGATACCATTATACCACCAGATTTAAATAATATCCGTATTGTAGGTGCAGGAATTGATAAAACTGTAATCGACGGAAGCTCCAACTCAGATTCTGTTGGTATAGATATATCTACGTCATCATTTATAACAATAGAAAATCTTACTTTAAAGGGTTTTGAAGACAATGGAGTATTAGTTACATCAAGTAACAATGTTCTAAATAAGGTCAGAGTGATGAATACCGTATTAACCTTTGCCAATAAAGATGGTATACGAATTGAAGGAAAATACAATTTGGTTATCAATTGTGAATCTATGAATAATGGTGCCGATGGAATAGGTGTCTCTGGAGATAATAATTATATTATTCAGTGTAGAGTATCAAATAATAATATTGATGGAATCGGCGTCTCTGGATTAAACAACCTTATATTTAATAATATAACTGAAAATCATACTAATGTCGGTGATGGAATCTTTAGCACCAGTCCATCAAACATCTATATAATGAATATTGCCAGGTTAAATAGTGATGACGGTATAGATGTAGAATCAAATAACAACCTGTTACTTTTTAATCTTTGTTGCAACAACGGTAATGATGGTATAGAAATTTTCTCTAATAATATTGTCTGGGGTAACGAGGTAAGGAATAATTTGAATGGTATTGCAGCTGCAATTCAAGGCGACAATTCTAATATTATAAACAAAAACTTTTCTACTCATAATAAAGAAAATGGAATCTTAATAAATGACAATGCAAATATTATTGATAATAACTGCATTATCAATAATAATCAAACGGGTATTTTATTAGACTCTGACTCTGAGAATAATTGTTATAGATCAAACCAAATTAAAAATAACTTAAACAATGTTATTGATAGAGGAACTAATAATGAAATGGATTCAAATATCATTGGAGACTCTAAGAAGAAAAAGGGTTGTAAGTAAATTGCCTAAAATTTATAGATTTTTAATGGTAAAAAAACCGCTACATCTAGAAAATCTAGATTGTAGTGGTATTCTTTTCTTCTTAGAAATTTTGTTCTATAGGGTCGATCAGATGACGAAGGAAACACAGAGTAATCTTTTTAATCAGGAGTATATTCATATGGGATAAAAATTTCATTAAGCAACCGCTCAAAAACAGAAATATAACTTGAATTCCCAAATCAAAAAAAGACCTTAATTATATTAGTAATTATATGTTTTTTCTACTAATGACAGTACTTAATCTAAAGCCAAATTGAACAGATAGTAGTTAAATAAAATTAAAAAATACAGTATGCTAATGTCTTTAGATAATTTTGTATTCGGTATTTACTCTTTAAAACATGTTTTTAGGTGTCACTCCAAACCGTCCCCTTTTACACCTCTTTCTGAGCATAAAAATAGCCTACTAAAATTGTTCCTAGCAGGCTATGCTTTGTTGTTTCGTTCATCTAACACAATAATTTTATCAATAATATATGTATTGATTAATTGCTAGGTCTCGAGCCAATCCAATAACACCCAGCAGCAATAACTCCTGATAAATAGAACAAGACATCATTTTGACCATCATATCCAACAACATTATAGAAATAATACCCTATTATAGGTACAATAATAAACAAAACTAAAGCAACAATGCACCTTATTAAATTATTTTGTTTATTCATAGTAGTATACTGGCTCAAAATGAATTCCGTATGGTTTATTAGCATAATAATTACCATAATAAACTGGATCTTTAAAGTGTGTGCTATCTAAATAGATATCAAAAGTATGCTTTTCCCATAACTTGTAAGATATCAATTCAACTCTTTCTACTTTCCTTCCACTATGATAAGTTGGAACAGTGAATGAACCTCCACTTGAAGCAGTAATGCCCCATGTCAATGAGAAACCTAACTCGCCAGAAACAAAGGATTTACTAATTCCTGCTGAAAGATTAGTAGTAGCAGACCAAGATTTAGAATAAGTTTTATCTAAAGTAACTCCGGGTGCACCACTTAAAACTTTTCCTAAACGTGAGTCAAAGTCAACCCATGAACCCTCATTGACTTTGTTTTCTACTAGCCACTTTTGTGAATGATGAGGTTTGATATTTGAATTATTTTTAGAATAATCTAGAGAAGATGTGTCTAAATACACATTAAATCCATTACCAATTTCATAATCAACACCTTCAATTAAATTTTCCCTTTCATACCTCGGTGCATTATACTCCTGTATCAAAGATTCTGAAGCATATGCTGATGTAGGCACAACGACTAAAAAAAGTATTAAGAGACTTAGTAAAAAAGATATTTTTTTCATGTAAAATCCTCCTTTATGGTATAATTTGGTTAATTTAAATCGGATAAATTATACCATAAAGGAGGATTTTTGTAAATATATTGTTTTAAATTTATTATTGTACCGAGTCACACAATTTTAAGATTAGATATAGTAAAAATCAATCTTTAATCATAAATTGAATTTTTGAATTATATAAAAGTATCTTAACTATATGCTCAAGATATAAACATCAATATTTCAACTTACTTAATAGCCCTAATACGTCAATCACTGAACACCGATTTTCTAATCGTAAAGGTGTCTGTTAGATTTATCGACATCATATCCGCGTGAGTCCAAGCATCTAGGCTTTTTGTGTGATTTTTAAAAGTCTGTAAATTTTAATTTAGCAATTGTATCGTTAGAGGATAAGTTATTATCATCATTATATTATATCTTCTGTGTCAATATCAGAATTTTTATCATTATCTATATTGAAATCAATACGCATTTCTTCGTCAATTTGAGGTGCTACAGCCTGTTGTCCCTCTCTAATATTCCTCAAAGTATCCTCACTAAGCGTAAAATTATTGTATGTTCTGTTTTCACCAGTAAACATAATTAGTGTTTCTATCTTTGTCAATGTTTCACCACTATTAAAACGACTAATAATATCTGCTTGATCTTCCTTATATACATCACTACTAAAGATTTGGTCATAAGCTGTACCTATTGGTAATTCCATTATGGATTGCATGATATCATTTTGATGATATAATTTATCCGATATAATGCTATCAACACCTTTAGTTAAAAGGTCAAAAACACCTCTGCTATAATATTCTTTGGTTAAATCTTCTTTTATAAATGACATGTCATATCCAATATTAGACATAAATTCTCTTTCTTGATTTAGCTTTCCATAGGTATAAAATTCTTCAAAGGTAACATCATCTGCTAAAGGCTCACCTTTAAAAATAGCATTATCTATTTTATTCTGTACGACTGCATACCTTGAAAACTCTACACTATCAAATTTCATAGGATTAAAAGGTATTTTTTCATTAGGTTTACCGTATCTTTGATTTAATTTATATGCCATATCGTTTTTGGATAAGGGTATAGGATTATTAATTCCAGTACTATTAATTGTTGACATCTTTCACACTTCCTTTCTATACTGTTTTGTATTGTCTAAAATGAGGATTTGCAGATGTAAGTTCTGCCCATTCTGTACGTAGCTGTACTAAATAATCAGAAACTTTTTTTTTTTCTTCATTGCTCATATTTTCTAGATCTATATCATTTTTCTTTATATAGTACTCAAATTTTGCTCTTAAATTCCCTTTTGCAGTATCATGATCTATTCTATTTGTTTTATTAGTATCTTTAATTTTTGAATTGTCTTTGCCTTGTTCTTTTAGGAAATGAAAATAAGCCATTATTACGCTCATATCTTTATCGCTTTTAGCATTTTCAATCATAATCATTAGCTTTTTATAATCTTCCTTATCAATTAATATCGACAAATTAAGGAAAAATTTTAGTTTTTTTATTATATAGATGTGAAACAGCCTCTAAAAAGTGTAAGAGGCTGTTTTGTTTAAGTTTAATAAGTAAACATTATATAATTTAACCGATTAATCTAGTATTACTTTATAACCATTAAGTGCAAGGTCGTACTCCCAATCGAAAGATATACTTACATTTCTCATAGTAGAACTACCTGTTGCAAGGTTATGGTATCTAAAATACCAAACTTGTCCTACATAATCACTAGGTATATTGAAATATCCTGAATTTGGACTTGATACGATTGCTCTATGCCAAAATTGTGTTGAACCATGTGCAAGTTCGTGATACACTCCGCCTTGACTTGGTGATTGAGTTCCCTTTGTTGAAACTCTAGTAAAGATTGCTCCATTCGGTATACTAGAATCATTTCTTAAATCAATGTTTAAAATGCTTGAATATTGAGAATGACTTGATTTACTAGCAGTACCTCTAAAATTAAATGTTTTTCCGCCGGTTTTTATTCTATCATGAATAGTTACATTTTGATAATAAGTTTTATCTGCTTGTGCAGGTGGTTTTACTATCATTATATAATACGTTTGTGTTCCACCACTAATATTATCTACGTCAATTGGCAAAAATGATGATATTAAATCTTCTATTGTATCTCCAGGAAGTGCCCATTTAATTAAGTTTTGGTTTGAATCATAAAGTGCAACCGTTAAACCTTCATCAAAAAAACTACCATTAGATATACGTGCATATAATTTATGACCAGTTCTAACTTTAAATTTGAAATAGCCGACACCTTGTTTTTCTGCAAGAGTAATAATATCAGATGAAAGTGTATGGGTGTAGTCATTCCATTCTCCAATATAATTTGCATCATCAAAAGTTGCGTGTTTTACTTCTTTTACTGAAAGAACATAATTATCTGTACTACTATAACTGCCATTAAGACTTCTTACTCCAAAGTAGTTTATCCCTTTTGAGAATGTGTAAATTCCATTAGAAGCAGTATAGATATCTTGTCCATCTCCTGACCATAACGATTGATATTCTTTCCCATCAGGTGATATAAGAAATATTTGATATAACCCATCATTTGGCAGATCTATTGCATAATAATCATAATCTATTGGGTTATCTATTACAGCTTCAACTCTAGCTGTTTGTATTCCTCTATCATCTTCGATAACTATTGTATTTGCAGTAGATGTAGTATCATTTACTTCATATCTAACATCATATGTTGAAGTGTATACAGTAAAGTTAAAAATCCCACTTCCACTATAAGAATAAATCATGAAATAATATATTCCTGCATCTGCAATATCATTTGTAAATTCGGCTACTCCTAATCCTGAATAGATCGAATTTGCAAATGGTTCTAATTGCATAGTAGCTTCATTTAGTTTATATACATATAAATCTGAATCTAACGTTGTATCATTCAATAATATTGTTGAAAGCTTTGAAGTTTTCGTTACCTCCATTAAATACCAACGTTGTTCTCCACTAGCAGCAAAAGTATCTCCTACTGTAAAATCAGGCGGGATAATATAAGCATTATTTGGATCGGTATTGTTAGATGTTATACTTTTGTCTGCATTTGCTTGTGAAATACTATTTATTTTGTATCCACTTTCAATATCAGTTTGTGGATTTAATGCTTTATTATTTTCAAGTTCAGTTTCAATTTTCTCAAGATCCTTTAAACTCATTATTTCATTTACTGAGTCAGAATCAATTTGTTGAGTTTTACTTTCAGCAAAAGCAAAACCTACAGTGGACATCATCATTATAAATACTAACATTATTGATAATACTTTACTTGTTTTTTTCATTTTTTTCCTCCTATAATTTAAATGATTTTCTTAACTTGTAATCAGACTAACAATATGCTAGTCTACTTTTATCATTCTGTTTTTTAACCTTATATAGCTTTGTTAAAATCATTTGCAATACTGTTATTCAAGGTCTATTCAAATTTTACATTCAAACCACCTCTTTTCTATGATTTTCTTTGGTTAAAAATACCAAAATTTTGTTTTATATAAATTATAAAATATTCAGTTTGAAAATCAATAATTCTATATTCTATAATAAATCCAAAAATTGGAGAATTTTTTTATATTACTCTCATAACTATAGGATAACGTTTTTAATTTAATATTAATTTTTTATGTATTTTACTTTTTAAACTAATTAAATCTCTTTGCAAGTAATAACATTTTTAAATATAATTGCCTTTATTATTTGTTTTAGTTATTTTTGTAATAATATACTTAACCCTGTTTTAAAATTATACCATGTTTTATATTTCCTTTCAAGTATTTATGAGGGTTTTATGGTAAATATTTGTTTGTTTAAAGGTTAAATTATATTAAACTACTAAAAAATTATTATAGTAAAAGTATAGAGTTAGATAATTTAAGGTTAATAAATATAAATTTATAGATAACATCATCTATGTTTATCCGTTTTTTATTTAAATCCCAATAAAAAAACCCATGTTTCCACATGGGTTAAATTTAAATTTAACATAAGATATATTTAAATAAAATTAAAAGCTACAGTATAATACTGTTAAAAAATTAATTTTAGATAATTTTTTATTTAGTATTTTCTCTTTAAAAAATATTGATTTTTAGGTATTAATGAGAATCTTCCATTTTGGTCATTTTGGTCATATTAACAATTAGGTCCGGTATACCGCTTATATTTCTTTATATTCTTTGTTTTCTCTGTCATTTGAATTGAATGTTTAGGACAGAAACTATAACATCTCATACAAATTATACATTTATCAAGAAATTTTACACCATTGCTATCCTCTTGTATGTTCTGAGTAGGACAGTTCTTTATACACCAACCGCATTTAATACATGTTTCATCTGAGTAAAACCCTTTAAACGCAAATGATTTAAAATTTTTAGCTATACTCCTTTGTAGAATGCCTAAAATTCTTCCAAATAGATTAATACCTTCTATATGCAATATATCTTTTGTTATATAATAAGCCATTTTATCAATTTTTCGCTCTGCTTTTTCTAATTTTTTATGAAGCTTATGAGATTTGGTTACAGGTAAAGGTGACAATTTGGGAAGGTGCATATTGTTCCCTATTATTATGTTACTAAATACCATTGGAATATATCCTTTGTTTTTGAGCGGTTTCAAAGTATACCATAAAACATCACCTGCTGTGTAACCTGCTGTAGTAAGTGCAATTAAAGGTTTATCTATAGATTTTGGTAACTTTTCTATAAAATCTTGAAACGGCGAAGGAGCATAAGATGAATGAATTGGAAAAGCAATTCCAAGTATATCACAGATATCTATTTCTTCACTAATGTTAGGTTGAGATTCACATGATATTACTTTAACTTCATAATTTAGCAGATTAAGCTTTTCAGCTAATTTATTTACCGCCCAAGCAGTATTTCCTGTTCCGCTAAAGTAAAATATACATATCTTCATATTATCTTTACTTTTTAAATCTTTTATGCTCATATCAATGCTCCTTTAAATACATAGACTTTACATAAGTGTGTAAAATTTTCACAAAACTTAATAGTAATATATTACTCTAATAATATGATAAATACAATATATAACTTTGTTGTTTTTTTGTAAAAAGAGTTGATAATTATATATCAACTCTTAAGCAATCTCAACTAAACTATCTATATATTTATCTGCAATCTCCGATATTTCACCTTTGTAAGGCAGAGAAAGGTCATCAGCAACAGCAAATACCTTCATTCCTGCTCTTTTAGCAGCTAAAACTCCAGCATAGGTATCTTCAAAAACTAAACATTCCTCTGGATTTAGCTTCATGTCTTTGGCAGCCATTAGAAATACATCAGGATGTGGTTTGCCCTTTCCGACTTCACATGATGTTCTTATAGTTTCAAAATAATCTAATATGTTGTACTTTTGTAGAATTTCTATAGTTCTTTCTCTTACGTTGCTTGTACCCATACCGATTTTAATATTTTTAGACTTTAGAAAATTTAAAAGTTCTTCTACACCCTCTTTTAGAAAAATCTCTTCTTTGTAATATTTAAAGGTCATTTCATCCCATTCAGCTTTAATTTCTTCAATACTCTCCACCAATTGAAATCTTTTCTTAAAATAATCGGCAGTTTCAGTAAAGCTCATACCTTCAATTTCTCTTTGTAAATCATCAGGCAGTTTTATATTTCTTTTTTTTAAGAATTCAACATCAATTTTATACCATACCCACATAGAGTCTATAAGAGTTCCATCTAAATCAAAAATTACTCCTTTTATGTTATTAAATATATTTTTTATAGTATAAACCCCCTTTGTTAATATGAACTTAAATCTTCTCTACATCTCCATATTCCACTCCAAAAGTTTCAACAGTTACTTTTCTCATCCTTTGCTCTTCATAAGGTTTATCCATACCATCTCTATCTGAATTCACTATTCTATCTACTTCGTCCATACCTTCAATAGTTCTGCCAAATGAAGCATAATTACCATCTAAATGAGGTGAGTTATCTACCATTATAAAGAACTGTGAACCTGCTGAGTCAGGCATATTACTTCTAGCCATTGAAATTACTCCTCTTTCATGCTTTAAATTGTTGGTATGACCATTACCGGTAAATTCTCCTTTTATAGAATACCCCGGACCACCCGTACCTGATCCGTCAGGGTCTCCTCCTTGAATCATAAAGTTTGGAATAACTCTATGAAAAATCACACCATCATAAAAGCCTTTACTAACTAATGATATAAAATTTCGTACAGTATTAGGAGCTATTTCAGGGTACAGCTCAACCTTAATATTACTATCATTTTCCATTTCAATAGTTACTATTGGATTTTTACTCAACTAATATCTCTCCTTTTAATTAATAAAATTATATTTGCTTTTACTGTATTATACACATATTCTTAGATATTTACAATGCTGTCTTACTATTATATTAACAGTAAAGCTTAAATATATTTCATGGTAAATTATTCTCATTTGAATAATTTAAAATAAATGAAAAATAATATAGATATGCTGACTAGATTTGTATTATACGGACTTACAGGTTTTTTAATTGAAGTATTATGGACTGGTTTTGGGTCGTTATTATCAGGTAATATAGCCCTAACCAGCACTACCTATTTATGGATGTTTTTTATATACGGATTAGCAATATTTCTTGAACCTATACATGATAAAATAAGGAGGGAGCATTTTTTTATAAGAGGTTTTACCTATGTCTTGTTTATATACGCTATAGAATTTTCCTCTGGATTTATACTTGATACATTAATAGGTTATTGTCCTTGGGACTATTCCGAAAGCACAAGATATACTTTTTTTGGATACATAAGACTAGATTATTTTCCGGCATGGTTTTTTGCAGGTTTTCTTTTTGAAAAGCTGCATGATTTATTTGATATTAAAGTTAAAGCACCTTTCTTTAATGAATAATTTACTATTGAAATTGAAGCCTTATTACTCAGGTTTCAATTTCAAATATTTAAAAAGCATTTTCAATATGATTAACCTTACCTTTGTTTAGGAATACTTCAATTATGTCAAACCTAAATTGAACATCAGTTAATCCTCTAATTTTTCTATATGATTGAGCTAGTTTTCTAAGCTTATCCTGCTTTTTACTATTAACTGACTCGAAAGGGTGTCCATAATTAATATTACTCCTTGCTTTTACTTCAATAAATATGATTATATACTCTTTTTTTGCAATTATATCAACTTCTCCAATCTTGTTTTTAAAATTAGTTTCTATTATTGAATATCCCTTTTCTTTTAAATAATTATATGCCATTTTTTCACCGAAATTCCCTTTAATCCTGTTCAAGTGCAAACTTATCACTCTTTTCTTTATCAATTTCATATATAAAGGCCAAAACCTCTGCAACAGCATAATAAAGCTCTTGAGGAATTTCTTCTCCAATATCTAAGTTTAACAATTGGTTTGCTAAACCTTTATCTTCATATATTTGAATATCTTCATTAACTGCTTTTTCAATTATATTATCTGCAACATACCCCTTACCCTTGGCAATTACCCTCGGAGCAGTATCTTTTTTATTATATTTTAAGGCAATAGCTGTCTTTCTTTCCTTTTTATTGTCAGCCATATAGTCACACCCTTACGTCTAAAAGATAGTTATGAGTATCTTCATCTGAAAGAATTTCTAAAGGATCAACTTCATTTTCATTCTTTACATTAAAATCCAAATATATATCCTCAAAACCGCAGTTTATCAATACTTTTTTAAGATTAGCTTCTTTAGACTGTAACAGTTTTAAAATTTTTTCCGATTCAACAGTAAAATTAATATTTAACTTGTCTAAAAATTTGTGTAGTAGTACATCTATTTTTTTTATATTTGAAGTGTCAAGAGAAATAAAAACTTTAATGTTATCGTCTTTTTTGTTCCTTCTTCTCTTATTTAAAACAAAAAGGTTCTTTTCAAAATCTTCTCTGGGTATTTTAAAAGGAATATAATAAAAGGTACTGTTTTGGTTTATATTATTTAAAAATTCAAGTTTACTGTTTATTATCTCACTCTTATTAAATACGGTTTCTTCTTTACCTTCATGTAATTTAAATGTAGTATTGATTTCTTCCATTAGTTTTGTTAAATTCCTTATAGATTCTTTTAAATTTTCCTTATCTGTTGAATCAAAATTAAGTAACTTTCCTTGCAAAAACTTTTCTAGATGCTGATTTACTTTTTCTATATCATAGCCCTTACTACCCATTTCAGTTATAAGCTGTTTTATATCGTCCTCAATAAAATCTTTATTGTTAATAATGTCTGTAAGAAAACTTAAATTATTTATTGATACCTTCATTTCATTCTTAATAAGAAAAGCTAACTTATTTATTAAGCTTGAAGGATTTTTTTGTGAAGATAATATATTCTCTAAGTTCGATTTAACAGAATTAGTAATGTTATCTTGAATATTAACTTGATTATTGTTAACTTTAATTATCTTATCAATATCTTCACCTAGAAGGCTTTGACTATTAGATAATACCTGAAGCTTTTCATTAGTTTTTATGTTGGTTAAGTCTTCAAGTTTCCCAATGCTTCTTGCCATTTTGTCTATTGTTTCTTGTTTTAAAGGTATTTTATACTTTAATAAAGCTTTTACAATATCAATATTACTTTGACTTTTTATAAAACCAAACTTATCTAAAATATTATTTATAAATAAACTTTCTTGTTTAATACCTGATTGATTATTTTGAAGCGGTGTGAGAATTAGCTTAGATTCACCAGCTTCTTTAACCAGAAATTCAACCACCTTTCCCTTTAAATCATGGAGAGGAATTTGAGTCCTGCCTTTTATAAAATTCCCATTACTTAAATTTATAGTAACATCATTACCACTTATGGCAGTTATCATCCCCTTAATGATATCTCCGCTTTTTAATGTAGTTTCTTTATTTAAGTTATTTTTTTGTATTTCGTGAGAAATTAAACCTTCAATCCTCATATTATTCCTCCACAAAGCTTATTTTTCACCCAGTATATTTTTTAAAAAGCTTATTCTATGTATTGGTGTAGCTCCCTTTTCTATTAGGGCTTGTCTATGTTCTTTCGTTCCGTAGCCCTTATTTCTCTCTAGTGCATATCCATCATATTGTTTAGCCCAATTATTGCAAAGTCTATCTCTGTAAACCTTTGCAATAATAGATGCAGCTGCAATTCCATGACAGATTTCATCACCTTTTATAACACTTTTTTGAGGTATATCTAAATCTAACTTTTCTGCATCAATTAATAAAAAATCAGCTTTAATTATTTTTCCTTCTTTGTCTTTGATATTTGATATGGCTTGTTTCATAGCTAAATGTGTACTTCTTTTTATATTAATTTTGTCAATAGTTTTACAGTCCACACTTCCAATACCAATTCCAAATGAGTTCTCAATAATAATATCGTACAATTTGTCTCTTTTTTTTGGTGTTAATTTTTTTGAATCACGAACTCCTTCAATCATTAGACCCTTAGGCATGATTACTGCACATGCTACCACATCACCTGCTAAACATCCTCTACCTACTTCATCTATACATGCAATATATTTATATCCTTTATCATAAATTTCGTTCTCAATTTTAAGCATTTGATTCACCTTCAATTAAATCATTAGGAAGTTCAAGTGTTATCCTTCCAATGATACCTCTTCTAAATTCATCTAAAATAATATGTGAAGTTCTTGTGTAGTCTATTTCTCCACGTTTAATAATACATCCTCTTTTTCTTCCAATTTGCTCCATAGTTTCAAGCGGTAATAAATTTTCAATTTCGATCTTATACCTTTCTTCAAGAAGCTTTGGAGCAATATTTATTAATTTTTCTGTTAATCTTAGTGCCAATGTTTCAATATCCATAATCTCATCTTTTATTGCTCCGGTAAAAGCAAGATTTCTTCCGACTTTTTGGTCTTCAAATTTTGGCCAAAGAATACCCGGAGTATCTAAAAGTTCTAGGTTACCTTTAAGCTTAATCCATTGATTTCCCTTGGTAACTCCCGGTTTATTTCCTGTTTTGGCACTTTTTCTTCCGGCAAGAGCATTAATAAGTGTTGATTTACCTACATTAGGTATTCCTACTATCATAGCTCTTATGGGTCTGTTTTGAATTCCTCTTTGCTTTAATCTTTCTAGTTTTTCACTCATCAAAACATTTGCATGGTCTATTATTTTCTTTATTCCTTTACTCCCTACTGCGTTTATAGGAATAGCTGTAATTCCCTTTTGTTTAAAATAATTTATCCATTGTGAATTGGCATCACTACTGCTTAAGTCACTTTTATTTAAAACTACAACCCTTGGTTTATTTCCAATTATCTCATCTATGTCTGGATTTGTACTGCTAATAGGTATTCTAGAGTCTAATAACTCAAAAACAATGTCTACAAGCTTTAAATTTTGTTGCAGTAAACGTTTTGTTTTACGCATATGTCCCGGATACCAGTTTATATTCATAATATCACCTTCTTTTATATTTTTATTATTTACAAAAAATATCTATTGATACTCAATAATAAAGCTATGTAATTAAAGTTTTATAAATAAATATTGGGACTGCAACCAGTCCCAATACAATTATTAGTATCTTACTTTTTCCTTAACTCTTGCAGCTTTTCCTGATCTCTCTCTCAAGTAGTTAAGCTTTGCTCTTCTAACTTTACCTCTTCTAGTTACTACTATTTTCTCAATTTTTGGAGAGTGTAGCGGTAATGTTCTTTCTACACCTACACCATATGAGATTCTTCTCACAGTAAAAGTAGACCTTACACCACTGCCTTGTTTTTTAAGTACAGTACCTTCAAAGACCTGAATTCTCTCTCTATTTCCTTCTTTAATTCTATAATGTACTTGTACAGTATCTCCAACATTAAATTTAGTTAAATTTTCTTTTAATTGTTCCTGCTCTAACATGCTGATTATATTCATGTTTATACCTCCCTTCCACCTAGACGTTCTTAATCTTTTTTAAAGACAGAGGACCATCCGTATTACGCCACAAAATATTATAGCATATATGGATTATGATTACAACTACTATTTACCTACTTGTTCTGATTTGATTTGTTTGAGCATTTCTCTTTCTTCATCATCAAGGTTTTTATTATCCAATAAATCAGGTCTATTTAGGTAAGTAGTTTTTAAAGCTTGAAATTTTCTCCAATATTCAATTTTTTGATGATTACCGGATAATAATATCTCCGGCACATGAAAACTGTCAAAACTTCTGGGTCTTGTGTACTGAGGATATTCCAGCAAACCATCATAATGAGATTCATCTATATAGGATTCATCCTTTCCTAATACACCAGTAATCAGTCTTGCAACACAATCAATCAAAACCATTGATGCAAGCTCTCCTCCTGTTAAAACATAATCTCCAATTGATATTTCATCAGTTATATAATTTTCAATTATCCTATTATCTATACCTTCATAATGACCACATAATAATACTAAATGTTTCTCTTTAGATAACTCCTTAGCTAAATCTTGATTTAATAGCTTTCCCTTAGGAGATAAATAGATAATCCTGGACTGCTTTTCCTTAACACTTTGTATTGCTCTATATACAGGCTGAGGCTGCAAAACCATGCCTGCACCTCCGCCATAAGGGTAATCATCTACCCTGTTATGCTTATTTTCAGAAAAATCCCTAATATTAACACTGTTTATAGAAATTAGCCCTGAATCAATTGCTCTACCAATTATACTATGGTTTAAACAAGAAAACATTTCCGGAAAAAGAGTTAATACATCAATTTTCATTCTATCAATCCTTCAATAGGTTCTATAATAATTTTTTTTTCAGATAAATCTATCTTCTTTACAATATCCTTAACAGCAGGAATCAGATATTCTTTTTTCTCATTTTTTACTACATATACATCATTAGCTCCGGGCTGCAAAACATTAGTAATCTTTCCTAATTTAATATCGTTTACAGTATAAACTTCTAGTCCTATTATATCATGGATAAAGTAGGAGTCTTCAGGTAATTGTACTGCATCACTTTTATGTATTAAGATAAATTTATCCTTAAAACTGATAACATCATCTATATTATCATAACCTTTAAACTTTAACATGACAAAGCCTTTATTATACCAGACTTTTTCAATTTCAAGTTCTTTATCTGTTCCTTCTAAGTGAACTTTTTTAAGTTCTTCATACCTTTTATTATCATTAGTTAAAGGCATTACTTTTACATGCCCTTTAAGTCCATGAGTATTTATAATTTTACCTATTTGAAAATAATCTTTCATCATAACACCTACCAAAAAATATATATTAAATTATTGACAAAGCCTTTTACTGATATTCTTACAGTTTACACATTATAATAAACCCCCACATTGTGGGGGAATAATTACAAGTCCAGCTACTGAATAATTTCAACAGTGACTCTCTTATTTTCTTTAATAGCAGCAGCTTTAACAACAGTTCTTATTGCCTTAGCTGTTCTTCCTTGTTTGCCTATAACCTTACCCATATCTTCTGGTGCAACTTTTAGCTCTATAATAATTGATTGTGTACCTTCTACCTCGTTAACTCTGACCTTTTCAGGATTATCAACAAGATACTTAGCTATAGTTTCAACTAACTCACCCATTTATATCGGCACCTCCTAAAGGTAATAATTATTTATTCTTAGCTTCTTCATATTTCTCTAAAACACCATTTTCCTTAAATAAGACATAAACAGTATCAGTTGGCTTCGCACCATTTCCAAGCCATTTTATAGCTTTTTCATCATCAATTCTAATTTCCTTTGGTTGTGAAACAGGATTATATAATCCTATTTCTTCAATAAATCTTCCATCTCTGGGAGAACGAGAATCAGCAACAACTATTCTATAAAATGGTTTCTTCTTAGAACCCATTCTTTTTAATCTAATTTTAACTGCCATTATTTCACCTCCTTAGTTTGTAAAAATATATATATATAAATAAATTGCTGGCTTAAAATGGAAATTTAATGCCTCCTCTTTTTTTCATTACTTTTTCCATACTTGAAAATTGCTTCATCATTTTTTTTGTCTGTTTAAATTGTTTAAGAAGCTGATTTACATCTTGGATTTTTGTACCACTGCCCATAGCGATTCGCTTTCTTCTGCTGCCGTTAATAATTGATGGATCATGTCTTTCTGCTTTTGTCATAGATTTTATTATGGCTTCTATTCTAACTAAATCCTTATCATCAACATTCAAATTTTTCATCTGCTTTGAGCCTAAACCCGGTATCATCTCAAGTACTGAACTTAAAGGTCCAAGGTTCTTCATTTGTTCAAGCTGATCTAAGAAGTCATCTAATGTAAACTGCTGCGTTCTTAATTTTTTTTCTAACTCAATTGCCTTTTGAGCATCTAAGTTAGCCTGTGCCTTTTCTATAAGACTTAAAACATCTCCCATTCCTAATATCCTTGAAGCCATTCTATCAGGATGAAAGACCTCGAATTGATCCAATTTTTCTCCAATAGCTGAAAACTTAATAGGTTTTTCAGTAACAGCCCTAATGGAAAGTGCTGCTCCTCCTCTAGTGTCACCATCTAATTTAGTAAGAATTACTCCACTGACTTCCAGCTTATCATCAAAAGTTTTAGCTACTGTAACAGCATCTTGCCCCGTCATAGCATCTACAACAAGTAAAATTTCATTAGGGTTTACAGATGATTTTATATTTTGCAGTTCTTCCATAAGTTCTTCGTCTATATGAAGTCTTCCGGCTGTATCAATAATAACCAAATCATTTCCATGTTTTTTTGCATGTTCTATAGAAGCCTTGGCTATATCTATCGGATTTTGTTTATCTCCCATAGAAAATACAGGAATATCAACTTTTTGTCCTACAACCTGTAACTGCTTAACGGCAGCCGGTCTATATATATCACAAGCAACCAATAAAGGTCTTTTTCCCTTAGATTTAAGTAAAGAACCTAACTTTCCGGTTGTAGTAGTCTTACCGGCACCCTGTAATCCACACAGCATAATAACAGTTGGTGGATTGGAACTGTAATTAATCTTGCTTTCAGTTTCTCCCATAAGCTTAGTTAATTCTTCGTTTACTATCTTTATCACATGCTGTCCAGGGGTTAAGCTCTCCATTACTTCCTTACCAACCGCTCTTTCTGTTACACTGTTTATAAACTTTTTAACTACTTTGAAGTTAACATCAGCTTCTAAAAGAGCCAGTTTAACTTCTCTCATGGCTTCTTTAACATCTTTTTCAGACAGCTTTCCTTTGCCTTTTAATTTTTTTAAAGTACCTTGAAGCTTTTCGGCTAAACCTTCAAAAATCATTATTTAACCTCCTGGTCATTTTTTAAAATATCTATAATTATAGTTTCAATTCTTTTAATGTCATTTTTAATAACGTAATCACTTTGTTCTAAGTGAACAGAAATTTTATTAATATGGTCTAATATTTCTTTTATTTTATTTTGGTTGTCATTAAACTTCTTAACTAATCCTAGTTTCTGTTCATAGCTGTATAAATGATTTTCTGCTCTTTTAAGATTATCATATACTCCCTGTCTGCTGATAGATAACTGTTCTCCAATTTCACTTAAAGATAAGTCGTGTATATAATACAGCTCAATCACGTTATACTGCTTTGTACTTAAAAGCTTTCCATAAAAATCAAATAATAAACCTACTTCAACAAGTTTTTCAAACATTTAACCATCTACCTTTAAATTAGTATATCCTAAACTGTAAAGTAAAAAACTTGACAGGGTTTATTCTATACTAATTATTAAATTTTGTCAACTGGTTTTATTCATCAAAAATTGCTTTAACAAAATTCTCGGGATGAAACTGCTGAAGGTCATCTATTTTTTCTCCCACACCAACCAGCTTCACAGGAACATCCAATTCTGTTTGTACTGCCAAAACTACTCCGCCTTTTGCTGTTCCATCCAGCTTAGTTAATACTATACCTGTAATATCACACGCTTCTTTAAATACCTTTGCCTGCATAATGGCATTTTGTCCGGTAGTAGCATCAACAACCAGTAAAACCTCTTTAACTGCTTGAGGATATTCTCTTTCTACAACTCTAAATATCTTATTAAGTTCATTCATTAAATTTTTCTTATTATGAAGTCTTCCTGCCGTATCACATATCAGAACATCAGATTTTCTGGATTTAGCTGCCTGTACACCATCAAATATAACAGCAGCCGGGTCTGCACCCTCTTGATGTGATATAATTTCTACACCGGCTCTATTTGCCCATTCTTGTAACTGTTCTATAGCTGCCGCTCTAAATGTATCTCCCGCAGCTATAAGAACCTTTTTACCCTCTTTCTTAAGTTTTGCTGAAAGCTTTCCAATAGAAGTAGTTTTACCAACGCCATTTACTCCTACTACCAGTATAATAGCCGGGCTAGGCTCAATGTTTAAAGAATTACTGGTATCTACATCATTTAGTATCTCTGAAAGTTCTTCCTGTAATAAGCTTTTTATTTCATTTGGGTCTTGAATATTTCTTTCTTTTACCTTATCTTCTAAATCTTCTATTATTCTCGTGGTGATGTTTACACCAATATCTGCAGTAATTAAGATTTCTTCCAGTTCTTCAAAAAATTCTTCATCTATTTTTCTATAGTTCTTTAATATATCATTTATTTTTTCATTAATCCCGTCTCGTGTTTTTGACAAACCTTTTTTCAGTTTTCCAAAAAAACCTTTCTGTTCTTCTTCAATGTTAGCATCAATAGTAATATCTTGTTTATTAATTTCCTCTTTGTCATTGTTAAAAAATTTTTTTAACATAAATATCCTCCTTAGCTCACTTTTTCAATCAATTTATCTGATAGTTTAACCGAAATTAGGTTACTTACACCCTTTTCTTCCATTGTAACACCGTATAGTGAATCAACAACCTCCATAGTTCCCTTTCTATGAGTGATTACTATAAACTGTGTATCTTCAGAAAATTCTTTAAGGAAATCTGCAAATCTATATACGTTAGCATCATCCAAAGCGGCTTCAATTTCATCAAGTACACAAAATGGTGTAGGCTTTGTCTTTAATATAGCAAAAAGTAATGCTATTGCTGTCAATGCTCTTTCTCCTCCAGAAAGTAAAGATAAACTTTGAAGCTTTTTACCGGGAGGTTGAGCAACAATTTCAATACCGCTCTTTAAAATATTCTTATCATCAATTAAATAAACATCTGCTTTTCCGCCTCCAAAAAGCTGTTTGAACACCTCTTGGAAGTTGTCTTTGATAATTAAAAAATTCTCCACAAATTGCTGTTTAATTTTTTCTTCTAGTTCATCAATTATTTTTCTTAAGGATTCTTTAGCATCCAGTAAATCTTCTTTCTGATTAATTAAGAATTCAAATCTTTCTTTGACTCTTAGATATTCATCTATAGCTCCAAGATTTACAGTACCTAAATTCTTGATTTCCTGCTTAAGCTCTCTTATTTTCTTCTGAGCTCTAACCACATTATCAATTTCACTTTTATAATTAAGTGCCATTTGATAAGACATATCGTATTCATCCCACAGCTTATTATTGAAATTTTCTAATTGAACATTATATTTTGCATATTTTGCATCTATAGTATTTAAGCTTTTCTGCAAATCATTAATTTTTCTGTTCATTTCTTTAAGCTTATCCTGCTCTCCGTAAAAGGTCTGCATAAAGTTGCTTCTATCACCTTTTAACTGTTTTAAGCTTAATTCATATTCAAACAGGTCACTACTTAATTTGTTCTTTAATTTATTTAGTTCTTCAAATTTATTTTGTATTTCTTCAAGGACTATTTTACATCTTTCTCTTTCTTCATTCTTATCCTTAATTTTTTCAAGTAACAATGATTCTTCATACGATAGTTTGTTTATAGACTCTTCTATAGATATAATCTCTTGACTGTAAGAAGCAATAGTTACTTTAATATTTGTAATTTCTTCAATAAGCAAACTTTTTCTTTCTCTGACTAATTCAAAGCTTTTCGTCTTAGATGTTATATTATCCTGAGTTAACTCATTTTTATTGGTTAATTCATCTATCTGACTTTTTATTTCTTCTATTTCTCCTTGAGCTTCTTGTGATTCTGTAAATAACTGATTTTTTTCATTATTATACTTCTCAATTAATCCATCAAGTCTTTTTAACTCATCGTTCATTTGTGTATAATTATTTTCTAGTTTAGCTATATTTATGTTACAGTCATTTATATCATTATTAATCAAAGACAAATTACTTTCCAGTTCTTCCAAAGCTGTTCTTTGAGTTTTTTCATTGGATTGAAGTATATTAAGTTCATTTCTTAACTTCATTATATCTTTGTCAAGCTCTTTAATTTGTCTTTCTCTTCCAAGTAAATTTGTACTGTTAGTTTTATAGCTTCCTCCCGTCATAGATCCGCCGGAGTTGATAACATCTCCATCTAGAGATACTATCTTTAATGAATAGTTACACATCTTTGATACCTTAATCCCTGTTTCAATATTTTCAACAATTAAAGTTCTACCTAATAAATTTTTAAAAATATTATCATAACTTTTATCATAATTAATTAAATCACACGCTACTCCTAAAACTCCGGGATTGTTTATAAATTTAGCTTCATGACTGTTTATTTCTCTTCCTTTTATAGATGTCATTGGTAAAAATGTAACTCTTCCAAGCTTATTCTTTTTAAGATGGTCAATTATAAGTTTAGCATCTTGTGGAGTTTCTGTTACAATATTTTGTATTGATGAACCGAGAGCAACTTCTATTGCTTTCTCATAGCTTTTATTAACTTGAAGAAGTTCCGCAACTACACCTCTTACACCTTTACCAAATCTATTGTTCTGTTTTGCTGATAACAAAGCATTTTTAACACTTGAGTAAAAACCATCATATTCATTTTTCATATCTCTTAATAAATTGTATTTAGAAATCTTTCCTTGAACTTCTGCACTTATCCTGCTTAAATCATTGTTTGTACTGTTTAATAGTTGATTAACGTGATTTTTCTCTGTTGAATTTTTTTGTTTAGATTTAGATAACTCTTCTAATTTTTCTTTTGTAGAATTAATCTCCTCACCAGCATTGTTTATATATATTGTATTTTTCTTTTTACTTTCTTCTAGTTCAGATATCTCATTGTGAATCTGTTTGATTCTTTTGTCAATATTCTGGTTAAATGATATTAGTCCGTTAATTTTACTCTTTTTTTCAGCTATCAGATTAAAAACCTCAATAATGTCTGCTTTCTTAGATTCAATATCTCTTTCTTCTGATTCAATACTTTGATTTATTTTGTTTATCTCATTATCTTTATTACTATTTTTACATTCTAATTCTTGTATTTTCTCAGATAAGCTGGATTTTTCTACTTCAAGTTTTTCTCTTTCTGATTTAATATTTATACTTGTGTGCTTAAAATCTTCCATATCTTTATTAATTCTAGCTATTTCCCTCTCATTAGTACTTAGCTTTTCACTATATAAGTTTAAATCACCTTGATTTTTTTCAAGATTACTTTTTGTATTATAATTAAGATTTTGTAGTTTTTCAATTTTTTCATCCATAGCTTCAATCTGAGCATTTACTTTAGAGTATTTTTCCTCCAGTTCATCTCTTTTATTTTCATTATATTTTACCTGTTTATCAATAACTTCCTTTTGATTGTCTAAATGACTAAGCTGCTCTTTTAATCTATCTATTTCTCTAATATACAAGTTAACCTCTAGTTCTCTAAGGTCACCGGAAAGCTTATTAAATTCCTTAGCTTTTTGAGATTGCTCTTTTAAAGGCTCTACTTGAGTTTCAAGTTCACTAATAATGTCACTAAGTCTTAGTAAATTATCTTTTGTTTTTTCAAGCTTATTTTCGGCTTCTTCTTTTCTAGTCTTATGTTTAACTATTCCTGCTGCTTCTTCAAAGATTAATCTTCTATCATCAGATTTCGTACTTAAAATTTCATCTATTTTGCCTTGTCCAATTATTGAATAACCGTCTTTACCAACACCGGTATCCATGAATAATTCTCTAATATCTTTTAATCTGCAATTTGTTTTGTTTATATAGTACTCACTATCTCCAGATCTAAAAACTCTTCTTGTAACACATACTTCAGAGTAATCAAGCTTTAACATTTTGTCCTTATTGTCAAGTACTAAAGTTACATCAGCATATCCTAAAGGCTTCCTTTTCTGTGTACCAGAAAAAATTATATCTTCCATCTTACTGCCTCTAAGCGTTTTAGCACTTTGTTCTCCTAAAACCCATCTGATAGCATCAGCTATATTACTCTTTCCGCTGCCGTTAGGTCCAACTACTCCAGTAATTCCACCCTGCAGTTCAACTTCTACTTTATCAGCAAATGATTTAAATCCTTGTAATTCAACCCGTTTTAAAAACAATGTACCACCTCTTTTATTAGAGATTATTAAACTCATTTATGTATTGTTCTATATACTTATTTATATCAATTTTATATTCCTTATTTTTAATCATAACATAAAAAAATTCCTTAGAAATATCTACCGGCACAACTTTAACTCTTTTAATACCATATTTACTCTTAAGAAGATTTAAATTTGATGAATTCTGCCCTGCAATATTTGAAACTTCTTTACTGTTAACTTTAAAAGTAATCTCATTAAATTGTATCTTAGTTTTATCAAAAAAACTATTTAATATTTTCTCATATAATTTAGCTTCAACTAATTGTCTGATTGAAGGATGAAAAGGTCCTTCTACAATGTCTTTTTCTAAAGAAATGTTGTCTGTAGGTTGAAGCCCAATTCTAATTACATCTATCTTATTATATCTAAATATCATTAATAAATCTTTACAAATATTAACTGCTTGACTTAATGTTAACGGTTTACATAAAGAATTTAAATATAACTTTTCTAACAATGTATCCTTTATAACAAGAGTTGGATAAATTCTAACAAAATCAGGCTTTAGTTCTACAATGCCTATAGCAGTCTTAATCGCTTTAGTTTTTGTATCTCCGGGTAAACCCAACATCATTTGAAGCCCTAGATTAAAATTATATTTTTTAATTAACTTTGCAGACTTTAATACATCTTCAACTGTATGTCCTCTATTACTTTTAATAAGAACATCTCTATCTAAAGATTGAACACCTAATTCTATAGTATCAACACTCATTTTGTGTAACAAGTCCAGAATCTCTATAGAAATATAGTCTGGTCTGGTAGATAATCTAATATAATCAACAGCTCCTATATCCTTATATTTCTTGGCAGTCTGCAAAAGCTCAATCTGAATCTCTTTCCTTATTCCTGTAAAGCTGCCGCCAAAAAATGCTATTTCAAGTGTTTTATTATTTATTGGAATAGTTTTTAAATAATCATTTATAGTATGTTCTACTTGTGTTTGAGTAATATCTGTATATAATCCTGTTACTTTTTTTTGATTGCAAAAAACACAATCATGTGGACATCCTCTATGAGGAACAAAAATAGGAATAATGTGATGAGTTTTACTCATTAAAAACACCCATTTTATTTAATGCAGTTTTAGCCGATTCCTGTTCAGCTTCTTTCTTACTCTTACCATTTCCTTCTCCAAGAAGCTTATCTCCAACCTTTACCGCAACGTAAAAAGTTTTATTATGGTCAGGACCTTCTTCGTCTATAACTATATACTTTATCTTATTTTTAGTAGTTTTCTGAAGTATCTCTTGAAGTTCAGTCTTGTAATCAATAAACAAGCTACCTTCAACAGCCTTATGTATTATATCTGTTAAATTGTCTAAAATAAATTCTTTACTTTTATTTAATTTTCCATCTAAATAAATTGCACCAATAACTGCTTCAAATGTATCGGAAAGTATTGATATTCTGTTTCTACCCCCCGTTATCTCTTCTCCTTTTCCAAGCAAAAGATATTTTCCTAATTCAAGTTGTTGCGCTGCAGCACCTAAAGAAGGCTCACATACTATAGTAGCCCTAAGCTTAGTTAATTCCCCTTCCGGATAATTAGGAAACTTGTTGAAAATGTAATCGCTGACAACAACACCTAAAACAGAATCTCCAAGAAACTCCAATCTCTCATTATGCTTTATCTTCTGCTTTTTACATTCATTAGCATAAGAACTATGAGTTAAAGCTATATTTAACAGCTCGGGTTTGTTAAAACTATATTTTATTTTTTGTTGAAATCTTTCTAAATGCGAAATTCTCTCAACACTTATATTCGTCATTAGTATTCCTCCAAATTATTATTAGATAATATTGAAAATACTTTAACTAGATTAAACTATCTTCAATACTATCCATTATTAGTTTACTACATATAGCAATATACATGCAAATAATGTTATCATTAAATAAAAAATAACCTATATATTGTTTAAAGCTAATTACAATAAGATTATTGCAATTAGCTTTAATATAAGATTAATCTTTATATTTTTTAAATAAGATTGTAGCATTATGACCACCAAATCCTAAGGAATTTGATAATGCATAATCTACTTTGTGACTAATACCTTTATTTGGTACATAATTCAAATCACAATTCTCATCTTTTGTTTCATAATTGATAGTTGGCGGTATAAAGTCATTATCAATACTTAAAGCACAAACACATCCTTCAATACCTCCAGCAGCTCCGAGAAGATGCCCCGTCATAGATTTTGTTGAACTTACCTTTAGATTATACGCATGTTCTTTAAATAATGTCTTAATAGCTGAAGTTTCAAATTTATCATTGTATTCTGTAGATGTTCCATGTGCATTGATGTAATCTATTTCATCATAAGAAGCTTTAGCATCATTTACAGCCATTTTCATAGCCCTGTAAGCACCTTCACCATTTTCAGCAGGAGCAGTCATATGGTAAGCATCAGATGACATTCCATAGCCTCCTACCTCAGCATAAATATAAGCTCCTCTATTTAAAGCATGTTCCAGTTCTTCAAGTATTAAGATACCTGCACCTTCACCCATAACAAATCCATCTCTGTTCTTATCAAAAGGTCTGCTTGCTCCTTGAGGATTTTCGTTATTTGATGACAACGCTTTCATTGATGAAAATCCGGCTAAAGCCATAGGAGTTATAGATGCTTCGGCACCACCAGTTATAATTATGTCAGCATCACCTCTTTGGATTATTTTAAAACTATCTCCAATTGCATTTGTTGCTGATGCACATGCGGTAACTATAGTTTCATTTGCACCTTTAGCACCAAAAAGGATAGACACCTGACCCGCTGCCATATTTCCAATCATCATAGGTATAAAGAATGGACTTACTCTTTTTGGACCTTTATTTAACAATTTTTCATGCTGTTCTTCAAACGTTTCCAATCCACCTACTCCTGATCCTAATATAACTCCAAACTTATCGTTGTTTACATTTGTTATATCTAATTTTGAATCTTCTATAGCTAACTTACTAGCTGCTACTGCATATTGAGTAAATCTGTCCATCCTTTTTGCATCTTTCTTATCAATATATTCCGCTGCATTAAAATCTTTAACCTCTGCTGCTATTTTTACAGGGTAATCCTGTGTATCAAATCTGGTTATTAAATCAACGCCGCTTTGTCCTTCTTTTATTGAATTCCAAAAGTTTTCTTTTCCTACTCCAACAGGACTAATTACCCCGATACCTGTTACAACTACTCTTTTACTCATTATTTACCTCCTAACTGTTTATTAGTGTGGTTGAATAATTATTATATAATCTATATAAAAACGAGAGTTTTATTTTATTTTGAAAGTCCCGATATTATCGGGACTCTTTTGAATAATAATTATACTTTGAAAGTTGCTAAGATTATTGATTGTTTTCTATGTATTCAACCGCGTCCTTCACAGTTGCAATCTTCTCAGCATCTTCATCAGGAATTTCAATATCGAACTCATCTTCAATAGCCATAATAAGTTCTACTACATCTAAAGAGTCAGCATCTAAATCATCTTGGAATGAAGCTTCTAAAGTGATTTCACTTTCTTCAACCTCTAATTGCTCAGTTATAATCCCTTTTAATTTATCAAGTACCATTTAACACACACCTCCTTTCAAAATTTAGTTAGTCATTCCTCCATCTACAACTAAAACTTGACCTGTAATATAATCAGACATATCACTAGCTAAAAATGCCACAGTATTAGCAATGTCTTCAGGTTTTCCCAATCTTTGCATTGGTATATTTTTTTGATATTCTTCTTTTACTTTATCTGAAAGCTTATCAGTCATATCAGTTTCTATAAACCCAGGAGCAACTGCATTTACTCTTACGTTTTTCTTAGCTACTTCTTTAGCTAAGGATTTTGTAAATCCAATTATCCCTGCTTTTGATGCTGAATAATTACATTGTCCAGCATTTCCTGTAATACCTACAACTGATGCAATATTTATTATACTACAATTTTTCTGTTTTATCATATTTCTTATTAAAGATTTTGTAACATTAAATGTTCCTTTGAGATTTACTTCAAAAACAGTATCCCATTCTTCTTCACTCATTCTCATAAGCAGGTTATCTCGTGTAACGCCCGCATTATTTACAAGTATATCAATTTTTTTAAATTTATCAACTGCTTTTTGAACTAAATTTTGAGCATCTTCTCCCAGCGAGACATTTGCTTTTACAGCTAAAGCATCTCTTCCCAAGTCTTTTATCTCATTTACAACCTCTTTAGCCTTAGCTTCATTACTGGAGTAATTTATAATAATATCTGCACCTAACTGAGCAAGCTTTAAAGCTATTGCTTTTCCTATACCTCTAGAACCTCCGGTTATAAGTGCAACCTTTCCTTGTAGGTTCATAATACCACTCCTTATTTCATTTTTTCTATTAATTCTTCTAAGGATTTTACATCCTCTACGTTATAAGTACTAACTTTATCTTTATACTGTTTATTTTTTCTAAGAATTTTTTTAATAAAACCGGTTATAGATTTTCCCGGACCAATCTCAATAAAAGTTTCAACTCCATCTTTAAGCATCAGCTCAATTGTATCTTCCCACAATACAGATTTTGAAACTTGTTTTATGAGCAGCTCTTTTATGTCATTTTCATCTTCAATATATTTAGCATTAACATTGGCAATAACTTTTTTATTCATTGGTTTTATTGTAATGTTTTCAAGTTCTTGATTAAGCTTTACTCCTGCCGGCTCTAGCATTTTACAGTGAAATGGGGCACTTACAGAAAGTTTTAAAGCTTTTGCAGCACCTTTTTCATCAGCTATTTCACATGCTTTCTCAACAGCATCTACTTCTCCTGAAATTACGATTTGACCAGGACAATTATAGTTAGCACCTTCTACAATGCCTATTTTGCCCGCTTCTTTAACTACTTCATTAACCGTATCTCTGTCTAACCCAATTATTGCAGCCATTGTTCCTTTACCCATAGGAACAGCATCCTGCATGTATTTTCCTCTTTTTTTCACCAGCTTTACTGCATCTTCAAATTCTAACGCACCGCTATAAACTAAAGAAGCATATTCTCCTAAGCTAAGTCCCGCTGTAACATCAGCTTCTATTCCTGCATCTTCAAGTACCTTAAGTAATGCTATACAAGTAGTTAATATTGCCGGCTGTGTATTTTCTGTTTTAACAAGCTCCTCTTTAGGACCTTCAAAACATATTGTTTTTATATCTAAGCCTAAGCTCTGATTAGCTTTTTCAAAAACTTTAGCTGCATTAGGGTACTTTTCAAAGACGTCTTTACCCATTCCAACATACTGTGCTCCTTGACCCGGAAATACAAATGCTATTTTACTCATTTTAATCACTCCTATAATCGTGATAAAGTTTTCTGAACCTCTTTTGCTTGATTCATAATATCTTCTATAACTTGCTTACAATCTTTTATATCATTAATTAAACCACTAATTTGACCTGCCATAATAGACCCATATTTATTGTCGCCTTCAATAACTGCTCTTCTTAAAGAACCTACTCCAAATTTCTCAAGTTCTTCTAAATCTGCTCCTGATTTTTCTAGCTTTAAGAAATCTTTAGCAAATTTATTTTTTATAATTCTAACCGGATGTCCGGTTGATCTTCCAGTTGCTATGGCATCTCTATCCTTTGCATTAACTATAGCTTGCTTATAACTCATATGAGCAGTACATTCAGTAGTGCATACAAACCTTGTTCCTAACTGTACTCCTTCAGCACCTAATGATAATGCTGCCATAAAACCTCTTCCGTCAGCAATACCGCCTGCTGCTATAACCGGTATGTTAATTGCGTCTACTACCTGAGGAACTAAAGCCATTGTAGTTAATTCTCCTATATGTCCTCCTGCTTCTGTTCCTTCAACTACTACAGCATCAGCTCCCACTCTTTCCATTCTTCGAGCTAAATCAACTGAAGGGACAACCGGTATAACTTTTGTGCCTATTTTTTTAAATCTCTCTATATATTTACCCGCGTTACCTGCACCTGTAGTTATAACCGGAACTTTTTGTTCATATAATAAATCCATAACTTCATCTACAAAAGGAGATAAAAGCATGACATTAGCCCCGTAAGGCTTATCAGTTAATTCTTTAATTTTTGTAATTTCTTTTTTAATAACTTCAGAGGGTGCATTACCACAGCCTATAATTCCAAGTCCTCCTGCATTTGATACTGCTGCAGTTAATTCAGATGTTGCAGCCCATGCCATACCACCCTGTATTATTGGATACTCTATTTCTAATAAATCACATATTTTTGTTCTGAACATTTGTAGTCCTCCTGTTGACATGTCTAGTATATTATTTATGCCATTTTATTAAACAAGAACCCCAGGTTAATCCCCCTCCAAAACCAACTAAAATAAGGTTATCGTTTTCTTTTATTCTTCCTTCGTTTAATGCTTCTTCTAATGCTACAGGTATTGAAGCAGATGACATGTTGCCATATTTGTTAAGGTTAATTATAACTTTATCTTCAGGAAGCTTTAATTTTTTTCTAGATGCATCAATAATTCTAATATTAGCCTGATGAGGTACTAAGAAATCTATATCCTTAATATCAATACCGGCTTTATCTAATACTTTTAGTGAACTTTCTGCCATAGTTCTAACTGCAAATTTGAAAACTTCATTTCCTTCCATTCTTATATAGTGCATTCTGTTATTTACTGATTCTATCGTAGCCGGTATTAATGATCCTCCGGCTGGCTGAGTTAGGTGCTTTCCACCTTTACCATCTGCACCTAAATCTATAGCTAATATTCCTTTTCCTTTAGGTACTTCTCCAATTACTGCTGCTCCAGCTCCATCTCCAAATAATACACAGGTGTTTCTATCATTCCAATCCGTTATTCTAGATAGTGTTTCAGCTCCTATAAGTAAAACATGTTTACATAGTCCCGCATATATTTGACTATATGCCATAGATAAGCCATACAAGAACCCTGAACAAGCAGCTTCTAAATCATATGCCGCTGCATTTTCACACTCTAAATTATCTTGAACCAAACATGCAGTTGAAGGAAAAGCCATATCCGGAGTTACAGTACTAACAATTATTAAATCAATATCTTTAGGCTTTAAACCTGCATCTTCAATGGCTTTCTTTCCTGCTTGAGTCGCCATAAAAGAAGTAGCTTTTTCTTTATCTAATATTCTTCTTTCACTAATACCTGTTCTAGTCCTAATCCACTCATCGCTAGTATCAACCATTTTTTCCAAATCATGATTAGTCATTATTTTTTCTGGTAAATATTTACCAGTGCCAAGTATTCCAATTCCCATATCATTTTGTGTCATGGTTACCTCCCAATTTTTCTATATCTTCTTCTATCCTCTCTATTACATTATTTTCAACAAAAATTTTTGCCTGTCTAACTGCATTTTTTATAGCATTATCATTAGAACTTCCGTGAGCTTTTATTACTGCTCCTTTTACACCTAATAAAGGAGCTCCTCCATATTCTGAATAATCAAGTCTATTTTTAAACTTCTTTAATCCCGGCTTAATTATCAACGCACCTAATTTTGTTATAAAGTTTTTCATAAATTCTTCTTTTAACATTGAAAAAATTGTGCTGGCCAATCCTTCTGTCAGTTTAAGTACAATATTACCTGTAAATCCATCTGCAACCATAACATCCACATTACCTGCTGGAATATCTCTAGCCTCAAGGTTACCATAGAAATTTATGTGTGAATTTGAAAGCAGTTCGTATGCTTCTTTAGTTAATTCGTTTCCTTTTTCTTGTTCTTCTCCTATGTTTATTAATCCAACTTTAGGATTTTCTATTTGTAATACTTTCTGACAATAAATTGAACCCATAACAGCAAATTGTTGCAAATATTTAGGTCTACAATCAGTGTTAGCACCTGCATCTAATAATAAGGCTATACCTCTTTTAGTTGGATAAACTGGTGCTAAAGCTGCCCTGTCTATACCTTTAATCCTTTTAATTATAAGTAAACCGCCTGTTAGTAAAGCTCCGGTGCTTCCGGCCGAAATTACAGCATCTGCCTCTTGATTTTTAACCATGTTCATTGCTGCTACCATAGAGGAATTCTGCTTATTTTTAATAGCCTTAACCGGCTTATCTTCATTAGTTATTATTTCATCAGCGTTTACAATGCGAATTTTGCTTCCAGTATAATTATGCTTTATAAGCTCTTTTTCTATTACATCTTTTTTTCCAACTAATATAATTTCAACACCATACTCTTTTACAGCTTCAATGCTTCCCTTTACAGTTGCAAAAGGTGCATTATCTCCGCCCATTGCATCTACAGCTATTTTCATGTTAAACCTCCTAAATATTAATTGTACGATAGCTTACAATTCTATACCTCACCATCTTAACTGAGGCTTACTTTATATTGAAACTAATAAAAACTTCCCTCTAAAAACCTGTTCCTGTTTAACATATGTAAATACATGAACAAAATGCTTGTTATCCCTTTTTCTAACTACTTGTGCTTTAGCAATTAATTTGTCTCCAGCATTAACAGGACTTTTGTACTTAATATTTGCAACTCCTGTCAAAGCTACATCCTCATCAATTACAGCCATAGCCAAGGATTCTGCCTGAGCAAAAACATGATGTCCCCTAACTATATTTGTTTTCTTAAAAGCCATATCACTATTAGTTTCCAGAATTGATATACCATTTTCTCCAAGATTTAAATCAACAAGTTCACCAATTATTTCAGTTCCGCCTATCGACCTTACCTTTGAATAGTTTAGCTCTGCTACATTTTTTATTCTTTCCCTAAGCTCAGGTATTCCCAATTCCAATCTGTCAAGTCTTATTGTTTGGATACTTACTCTAAATACATCTGTCAACTCTTCATCTGTAACAAAGGGATCTTCTCTTAATTTGTCTTTTAAAAGATTTTGCCTATCCTTTTTAGATAATTTTATTTTTTCCATAAATTCACCTCGAGTTAACACTAACATTTAGTACCTAGTACTAAGTGTTAGTATACATTATTCACTTTAAAAATTCAACCCTTTTAATAATTTTTTTGATTTAATATTTTTATAGTCAAAAAAACTGAACAATAAAGTACAGTTTTAATGTTGTAATTAAACCATATGATACATTATATTCTATAATTTGAAAACTTAAAAGATTCGGAGTATTTCCATAGAGGAAACTTGAGTGTTAAGAGAAAAAAAGCCTTTTGCAGAAATAATGATAGTGTCTTATATTGTAAAAACAAAGCCTTCTGCATGAAACATCATTTATATGTTTACACAGAAGACAAATTTTGTAGAACGCATTTTAAGCAAGATACTGTAAAATTAGTTATGTATAATAAATAACTCAGTTTTTTAACCTATTGTTTTTTTGCTCTTATAAATAAAAATTGCGGTTTTTTTGTTAATCTATCATAAATATCTGGTTGTTCTATTTTAAATTGTTCTATTGGCATAGGTTCTAGTAGCTTTTCTATTATAAATCCTGCATCAATGACAGATGTGATAATCTCACATAAGGGTCTTCTATAAAATTGTACTTTCACCTTTCCATTATAAGTATTCCATTCATCATCTAATAATTCAGTCAAAAAATAATTTTCTTTTTTAAAAGTTGTAAAGTCCATAAAAGGATGATGAACAGAAAAAACAAGCAGTCCACCTTCTTTTAGTATTCTGTTAAACTCACTTAATACAATTTCCCAATTTTTCAAATAATGAAGTGTCAGTGATGACAAAACAACATCCAGTGATTTATCTTTAATAAAGCTTAGAGGGTCATTTAGGTCAGCCCTTATAACTTCAGCTTTATTACCAACTCTTTTTTTAGTCATCTCTATCATAAGGGGGCTGAAATCCATTGCTGTTACATATGCACCTTTATCCAAAAGATATTTTGTATACCATCCTGCTGCACAAGCTGCATCTAAAACTTTTTTTCCTTTTACATCCGGGAGCAGTGATATTGTTGCAGGTCTTTCATAATAAGCATTGAATGGTTTTGTATCAACATATTTAAAATAATATTCAGCCATTTTCTCGTAAGAATTAAGTGAAACAGAGTCTTTGTGAATAACAGGTTTATCTTCTGAAATACTACTTACCATAATATATCCTCCTCAAAAAATGAAATATTCTAATTATATGATTATTATATTATATCACTACTTAAACAAAATCAGAAAAATGTATATTATTAGGTTGTATGTAAGATAATTATAATATTTGATTTATATTAGTGGCAATAAAAAAGATAGCAGTGAGTTTCTCACTGCTATCTTTTTTATTATTCTATCTCCATTACTTCTTTGTTCTTATAGTAACCGCATGACCTACATACTCTATGAGGTAGCTTAGGCTCGTGACACTGTGGACACTCAGATATTGTAACTTTTCTTAGTTTATATGAAGAAGCTCTTCTTTTATCTCTTCTAGCCTTAGAAGTTTTACGCTTTGGTACTGCCATTTAAAACACCTCCTTGATTAGTCTAAAAGTTCTTTTAATTTAGCCAAACGGGGATCTATATCATCAACTTCACAAATGCATTTTTCTGTATTTAGGTTTACACCACAAGCTACACACAAACCCTTACATTTTTCACTGCAGAGTTCTTTCATAGGTAATGCAAGTAATACTGATGTTATAACGGGTTCTTCTAAATAAACATTGTCCCCTTCAAAATAAATCAAAGTTTCGTCATAATCTTGATTTTCTATGTCTTGAGATTTTTCTATAAGTCTCCCTGATAAAATTGTTTCTACTTTATTGGTAAATTCCTTTAGACACCTATTACAATTCTCTTTATATTCACAGATAATGTTGAATTTAGTATAATATCCTTCATCTGTTTTATAAACATTTCCTTGTACGTTAATCGGTTTTGTAATTTTTAATGTTCTTGTTCCTATTTTTAATTCTTTGGTATCTAATTCGTTGCATACATCAATTTTATAAACATTTTTATCAAGAAGCCTTGATAGATCGACTTTCATTAAGTTCACCTCTTAAATATTGCCAAATTTTATTATATAAAGCTCTACTGCATTTGTCAAGAATTTTATTAGATTACTCACAAATATAGTATAGCTAAAAGGCAGGAATTTCCTGCCTTTTGGTACTCTGGTTATACTAATTCCTTAGTATCTCTAGCAATCATAAGTTCTTCATTAGTAGGAACAACTAAAACCTTTACTTTAGAATCTTCAGTACTTACAATTGTTTCCTTACCTCTTACTTTATTAGCAGTTCTATCAATTTCTATTCCCATATATTCGAAACCTTCACATACAGCTTCTCTTATTTCCGGAGAATTTTCTCCAAGACCTGCCGTAAATACTATTGCATCTACACCACCCATTATAGCAGCATAAGCACCGATATATTTCTTTACACGATTTGCAAAAACGTCTAAAGCTAATTCAGCTCTATCATTTCCTTCTTTTACAGCCGACTCAATATCTCTAAAGTCACTACTAACACCTGATACACCAAGAACACCTGACTTTTTGTTTAAAAGAGTATTAACTCCATTTATATCTAAGTTCTCTTTCTCCATAACAAAAGTAACAATTGCAGGGTCAATATCTCCGCATCTTGTACCCATAGCTAATCCTTCAAGAGGAGTTAATCCCATACTGGTATCAACAGATTCTCCATTCTTTACAGCAGCTATACTTGCACCATTTCCTAAATGGCAGGTTATTATTTTTAAGTTTTCTATATTTTTACCCAGCTTTTCTGCTGCTTTATTAGATACATATTTATGTGATGTTCCATGAAATCCATATCTTCTTATTCCGTACTTTTCATATAATTCATATGGTAATGGATAGATATAAGCAGATTTAGGCATTGTCTGATGAAAAGCTGTATCAAACACTCCTATCATTGGTACATTAGGCATTAATTCTTGGCACGCTTCAATCCCCATAATATTTGGAGGATTATGTAATGGCGCTAGATCAATACATTCTCTTAATGCCTTCATTACATCATCGTTTACAACAACTGAACCGGAGAATTTCTCTCCTCCGTGTACAACTCTATGTCCAACAGCACTAATCTCGTCCATAGACTGAATAATTCCATAATTTTCGTCTACTAGAGCATTAATAACTATTTCTAAAGCTACCTTATGATTTGACATTGGCTTTTCTATAACAACGTCTTCTTTACCGGAAGGTTTATGCTTAATTTTAGACCCATCTATACCAATTCTCTCTGCTAAACCCTTAGCAAGAACTTCTTCATTATTCATATCAATCAACTGATATTTTAATGAAGAACTTCCGCAATTAATAACTAAAACTTTCATTAATTCTCCTCCTAATCATGATTTTTTCATCACATATCATATTATTACAATTATAAAAAAAAATCAACAAAATTTGTATATCAACTTGTGAACACACAGTTTAATCCTTTAATGTAAAATATTAACCCAATGCATTAAAAATCAAATTTCCATAAAGTTATTATTACCTTGATATATGTTTTTAATCAACAGCAGTAGCTGCTTCCGGAAAACTTTTTCCTTGTTTTAATTCTTTAATAAGCATAGGAATAATTTCATGTAAGTCACCTACAAGTCCATAAGTTGAATAATTAAAAATAGGTGCATTACTATCCTTATTAATTGCGATTATTATATCTGAAGATTTCATTCCCACTAAATGTTGTATAGCTCCGGATATTCCACAGGCAATATAAATTTTTGGTGAAACAGTTTTTCCTGTTTGTCCAACTTGATGATTATAAGAAATCCAGCCGCTATCTACTGCAGCTCTTGAAGCACCTACCGCACCACCTAAAACATGAGCAAGCTCTTTTAACATACTAAACTCTTCACCACTACCTACACCTCTGCCTCCGGAAACAATAATTTCAGCTTCTTCAATTTTGACTTTATCTTCTATTTCCTTAACTATTTCAATTAATCTGGTCTTTATTTCTAAATTGTTAATGACAAAATCTTCAATAATTATTTTACCTTTTCTATGAGATAATTTTGAGGGTGATTGCATAACTCCAGGTCGAACAGTTGCCATTTGAGGTCTATGGTTTTCACAAACAATTGTAGCCATTATATTACCGCCAAAAGCAGGTCTTGTCTGAAGTAAAATTCTTTTTTCCACATCAATGTCCAGCTCAGTACAATCAGCCGTAAGTCCTGTTTCAACTCTGGCTGAAACTCTAGGTCCTAATGAACGTCCCATAGCTGTAGCCCCTAATAATATGATAGAGGGCTTATGTTTTTCAATCATCTCTGTCATAGCAGTAGTATAAATCTCATCATTATAGTTTTTAAATTTTTCATTATCTAATAAATATACTTTTTCTACATCGTATTGTGCTAGTTCTTCAGCTTTATGCTTTACATCACTACCAATTAATACTACACATAACTCCTCGTTAAGCTTTTGAGAAAGCTTAATGCCTTCACCAATTAATTCATAGACAACCTGATTAATTTCACCATCTCTCTGTTCTGCAAAGACCCATATATTTTTATATTCATCTAAGTTTATATCATTGTTTATACTTTTATTAATTTCAATAGAATTCACAGGACATACTTCAACACACGCTCCACAAAGTGTGCAGTTTTCTAATATAATTGCCTTTCCACTTTCCATTTTTATAGCATCAAATGGGCATTTATTAATACATAATTCACATCCAATACAAGAATCCGTTACTCTAATACTCACGTTTATCCCTCCCTAAAAAATCTTCTGCTCATTTAGTGCTTCTAATAATTTATGAACCTGCTCTTTAGCATTACCTGTAAAAATCTCAGTTTGAGTATTGATTTGTGGTGTAGAAACAGAAACTACCTGAGTAGGAGAACCATCTAAACCAATTTTTGTAAAATCAATATTTAAATCCTTTGATGTCCAAATAGGAACGTCAATCTCTCTAGAACGCAATATTCCCCTTATAGAAGGAAATCTTACTTCATTAACTTCTTTTACTACAGTAATAAGTGCGGGTAAGTCCATTTCAACTTTTTCATATCCACCTTCAATCATACGTTTAACTGTAATATTAGCACTATTTATATTACATAATTCATTAACATACGTCGTATGAGGTGTATTAAGATGTTCTGCTATTCCCGGACCAACTTGAGCAGTATCTCCATCAATTGCTTGCTTTCCGCAAATAACTAAATCTACATTTCCAATTGACTTTATGGCTTCTGCAAGCGTGTATGAAGTTGCAAGAGTATCTGCACCTGCAAACGCACGATCGCTTAACAAAATAACGTCATCTACACCCATTGAGACAGCTTCTTTTAGCGAATCGATAACCTGAGGAGGACCCATGCTTATAACAACTACCTTCCCTCCTAGTTTTTCTCTAATTTGCAGACCTAACTCTATTGCATGTGTATCATAAGGATTAATAATACTTTTAACACCGCTACGAATAAGAGTATTGGTATTTCTATCAATTTTCACATCCGTTGTATCGGGAACTTGCTTTATACAAACTACTATATTCATTATTTCTTCCCTCCAATCTATTTTTTCCAAAGATTCGATGCAATTACATCCCGCTGAATCTGATTAGTTCCCTCATAAATTTGAGTAATTTTAGCATCTCTCATCATTTTTTCTACCGGATAATCTTTCATATATCCATAACCGCCAAAGATTTGTACCGCATCTGTAGTAACCTTCATAGCAACATCTCCGGCAAAGCATTTACACATAGCAGATTCTTTACTTATATCTTTAGCTCCTGAATCAATCATTCTTGCTGCTGCATAAACCAATGCTCTAGCTGCTTCTGTCTGCATAGACATATCTGCTAACATATGTCGTATTGCCTGAAAATTTGAAATAGGTTGTCCGAATTGTTCTCTTTCTCTTGAATATTTTAAACATACATCTATAGCTCCCTGTGCTATTCCTACAGCCTGAGCTCCAACACCGGGTCTTGTCCTGTCTAAAGTTTTTAAAGCTACAATATATCCCATCCCCGGGCGTGCAAGTACTTGATCTTTATGAATACGACAGTTTTCAAAAATCAACTCCATAGTAGTTGATGCTCTAATACCCATCTTATTTTCTTTAACTCCAAAGCTAAATCCGGGAGTCCCTTTTTCTACAATAAATGCAGTAGCACCTCTAGAACCTTTATTCTTGTCAGTCATTGCTATTACAGTATAAATATCTGCAACACCACCGTTAGTAATCCACTGTTTAACACCATTTAAAACGTAATAATCTCCATCTTTCTCAGCAGTCGTTTTCATGTTTGAAGCATCACTCCCAGCTTCTGCTTCAGTAAGAGCAAAAGCCGCTATAGTTCCATCAGCTACCTTAGTCATATATTTTTGCTTTTGACTTTCGTTCCCAAACAAAAGAATAGGCATAGACCCTAATCCGGTTGCTGCAAAACCTAAAGCAATACCGGAACAAACTCTGCTTAATTCTTCGGTAGCTAAAGACATTTCAAATATTCCTCCACCAAGACCATCATATTTTTCAGGTATGAAAACACGAAATATATCACTCTTAGCTAAAATGTCCATAATTTCCCATGGAAACTCACCACTTTCATCATACTCTTGAACAACAGGCTTAATTTTTTCTTGTGATATTCTATGACAAAGGTCTCTTATAATCTGTTGTTTCTCTGTTAAAAAATAATCCATTCTTTACTTCACCCCTTTAAAAATTTTCTAAAAATAACAAAACCAAACATCATATTAAATACATAAACGAATAATTATGACAGCTATATTTAGTATAACTTAAAAAATAAACCCAAGCAATAAGTTAAAATAATACTTCTGAATTTTCTTTAAACTACTATTTAGAAAAATTTAATTAATAAGATTTAACCACTAATTCTGTGAAAGATAGTATACTATGCTGTCAAAATAAAATACCAATATAGTAATTAGTTCTGGATTTGAAGATTGAGAAAATGTTTTGCCTAAGAATTGGAAGTAATTTAAGTAGCTTTATACCTGTTACTCCTCAGTCTCTTTATAATATTAGCTAGTATGTTAAAACACTAAATGTCGGAAATACAAATAGTGATGCAAGTGTAAAACTACACTGGTATAAATTAGGTGAAATAATCAATAAAACTTCAATAAAGGTTAACATAGATTGGACAATAATTACTGCTAGTTTATCCTATAAAGAAGCTAAGAATGTTAGTCCAAATGCTGTTAAAATAAGACCGGTTTTTGATTGCTTGATGGAATTTCTGGAACAGTTTACTTTGACTATGTAAGATTATCATAAGGGGGTAAAAAAAGGTCTTTATTTATTAAATCTAATCCTATCCTTATCTGACGGTATACTGTTTTTCACCGTTTTCCATTCACCATCTTGTAATACTTCATACTTTTCAAAAGCACATGATATGCCCTTTGCTTGTGTTAAATCACTGTTATCCATAAGATGAAAGTGTAAATGAGGTGCAGTTGAATTTCCCGAATGACCAACTCTACCTAGAAATTGACCTTTTTCCACATTTTCACCAACAGAAACAGCAATAGAATCCTTTTGGAAATGTGCAAAAAAAGCATAGACATTACTTTCACATTCCATAATGATGTAATTTCCAACAACTGGTTGGAATCCCTTCTTTTTAGGATTAAGTGTTAATGAATTCTTATAAATAGCTAGTATATCCGTGAGTATATGAACTATATGTCTCTCTTTATAGCCATCTTTTGATTCTATAATTTTACCATTACATGGAGCATAAATTTCTTTTCCCCAACAGTAACAAATATTCAATCGACAAAACTAACTGTCATTCTTAATTATATGGCATAAATTTCATTTACCCATTGACAAAAGCTCATTATAAACCTTATAAATAGAATTTAATTGTTCAATGAAATCTAACTCCGATTCGGCAGAAGCAATTGAAATTCTAATCCCTCTTTTATCAATACCTTCTTTTACACGAAAACGATCTGCTGAATAAATCATAATTCCTCGTTTTTTAAAAAAATTTTCCAAATCAATATTTCTTATACTATCATCATCTAAATCAAGAAAACGATATAGTGGTGAAGCATTTACATTACATAATTGTGTTCTGAAAATGTTATTGAAAATATCATTTCTATTCTTCATTATATTGACTCTTATTTTAAGTAACTCATTTATTTTTTTTGATGATTGTAAACACGAAACAATCTCATTGGTTATTGATGATGGCATAAACAATTGGTTATGTAAAACATATTCTATTCTCTCATAATCTGAAAAACTTGGAATTAATAAATATGCTATTCTAAATCCAGGATTCAACAGTTTTGACATGCTCGCAATATGATAACAGTATTCAGGAATTAAGGAGTAAATAGTAGGAATATTGATATCAGATGCAAACCTAAAAACACTATCTTCTATCACAATCAGCTTGTACTTTTCTATCAAATGAGCTAATGATTTACGTCTATTGATCCCCATTACAACTGTGGTCGGATTATGACAGTCCGGTATAACATAAATACCCTTTATATTGTGTTTCTGTATTGCAACTCCAAGTCTTTCAACTTTCATACCTTCTTCATCACCTTCAATTGGTATCAAATTTAGTCCCAATTGATTGGCAGAATTCCTAAGTCCTGTATAAGTTAATTCATCTACAGCAATAAAGTCTCCCTTAGTAAATTCAGTTAACAAGATAGTAAATAAGGCATTTTGTGCCCCTGATGTTATAAGCATTCTTTCTGGATTAGAATATATATTTAGTGTTTCTAACCATTTTGCAGCTATAAATTTATGCTTTTGGTGCCCTGATGCTGAAGTGTATTTATACATCAATTCAGTGTCAAAATAGGGAAATAATTCTTTTACCATTTCCATAATAACATAATTTGTCTCATATAAGGGATGGAGCATAGCCATATCAATAAAATGTTCTGAAGAACTTGAAAACAAAGTTTTTGGTGTCCCTAATGTATTGCTAACAAAGGTACCCTTTCCGGTGATTCCATGGATTAATCCTTTTTCTTCACAATGTTTATAAGCTTTTGTTACAGTACTGTGATTGATTTCAAGATAGTCTGCTATAAGCCTTTGAGGCGGTAGTTTAAATCCAGTAGGTAATTTACCTGACTTTATATCTTTTTCAATACTTTCAGATATTTGAATATACAAAGCTTTCTGATTTTTATCGACTTTAGGTAACCATTCAATCTCATGACCTAGAAATTTAATCATATTTCCTCCATAAAAGTATATTGTACGCCATACAATCTCGTTATTGTATGGTGTTTATAGTCATTATATACTATAACTATAATGAAAGGAAGGTGTGATTATGAGTATAAAATTCACAAGTGACATTATGGAAATCATTAGAAAACAACAAATTGAAACGACGTTAAATAAAGCTAAAAAATATGCTTGGGAATACATATCAAATATTGATGAACGACATGTGTATCCTCATGAAAGTGATAGAGCTAATCTAAGTATTTTTGATGAAACACTTAACAAGGAACCTCAATCTCCTGATGAGATACTTGAAATGCTTAACACATATGGTTCTCCTGCTACAGTAGCACAAACTGGTGGTCGTTATTTTGGATTTGTATGTGGTGCTATTATTCCTTCAGCTATACCTAGTAAATGGCTGGCAGATGCTTGGGATCAAAATCCAGCAATGTTTGTTCTGTCTCCAATCGCATCAAAAATTGAGTCGGTCGTTGAAAAATGGATTATTGATCTTCTAAAGCTACCGGATAAGAGTTCTGTTGGTTATGTAAGTGGCAGTTCAACAGCCTCTTTCGTCGGTATATGTACTGGACGAAATTATTTACTATCAAGAAAAGGATTTAATCCGATTGAGAATGGTTTAGCTGATATGCCTAAAATCAAGGTAGTCCTCGGTGCTGATGCACATTCAACTATTTACAAAGCACTATCTATGGCTGGATTAGGATCAGAAAATGTCATAAAAGTGCCAGTTGATGACCAAGGCAGGATGATAGCCAGTGAAATGCCTGAATTGGACGATCTGACTTTGGTTATTGCCCAAGCCGGTCATGTAAGTTCAGGTGCTTTTGATCCTTTTAAGGAAATTTGTGAAAAAGCTCAAGCTTCTAATGCATGGATACATATAGATGGTGCTTTTGGTCTTTGGGCTAGAGCGGATACTAGATTTGATGAATTAACACAAGGTATCGAACTTGCAGATTCTTGGTCTGTGGATGGTCATAAAACACTAAATGCTCCGTATGATAATGGCATAGCAATTTGTAAACATACACAACCTCTTATTGATTCTATGCAGATGACAGGCTCTTATATTATCACAAGCGATAATCGTGATGGTATGATGTACACACCAGAAATGTCTAGAAGAGCTCGAGCAATTGATTTGTGGTCTACACTAAAGGGACTGGGGCAAAAAGGTGTTGCAGATATGATTTATGAAATGCATTCTAAAGCAGCTTATTTCGCAATGAAACTGAGTGAAAATGGTGTTGAAATATTGAATGATATTTGCTTTAACCAAATTATTGCAAAATATCAAACAGATCAAAAAACAATAGCTCTTATTGAAGCCTTACAGAAATCAGGTGTAATGTGGCTAGGTGGTGCAAAATGGAAAGGTCAAGAAATTATTCGCATAAGTGTTTGCTCATTTAGAACGACATATGATGATATTGATTTATGTATCAATGAATTCATTAAACAAATTAACATTTTAGAAAAACATATATAGTTTTATACAATATGCCAATGTGCCAATGAAAAACCAGTCATCCAAATGATTGGTCCTTAAGCATTAAGGGGGTCAGACTCACTATTAAACTTTTATTATACAGTAAAGTTTAATAGTGAGCTTGACCGCCTTTTTTTTGATCAATTATAACTGTCACTTTGAATAGTTTTGCGTATTAACTGATACATTTTCAAGTGTTAGGTGTATATATGTAAAATCTTCTTCCCGATAATGCCAAATAGCTTTACCTACTTTAGGCAAATAAAATTCACCTACACTGCCGAATGTACTCATTGGTGTTGACCATGGAATATTAGAACTATTTCCTTGTGAATCAATATAAATACGATCTTCTGAGATGAAATTTTCTAACATTCCATCCTCATTAAATGTCAATATAGCACTAACTTCGTGTCCATGTTTACTAAGGGTACCCTTTACTTGTTTATCATCAATAACTTCCCATTTGATATCTTCTTCAATAAGCCCACCTGGTGCCATAATACACAGATCATTAAAATAAGTGACTGTCTCGGCTTTTTGCATCATTTGTCCAGAATGATCAATGACTTTGATTAAATCAAGGACTTTGATTTTCATAAAGGCTTCCTCTGAGTTGTAGTAGTGAAGACCATTAATGGGTATACCATTAAGATCCATAGAAATATAAAATAATCTAGTGCCTGATTCCAGAAAAGTATACTGATCCGCCTTCACAGGAGCAAAATCCTTTTCTCTATCCATCATCATTTCTCCTGTCATCTCTACCTTAAAGAATTTAACTCTAGGTTTACCAATAACTCCTGCTTTTTTTAAATAGTTTTGAAGCAGCTCTGGAAGGGATTCAAAATCCTCTACTGCAATTATTTCGTCGTCACCTTTCTCAACTGATTTTAACTCTTCTTTCACAGCATCATAAAACATTTTTTCAGTACCAAAATACCACCTACAACTAATCGACACTACAACAAGTAGTAACACACCGCCTAAAATATACTTTAACATAATTACTCCTCTCTACATCTTTTCAATATTTGACTGTAATTTAATAATAACTTCACAAAATATATGTAATGATATTTCATCGCATCCGGAAAACAACTTTTCCATTTCTTGTGAATCAGTACCTTCTCTGCGTTTCCAGAACTCTGCAGCTTTCTCAGTTAAGTTTAATCGACTTTTTCGTCTGTCCAACGCATCTTTTCTGATATCTACATAACCTTCTTCTTGAAGCTTAAGGGCAAGCTGTTTTACATTTTGGTAGGAGCTGCTACTTTTATCAGCTACCTCTTTTAAGGTCGGATAATTCTCCCCAAAATGATTAATAACAATCATTAAAAACATTTGTTTTGCTGTTAAATTTTCATCACTTAGTAGTCTGTCTAAATAAACTTGTAGACTATTAGATGTTTTAAATAACATACCAAAAATTTTCCTCTTATAATCAATATGTTTCATTATTAACTCCTTTTCTATGTATTAATTATTTATTTTGATAATTAATTCCAAGCACAAATACATAATGTGTTATGTGTTTAATGTATAATATATTATGTATTTTGTCAATGATTTTATTATGATATGAAATGAGAAAATGATTGATGAATATTGCTCATTTGGCTAAAACACACTTTAATTAGATCTAATGAAGAAATTTCAATATAAAAAAGTTAACTATTAAAGCATGTTAAATTATTATAGATAAATTGATGATAGAAAAAATATATGATAAGATTGTACCTAATAATTCGTTGTAAAAAACCGATTAATCTAAAATGACTAAGTATAAGAGTAGATAAGTTTTTTTACTATGAAAATATTTCCATTAAGCAGATATAATTCTATTATACTTTGATAATATAGTATTATAAGCAGTTGTTACTAAAAGAAAATACCATTAAGAAATTAACCAGATTTATTTACAATCAAGCTAAGTGTCATGTGGTAATAAATCTTTTGTATCAAACTTTAAAATTAGTAACGTAAATTTCTGCACAAATCAAGTTATTCACTTAGAAAGGTGGAAGTTCTGATGAAAATTGTAGGGCTGATAACTGAATATAATCCATTTCATAATGGTCATCTATATCATTTAGAGAAATCTAAAGAAGTGACCGAATGTAAATATACAGTTGCAGTTATGAGTGGTAATTTTCTTCAAAGAGGAGAGCCTTCATTAGTAGATAAATGGAGTAAAGCACAAATGGCAATAGATAATGGTATTGATTTAGTAATTGAACTACCAGCACTTTATGCCTGCCAGAGTGCTGAATATTTTGCATTTGGAGCTGTAAGTATCCTAGATAGCCTTGGAGTTGTTGATTCAGTTTCATTTGGCAGTGAATGCGGAGATTTAGAAATTATTCATACCATTGCTGATATACTAAACAGAGAACCTAAAGAGTTTGTACACTATTTAAAGGAGCTGTTAAATACGGGAATAACATTTCCTGAAGCCCGAACTAAGGCATTAATTAAATATATTAAAAATGACTATCAATCTAAATCTTTTTCAATACAATCCTTAAACCGCATTTTATCAAGTCCCAATAATATTTTAGGAATCGAATATATAAAGGCAATAAAGAAAATAAACAGCAACTTAAAACCATTTACAATTAAAAGAATGGGTGCTGATTATAATACTAAAGAAATTACTGGTAAAATATCTAGTGCTACAGCTATTAGAAAAGAAATTTTCAGCTCTAACAATCTTATAAATATTAAAGAAACCTTACCAAATTCCAGCTATACTATATTAAAAAAATTTCTTGACTCATATAAATCATTTAATTGTATAAAAAACTTTAACGACATACTTATATACATATTAAGAACCAGCAGTCCCGACTCTATTAAAGGAGTATTAGATGTTGATGAAGGTTTAGAAAACCGAATTATTAAATGCAGTAATGATTTTAACAGCCTATTTGAAATTTTAGACTGTATTAATACAAAAAGGTACACTTACACCAGACTTCAAAGAATATTTATGCACTTATTACTAGGTATATTCGAAAAAGATTTTCTACAACTTCATAAAAAACAACCTCAGTATATTAGAGTCTTAGGCTTTAATGAAAATGGTATGAAAATACTGAATAATGCTAAAAAAACAAGCAAACTTCCTATTATTACTAAGTTTTCAAATTATAAAAAAATTAAAAACGAATACCTTCATAAGATGATTGAGTTTGATAAAAGAGCTACAGATATTTATTTTCTTGGTTTAAATAAATATAATGGAAATAAAGCTAACTTAGATTTTTATACTTCTCCTTACGTGAAACTATAGATAAGCAATATCATGATTTAAAATAATAGGGGTTATTCATTTTCGAAACCGCCGAACGTTTATTTTAAATCATGTTTTGATATTTAATGCTTATATATAAATAACTATGTACCCAGCTCCGCACTCATTTTAGTTATAGTTTTTTTAATTTCATCCATTTTTTCTATTGTAGAATTGTACCCAATTTCTACACATTCTTCTACTAAATGAAACTTGGTTGCGTTTATATGATGTAAGGGTGGTTCAATCAATATATCAGATTCAATTATACTTTGTTTTGATATTTGTGTTGACATAATGTCTATAGAGTGTAATATTATATCAATAATATGCGTCATTGATGAGGGACTCATACCAAATCCTACATCTACTGCAATTACTGTATCGCATCCCATTTCTCTAAGTAATGAAGCTGGAACTCTATCTAGCACTGCTCCATCTACTAAAATTTTATCTTCCATATATACAGGTTCAAAAACTCCGGGAACAGATATACTCGCCCTTACAGCTTTTGATATAGAGCCTTCCCTAAACACAAACTTTTCTCCGCTTTTTATATCAACTGCTACAGCCGCAAAGGGTATATCTAAATCTTCTATTTTTCTATTCTTAGTTAATATCCTAATTAATTCTTCTACCTTTTCACCTTTAATAAAACCTTTTCGTGGTATAGTTATATCAAGCCAAAGCTTCCTATCGATGTTCATAGCTATATCTCCTATTTTTTTACCAGATATACCACACGCAAAAAGGCTGCCGATAATTGAACCGGCACTACATCCAGCAATCATATCAATAGGTATATTGTTTTCTTGTAAAGCCATAATTACACCAATGTGAGCAAGTCCTCTAGCAGCTCCTGAACTTAAAGCTAATCCAACTACAGGTCTATCTAACATATAATCACCTCTAATACATCATTATTAATCTTTCTATTTTTAATGATAGCCAAATTCCAAACTAATCTATTCAAGAAAAATATATAGAGTAAATTTAAATATTTAAATTTGCTAAGAAAGTTTTATGTATTTTTTCACGTATCTTTTTCATCTTGAACCTAGATGTCTTATAGAAATCTTTTATTTAATAATAACATTTTTGATAAAGTTAGTAGTATAATAAAATTACAAAATGAACCTCAAAAAGATAAAATTTCTAAAGTGCTACACTTACACCAAATTTAAAATTTGGTTAATTACAGTGAACTCAAGTCTTACTTTATGTTATAGTAGATTATAACCATAAATTTATTATTACTATATTTTAGTTTTGTAAAATTTATTAAATAAAGTCTGGTAAAATATTCTCATTTGACCTCTACATTAAACTAAAGCAAGGGAGAGATACCATGCTAACAAAAAATCATAATGATATTTGCGCTTACAAAGGTAATATTATTTGGTCTTCTCAACTAGGTAAACTGCAAAGCATTGAAAAAGGATACATAATTGTTCAAGATAATAATATAAAAGGGGTTTTTTCTTACTTACCCGCACAATATAATAATATCACATTAAAAGATTTTGGAAATAAATTAATAATACCCGGATTTGTAGACCTTCACCTTCATGCTCCCCAGTTTGCAAATAGGGGTATGGGAATGGATAAAGAGTTGCTGCAATGGTTAGAAAAATATACCTTTCCAGAGGAAGGAAAATTCAGCAGCTTAGATTATGCTAAAACTATTTATAAAGAACTAATAAAAGAAATTTGGAAACAAGGAATTACACGAAGTGTAATTTTTAGTAGTATTCATAAAAATTCTACCAGATTACTGTTAGATTACTTTATAAAAGCAGGATTAGGTGCATATATAGGTAAAGTGGCAATGGATAGAAACTGTCCTGATTATTTGATTCAACCCACAGAAGTCATACTTGAAGAAACTGAAGAAATAATTATAGCTTATAATAATAAATCAAATTTAGTAAAGCCGATAATTACACCAAGGTTTATACCTACCTGCACCCCGTCTCTATTAAAAAAGCTAGGAGAATTAGCTTATAAATATAACATTCCAATTCAATCTCATATTTCAGAAAACTTTAGAGAGATAGAATGGGTAAAAAACTTACACCCTGAATTTGAAAACTATGCTGAAATTTATAATCATTATGGCTGCTTCGGTCAAGTTCCTACTGTAATGGCTCATTGTATCTATAATACTGAAGAAGAAATTGACCTTATGAATAAAAACGGAGTATATGCCGCTCATTGCCCTGATGCAAATTACAACTTAGCTAACGGTATAATGCCGGCAAGAAAATTTCTTGATAAGGATGTTAAGGTTGGCTTAGGAACAGATATAGGGGCAGGTCATAAGCTTTCTATTAAAGATACTATGGTATCAGCAATTCAAGCTTCAAAACTAAAGTGGCTTAAATCAAATAAAACTCTTAAGTGGCTTACTATTGAAGAAGCATTTTACTTAGGAACAAAAGGAGGCGGAAGCTTTTTTGGTAAAGTAGGCAGCTTTGAGGAAGGATTTGAGTTTGATGCTTTAATAATAGATGATACACCCTTAGGTACTACTAATATATCATTAAAAGAAAGATTAGAAAGGTTTATTTATATAGGTGATGATAGAAATATAACTCATAGATTTGTAGGAGGTAAAGATATTTCCAAGCCAAATTTCTAATTTAATATAAGCATCTCTTTTGTAACACTATATTATCCAAAACATATTATAAATAGTAAGAATAAAGGGGGTGCTTATATGCCTAGGAGGTTTGATATGCAACAGGACGGCCAAGAAGAAGTTACTGCAAATGAAGAAGTAAAGACAGAAGAAGCTGGAGGTTTATGTGGGTTATTTGGAGGTTCTTTCTTTTTCATTATAATCATCATCATTATATTTTTCTTATTCTGTTTCTGCGGCAAAGGCTTTGGTTACGGTTATAGCTTGGATGAATAATAACATATTGACTAGAATAACTTTTAAGCTCCACCCTTATTATGGTGGAGTAACTTATTGATTATTTAATATATTTTAAAAAAACTATAATCCATATATTTACTGTAATTAGCAAATTATTAGAATTAATTACATCATTAATATAAAAGAGGATATTTATGATTAGATATCCTCTTTTATATCACAATTGATTTTTCATTAGCCATTTTAACAGTTTAATACCTTCTAAATAATAATCATTAGCACAAGTATATGCCCAGCTGCAAATAAAAAGGCCCTTATTATATAAATAATATCTAACCTTCTCATGAAAATTTTTTTCCAGAACTCTCCCTTTACAATATCCATCTAAGAAAGCTTGTTCGTATATAGGTGATTTTATGAAAACAGTCTGATATAAATCTGTAAAATCAATATATGGATCATTAGGATAACAATGCTCAAAATCAATAATGCCTGACACTTTCCATAATCCATTCTCATTGATAACTAATGTATTTCTAGCAGAAAAATCATGATGGCAAATACATGTGTTATTATCAGCATCTACTCTATCATAAAATTCCTTCATTTGATGAAATACTTCAATTAAAAATTCTTTGTCAGGTAATTCTTGTTTAAAAATATCGTTCATAATCTTAAAATCTTTTTCTTTTCTGTATTCTAAAAAATCTGTATGAATAGATAGAGTATTACAAATTTCCTTCCAACATCCAAAATAATTATAGCATGAATTGTTATGGATATTACTTAATATCTCACCTAACTGCTCTAAAATTAATTTTTTATTTACCGTTGTAATTTCATGCCAAACTTTTTCCAGTATAACTCCTCTTATTTTACTCATCAAAACCCATTCAACGCCATTTTCCAGCTTGCCTTTATTAATAATCTGAGGACATGGTATTTTGTTTTTTAAGAGATTAAGAGCAGTAACTTCTTTATACCATCTATCTTCTTTACCATATATTTTAAGAATAAATTCTTTGCCGTAACTATCGTTTATAGAAAACACAAAATGTCTTCCTAAATTATGATGACCTACTGGATTGGATTGAAATTCACCATTAAGGATTTCTCTAAGAATATCTGTTAATTGGTTGTTTATATAGTTCATATTACTCCTCCAAAGAGAATTGTATAAGATTTCCCACCCTGTATTATTATCTTTCTACCTTCAACTAAGGCTTTTCTCACCTTATTTCCCGCAAATGTCTAGAAACGTTAATATATTTGACAAATACTTCTTAAGATAGATTATTTATTTGCTTTAGTCTAAGAGCTTTAAACTCTTCAATTCTTAATACTATTCTATAGATTGTAGCTGCACTAATCTGTTGTCCCTTATACTTTATTTTAACATGTAATTGTTTAGGAATGAAATAATTTTTATTTTCATGATAATACTTACTAGTTTGATGATATATGCTAATTACATATAATGCTTCTAATTGTTTTTGTCAAATGCCAATAATTAAAAAAATAGTGTCAAGAAAATTTTCTTGACACTATGATTTAAATTCCTTATTTTAATAAAATTACTTTTAAATCATATGTAATTACTAATTTATTGAAATTTAACTTTCTATGAATTTTTTTTAACCTTAGAATTATAAAGAAATGCTATAAAAAGGTAAATAACTAATAACCCAATAGTTATATATCTAGATACACCAAAAAAGCTTTTATCTAGATACTCAAAATAATATAAGAAAAATAGAATAACACCACTTAATAGTAAAACTGCTAATGCAATATTTTTCATGATTTTTAACTTCCTCAAATTAATATCCCCCCTTTCATTATTTTATTTATCCGACAGCTTACAATTATAATACTTCTACTTATAAAACTATGAGTAAAGAACTATATAGTATCCGAATAAATTGTATATTATTCTTTGTATATTATTGTTTCACAATGTATATTATTACAAAAAATAAACCATATGTCAATTATATAATAATTTTAAGACATCTGCTTTTATAAGTTTTTGTAACGTAAATTGTTATAAAACTTTATTAGTATTATAACTATGATTATTGAATTGACGTTTTTGTATATTTACTATCTGTATTTTTCAAAAGAACAGATAATTTTTCTACTACATTTGCAGCTAAATCTAAAATAGCATCTGAAAACCTTAGAGGCTCATTATCTTGATTACTGCAATCCTGTGGATCAGAAAATACTAGATAGCTTCTACATGCAAAAGGTCGCACCTCATAAATAATACATTCCCCTGACTCAGATAAAAATGGACATATTTTTTTCTGACTATTATCTTCTAGTTTTTTAATGTATATTTCAAAATCATCATTACCTAAGCTATTTTTTAAATATTCTTTGATATATTTAACTTCTATCAATGTTGCAGTAGGGTATTTATTACAGCAGGCACAGCATCCTTTGCTGCAAGATGAAAATTTTTCGACTTCTTCTAAAGATGAATCAATAATATCATATAACTTTTTTAGGTAATCTAAGGCAATTTTAACCTCAATGCCTTTACCTTCAAATGATTTTTCTTTAAATTTATTAAGGCTTGTATTTAAAGCTACAATTTTTCTTAAATTTTTATTAATTTTATTTTTATCAATTAAAACTGCTTGATCGTTGTAATTGTAAGTTATTAAATATTTAGTATTAAGGCAGCAATCCATATACCTCTTTTTACTTCCACAGGGGCAAGGCTCGTTTCTGCCTATCTGTAATCCTTGTAACCTCATTTAATTCCCCCTTTTAATCTTAATTATTTTCTTTATACATTTATATTCTAATTAAATAACAAACATACATGTCATAAAGTTATTAAAACAGAAAAGAAAAAGGACTGTTTTCTAAAATAGAAAACAGTCCTGAATTACTAAGTTATTTAAATTTTTTCATTATGCTTTAAAATTATACAAAGGTTTAATTATATCTATTATTTCTACTGATTCTTTAACATTTCTTATAATCTCTTCAATAGGTTTATAAGCCATAGGTGCTTCATCAATAGTAGATTCATTAACTGAAGTAGTATATATGTCTTTCATTGTTTGTTTATATTCTTCTAAACTGAAATTTTCTTTAGCCTTTCCTCTGCTCATCAACCTTCCGGCTCCGTGAGGTGCAGAATAATTCCAGTCCGGATTTCCTTTACCAATAGCTATTATAGACCCGTCTCTCATATTAATAGGTATTAAAACTTTTTCGCCCTTTTTTGCTGATATAGCACCTTTTCTTAAAATATTATCATCTATGTCTATATAGTTATGGATGGTCTGAAACTTATTTAAATTCCTAAAATTCAAACTTAAACATTCTTCAACTATTCTTTTAGCCATAACTTCTCTATTTAAATTAGCATAACTTTGAACTATATTCATATCATGCAGATAATCTTCCATTAGCTTACCTTCTAAATAGCATAAATCTTTCGGTATTTTACAATCTTTTGTATACTGTTTTCTTAATTCTTTTAAGGCATTCTGAATTTCTTTTCTTCTGCCCTGCTTCTTATATGACTTAATTAAATCTCTTTTTCCTTTTTCAAATTCTTCGTTCAATCCATTGTGATAGTCATAAGCTCTCTTTTGATAATATTTAGCAACTTGATTACCTAAATTTCTACTACCGCTATGAACTACCAAATACTTAGTACCATTACTATCTACATTAATTTCTATGAAATGATTACCTCCACCAAGACTACCTAATGCTCTATTGAATTCTTTTGAAGATTTAGGAATTTCTCTAAAACATAATAGCTTTTCAATCTCTTTTTTATAATCAGTTTTTGGATTTTGATTAATATTAAAACCACTTGGTATATTAGCCCTTATATAATTATCTATATTTTCAAAATCTAAATCAATATCTCCTAATTCAATAGTTATCATACCGCATCCAATATCTACACCTACTAAATTAGGTACTATTCTATCTTTTATGGTCATTGTAGTTCCAATTACACAACCAGCTCCAGCGTGTGTGTCAGGCATTATTCTTATTTTACTTCCAATTATAAACTCTTGATTTAATAGTTCTTTGACTTGTTCTACTGCACTTTCTTCAACATTATCAGTAAATATTTTAGCAAAGTTATATTGTCCTTTTACTTCTATCATATTTATTCCTCCATATTCCAGTTATACCACACTTCTTGAACATCGTCACAATCCTCAAGAGAGTCAATTAGCTTTAACATTTTTTTGATGTCTGTTTCATCAGTCAATTTAGTTTCATTTTGAGGTAGAAAAGAAACTTCTGCGGTTGAGAATCTAAATCCTGCTTCTTTAAGTTTATTTCTTACAGATATAAAATCTGAAGGATCCGTTATTATTTCAAAGTAATCTTTTTGAGCTTGAAAATCTTCAGCTCCAGACTCTAGAACTGACATCATTACTTCTTCCTCATTCATATCTTCACATCTATCTATTATTAATATCCCCTTCCTATCAAACATAAAAGAAACACACCCATCTGAACCTAAATTACCTCCATTTTTTGAAAAATAGTGTCTTATATCAGCTGCCGTTCTATTTTTATTATCTGTTAAACATTGAACCATAACTGCAACACCATTAGGTCCATAACCTTCATACCTTATCTGTTCATAGTTTACTCCATCCATATCTCCCATACCCTTCTTTATTGCTCTATCAATGTTATCATTGGGCATGTTTTGAGCCTTTGCTTTTTCAATTGCGTTTTGCAGTTCAGCATTATATTCAGAATCTTTACCGCCTGCTCTTACTGCCACAGTTATTGCTCTTGCAAGTTTTGTAAATATTTTTGCCTTTTTAGCATCTTGTCTTCCTTTTCTATGTTTAATATTAGACCATTTTGAATGTCCAGCCATTTTAATCCTCCTTGTTAATATTATATATAAAATAAATTCTTATATCCTCAACATTATATTAACTTTCCAGTTGAAAATTTTATAAACATATTTTATCTTTATATATTATAAAAAATAATTCCAGTAAAATCAATCCATAATATTTCTAATAAAGAAAAGCGAATGAAAATCATCATCCGCTTTTCTTTATTAAGTTCTAAGTTTATTTTTTAACTCTACCCTTTTTCTCCAAGCATGAAGTCCTAAAGATATACCAATTACACCGTAAACTACAAAAGCTCTAAAAAACTCACCTATCTGAGCATCTCCAAATAAATTTCTTCCAGCTAGAGGTGATACTATAAAAAGTGTATGGAACAACACTGTTCCTAATATAGCCTGCCCTACTGTAGCTTTTGATACTGAAGCTCCTCCAATTAATAAAGCTGCAATTGAGAACATACCTATCTGCTCGTGACTTCCATAAGTATTCAATGTACCTATATTTTGCAGAAAAATTAATTGACCCCAAGCAGCTAATACTGTTGAAATAATAATAGCTAAAACTCTTACCTTATCAACATTTATACCAGATACCTTGGCAATATGCTTATCCTGACCAACAGTCCTAAAATCTTGCCCTAACTTGGTTTTAACGATTAGAGTGTTAAAAAGACAAAGAATCACTATAACAAAAGCTGTAATCATAGGTAAATTTATCATACTTAATGAAGAATCTCCTGTCATTATCAAAATACTTACTACAAGTAATATTAAACACACGGTTATGTTAAATATATATTTAACACAATTGTTCATAAAAGGCTTTTTATTGCCTCTACGATACTTGATAATGTCAACAGCTAATTTAATTCCAAAATAGAGTAACACTAAACCACAAAGTATTATAATGATGTAAAAAATCGGAAATTTCCATATTTCATCAAGAGCATATTTAATTCCGGTAGATTCAAGTCCTCCTGATAAATCAATAGTATTTCGTACTCCAACTCCGTGAGAAAGGATAAGTACATCATTCTTCATTGGTATAACTGTTCCGACTAAAAATAGAAATGTCAACTGATACAGGCCGTTTGCGAAGAACCCTAATATCATACTAGCAATCATTTCCTGTCCCTTAGTCTTATTCAAAAGTTTTCCGGTTAAATAGCCGAAAAATAAAGCAAAAGGAAATGATAAAACTACACATAATAAAAATCCCCATATCCCGGTAACTCCCCAGTGAGTAACTGCTATAATAGCAATCTGTCCTGCCATTGCACCTATTACGATACTAAAATTAAGACCCATACCTGCTAGTACAGGTATTATTAATGACAATACTAAAAATGAGTTTCTAGTTAACCTAGTAACTAATTCACTAACTACAAAAAAAATCGGTAGACCTGAAAGCTCTATTCCTATAAGGCATAAAACAAGAAAAATTATTGTAACAATATTTTTCATAAAAATATCTTTTATTTTTTTTAATACAGTTTTATCTTTATTATTTGATAGATGTATCCTATTAATCTGAGCCATATTATTCCCCTCCGTTCACTTTAGTTAAAGCATAAAGGATTATACCATTCTGCACTATCATACGAAGAGACTCTGATATATTCCCTTCCTTTATAATTGAACTCGCAACAGGTAATGATACTGTCAAAAGACCCTGAAATAAAAACACACCTAATATAACGTTCGATATTTTTGCCTTTTGTGCAGATGCACCACCAATTAATACTGCTGCTACTGCCGGGAAAGCCATCATTAGAGGAGCTTGGTATAATTGAAAAAAGCCGTAACTTTGAGCATATACTATAATACCTACAGCTCCAAGAACTGTTGATAATATAGTTCCTGTAATTCTATTTTTATCTACATTAATTCCACAAGCTAAAGAAAATTTAGGATTGGCTCCTGATGCTTTCAACGCAAGACCTGTTTTACTTCTCAGAAATAGCCATACTAAAATACAACAAACGAAAAAGAATAATAACAACCCAGTGGGTATTTTGACTTTTCCTATTGGAAATTCCCACAATTCATTTAATATATCAGCAAATCGTTCTCCTAGTGATATTGTAACCCTTAGACCTTTACCTATCGGCCATACCATTTCCGGACTTTTAAAAGGCATTATCAGCCACCCTATGCTCATAAGAAATACAATTGAGAATCCTGTATAGGTAGCAATCATCATCTCTGAACCCTTTACTCTGTTTAATAATTGTGCATATACCCACCCGACTATTACAGCAATAGGAATTGCTATAACTATGGCAGCAGCAAATCCCCATCCGTCATATAAGTTTAATTCAATACTCATTAATCCACCTATTAAACCGCATATTATCCCTAGTGATAATCCAAAGTTTGGCCCTGTGCCTGATAATATTGCAGGTACCATAGCTAATACAAATACTCCGTTCATCCCTATTCTTACAAGGACTTGGTGTGTAAGCATATCTATAGGTAATTCTAGTAAAACAGCCATAACACATGTTAAAATAAAAAATAATGTTATGATTATCCTTGGAAGACCTATACTGTTAGTTATTTTTCTAATTGTTTCTGCCATTATAGAGCCTCCCCTCTGTTAATTTTATGATACTCTCCAGACATCATTAATCCGAAATCAACATCACTATCTGTCGGCATCAATATACCCTCCAGCTTACCTTCGGAAATAATAGCTATCCTGCTACAAACAGATCTTAATTCTCCTAACTCACTAGATGTCATTACTATAGTCATTCCTAGCTGATTGTTAAGTTTAACCAACAAGTCTAAAACCAGTTTTTTTGCTCCAACGTCAATTCCACGAGTCGGCTCGGATACCAGCAGTATATCCGGATTAAGAGTTAATGCTCTTGCTATACATACCTTCTGCTGATTACCTCCACTTAGTCTTTTAGTCATTTGATGAGGTCCTCTGCATCTAATATCTAAATCTTTAATCATTTTTAAGGCATGTTTTCTAATCTTACCTTTATTCATTTGTGTAAAGGGTAAAAGTTTAATAATAAATTTATTCTGCATCTGCATTGCTGTCATAGCTATATTCAGCTCAATCGAGGAATCAAGAAGCAGTCCTATACCCTTTCTGTCTTCCGAAACAAATCCTATACCGTTTTTTATACTTTCCTTAGGGTTGTTAAGTTCAAGTTTCTTATCTTCAAGGTAAATTTCGCCTTGTGTGGGATACAATCCCATTATTCCATTGGCTATACCTATTTTTCCTTGACCGGCCAGCCCTCCAATACCAAGTATTTCTCCTTTTCTAACATCTAGATTTATTCCTTTTACCTGTTCTCCACGCATAGAAACTCTAAGGTTTCTTATCTTAAGAATTATTTCTTTATCGTCAAAGCTTTTTTCATCTTTATTTGAATTCATTATTCCTTCAATTCTTCTTCCTACCATTAGTTCTGCTAACTCAGATACACTGGTTTGTTCCTTCTGTTTTAATGACACAACTTCTCCGTCCCTTAATATGGTTATGTTATCTGCTACTTGCATAACTTCATCTAATCTATGTGTTATAAATAAAATAGCTATTCCGGTATCAGCTAGAGTTTTCATTGCGTTTAAGAGATTATCTGCCTCGCTTTCAGCCAAAACTGCTGTAGGTTCATCAAATACAAGGAGTTTAATATTTCTTTTATCAATTTCTCTAGCTATTTCAACGAACTGCATATGACCTATCGGTAATCCTGCTATTTTTGATTTTTCATTAACATCCATACCTAATGTATCTAAACATTCTCTAGCATCCCTATTCATACTTTTAGTATCTAAAGTTTTTAATTTACTGCTGAATACTCTACTTAAAAGATTGTTTTTAGTTGTTTCTCTGTTAAGTTTAATATTTTCAGTTATAGAAAAGCCCGGTATAAGCATAAATTCTTGATGAACCATTCCAATACCTAAATCTAATGATTCTTTCGGAGACTTTATATCAACTCTTTTACCGTCTATGATTACTTCCCCTTCAAAGCCTCCTGTAGAATGTATAACCGGCATACCAAATAATATATTCATTAAAGTTGATTTGCCGGCTCCGTTTTCACCTAAAAGAGCATGAATTTCTCCTGATTTAACATTTAAATTTACACTATTTAAAACCTTATTGTTAAAAAATACCTTGCTTATATCCTTCATCTGCAAAGTGTATTCTTGAGTCAATGTTTTACCCCCTTCCTAAAATAAAAGAAATAAGGCTGCAACACTATTGGCAGCCTTATCCGATATAACTACCTACTTAGAAATCAATAAAGCCAGATAATACCAGCAGATAATTTTCATACTCTTTGTCGTTAACTTCATCTATGTAAGGAGCAACAGTCATATCAATTTCACTAGCATCATCTAAGTATTTATCCAGATATTTATTAAATTTCTCTTCAACTACTTCAACATCAAGCCTTCCATCTGTTTCGCCTTCAATATAAGCTTTTGCATATTCAACGCCAGCCTCTACAAACATCATGTTCATTGGTACAGGCCATGTTGATAATCTTCCAGAAGCTCCTTCTTTAGCTACCTTTTCTTTAATCTCACTTACAACATATGCTATATCACCCTTCTTATCATCAGGTATTTTTATACCCAATGCACCCGGAAATCCATGATAAGGCGAAGGACAACACGGTTGCGGATAGATTGCTCCTTCTTCAATCGTAGCTTTAATTAATGGCTCTTGCATTGAACAGTTTGTTGCGAAAAAGGCTGTATCTTTACCATAAACGGATACCTTTCTAGGAACATCCTCCAATATAAACTGCTGAGCACCAGGTATACCAGAGTCACCAGTCGGATCAGGAGCTGTTGCATCTACAAACTCCATTCCCAGTTCTTCGCATTTTTCTCTAAATATTTCTCTTCTGGCGGATAAAAGTGCATATGCCATATGTCTTGGGAATGAATAATGTACAAAAACTTCAGCCCCTTGCTTCTTAGCCTGCTCTGGTACTGCATATCCCATGCCTAAATCATCCATTTGAAATACTACATCTGCTTTCTGAGAAATCATTGGAGGGTCTTCTCCCGATGTTCCGATAACAAACAAAATATCATCTCTAGTTTCTCTTACTTTGTCAATAGCTGCCGAAGTTCCCGGTATACCTTGAACAATTACAATTGCCTTTACATCAGGATCAGAAGCCATAGTCATAACATTTGCAATTACTGTTTCTAGTTCTTTTGTAAACTGATCAGGATATGTCTGAATAAGAATTCTGTCTTCGCCATAGATCTTTTGAACCTCTTGAGCTGCTCTGTATTCTTCTTCATTTTGAGATACAGTACCAGTCATTATCCCTATCTTCCATTTTTCATTATTTTTACCTGAGTCATCTCCACAAGCTGTAATACTTATAAGCATAATCAAAGTTAGTATTAAAACTAGACATTTTCTAAACATAAATTTCCCCCTTTAATATTTTTTGTTAATAAATATTTTCTATATAACAATATGCATGTCTATATAATTTTATTAATCAAACATAAAATATATTTATAGGAAAATTTTTTCAATTCATAATAAAGCATATAAATTTCAATGCATATTTATTATTATCAAAAAAAAATAGAGTAGGATTTTAATCCCACTCCATTTAATAGTTTGATATTATCTTTTAAACATTAAAGGCATTCTTCTTTTATGAGAAGTTAATCTATTTAATTTTTCAATCTTTTTCTTGACATCATCCGGAGCTTCTCCGGTTTTAATATAGTTATCTAAATCCCTATAAGTCATACCCATTTCTTCTTCGTCAGTTTGGCCCTCCCAAAGTCCTGCTGAAGGAGGTTTTGTTATTATAATATCCGGAATATTTAAGTATTTAGCCAGTTCCCTTACTTCACTCTTAACAAAATCAGCTATAGGAAAAATATCAACACCGCTATCTCCATGCTTAGTAAAGTAACCTAAAGTAAACTCAGATTTGTTTCCAGTACCAACTACAAGATAGTTATTTTTCTGAGCAAAATAATATAAAGCAGTCATCCTAAGTCTTGGTTTAACGTTAGAAACAGCCAAATCATGAGAATTATTATCCCGAACAGTATCTAGCAGTGTATCAAAAGTTTTTGACAAATCAACCTTTAATACCTCTAAATCTAAAGCATCTGCAACTATCATGGAATGTTCCTCATCTTCAATATTACTGTGACAAGGCATAATTATGCCTAAAGAATTATCCGGAAATGCAATTTTAGCAAGCTTTGCAACAACAGCAGAATCAATACCTCCACTCAAACCAAAAACTAATCCTCTGCAATTTGCTTCCTCAACTCTATCTTGCATCCATTTTATAATATCATTAACTATCCCTTGAATGTTCTCCATATTATAACCTCCAATGATTTTTCATGTTCTATGATAGCACATTAAGGAATGTCAAGCAATGCTCTATTCAAATATTCCCGTACTTAAATATCTTTCTCCATTGTCCGGTGCCATAACAACTACTCTTTTACTTTTTCCCAGCTTTCTTGCTAATTTTAGTGCTGCAAATACTGCTGCTCCAGACGATATTCCAACCAGCAGTCCTTCTTTTTTAGCAAGCTCTTTTAATGTATCTAAAGCATCATCTGCATTAACCTTTTCAATTTTATCTATTAATGTCATATCTAAAATATGGGGTATAAAACCTGCTCCAATTCCTTGAATTTTATGAGAACCGGGATTTCCTCCTGATAATACCGGCGAATCGGCTGGTTCTACAGCCACACTTATAAAGTCTGATATTCTTTCTCTTAAAATTTTAGTTACGCCAGTTATAGTACCTCCAGTGCCGACTCCGGCTATAAATGCATCTAATTTTCCATCCATCTGCTGTATTATCTCAAGGGCAGTTGTCTTCATATGCATAGCTGGATTATATTTGTTCTTAAATTGCTGGGGCATAAAATATTTTTTACTTTTATTTACAAGCTCCTCAGCTTTTTCAATTGCTCCTTTCATACCCTTTGTTCCAGAAGTAAGAATTAACTCTGCTCCATAAGCCTTTAGAAGATTTCTTCTTTCTACACTCATCGTATCAGGCATGACTAATATAACTTTATATCCTTTTGATGCTCCTACCATAGCTAAACCTATACCGGTATTTCCGCTGGTTGGTTCAATTATAACGGAATCCTTATTAAGTATACCTTCACTTTCTGCCATTTCAATCATATTAAGTGCAATTCTATCCTTTACACTGCCCCCCGGATTAAAGTATTCCAGCTTTACAAATACATCAGCAGAATCATCTCTAGTTAATTTATTTAGCTTTACTATTGGAGTACTGCCTATCAATTGTGTAATATTATTAAATACCTTCATAACCTACCTCCTTAATTCTTACTATTACTATAAGTATTTATATGATTATATAATACATATATTTTAGGTCAGATGAATATCATTGTCTTTTTAGGAAAAATTAATAGTTATATATTAGCTTTTCCTATCTACTATATATACACAAGGAGAAAATATGAATATCATTAGAAGCAACACGAAATTATTAATTATAGGACTAATAACCGGCTTTGTAAATGGAATTTTTGGTTCTGGAGGCGGCACTATCATCGTCCCCGCTTTAATATTTATAATTGGAATAGAAGATCACAAATCTCATGCTACAGCTATTTCGGTAATATTACCATTAAGTATAATAAGTACCATAGTATATATGAGCCACGGAGTATTAAATCTAAATATAGCAGTATTTGTTGCCATAGGTGGAATAGTTGGAGGATTTATTGGTGCTAAACTTTTAAATATAATCCCTAGTAGAATATTAAGAAAAATCTTTGGTATCTTTATGATTATAGCTGCAATAAGGCTGGTGATAAGATGAAACTATTATTAATAGGACTAATATCAGGAATAGTCAGCGGAATGGGTATAGGTGGAGGTACAATACTAATTCCAGCTCTGATTTTATTTACTACTATAAACCAGCACCAAGCTCAGGGCATTAATCTGATTGTCTTTATTCCTGTGGCAATAACAGCTTTAATAACACATTTTCATAATAAAAATATTGAACTAAAAATTACTATTCCCATAGTTATTAGCGGCATAATCGGGTCTATTAGCGGTTCATTATTAGCATTAAGTATTGAAGCTAGGGCATTACAAAAAATATTTGGTGTTTTCTTATTAGTAATGGGTGTTTATCAGTTTTTTAGTAAGGTTAGACCTTCGAAAAAAAAGACCTTCTGAAAACAGAAAGTCCTACTAATCATCTAATGCAACTAATACACAATCATGAAATACTATTTTTTTATTTAAATTTTCTGCCTTTTCTATTACTTCTTCATCTGCTGTTCCCGGTTGAAACCATAGATATTCTATTCCCATCTCGTGTGCATCGTCAATAGCTTTCAAACTGGTCTTTGGAGGGACAACAAAATCAACTACATCCGGAGTATTTGGCAAAGCTTTTAAGTTAGGATAACATTTTTCTCCATCTATATAATCATATTTAGGATTAACAGCAAATACTTCGTATCCATTATCTTTTAACTTTTTCCAGATTTTGTAACCAAATTTCTCTGTATTACTGGTAGCTCCAATTACTGCCCACATTTTTTTAGTAAGCATTACTTGTTTATTCATTTCTATTTCATCCATTTTCATTCCTCCTCTTTTAATGCATACCCTAATATAGTATATTATAACAAATTTCAGCTTGAAAGGTAGCTTTCATATTTGTTTAATCCTTTTCCATCTATGTATTCTTTTTCTGTTATTGGTTTTACCAACAACACCGCAGAGTGATTATGTTTTCTTTTGGCTCTAGGCATCCTATTTCCATTTTCAAAGGCTTCAACTATGCTTTCAGCCGTAAAGTATCTTACTATAGTTATTTCTTTTGTATTTCCCAAGTGTCCGCAGGAAACTACAACCTTGAAATATTCCATCACCCTACCCTCCTTAAGATAGAGAACTTAAATTTTAGTACATTATCCTTAGTTTTAATCTAATCTTTTTAAATTAAACAATTTATGTTATTATAATTATTTAGTAATATATACTATTAAAATCTCAGCATGTATTATTCATATCACGAAAAAATGTACATATATTATATTTAATTTCATTATATATTAAAAATAATATATGATTTAGTTAACTCAGATCTTTTAGAATACTTCCATCTAAAACTGTAAAATATTCTTCGCCTATTATATCTATTTCAGCACTAGAGCTGGTTATTTCAACTATAATACTTTTAAGGCTTTCAACTCTTTCAAAATGACTTAATACTATTATGTTTACTGCATCATCATAAACAACATTATCTATATGAAAATCTTTTTTCATTAATTCATTCTCTATTTTTCCATATAGACTATATTGAGTTCTAATCTTTACTTCTTTATGTAATATTTTATCTACTATCTGTGCAGCATCTAGTCCTATTTTTGCTCCTTTAGTATAGGCTCTAATTAAACCTCCACCTCCAAGTTTAATTCCTCCAAAATATCTGGTTACAACAACTACTACATTTCTTAATTCCTCTTTTTTAATTACTTCTAGAACTGGTATACCTGCTGTTCCACTAGGTTCTTTATCATCACTATATCTTTGAATATTACTATTTTCTCCAAAAACATAGGCATAAACATTATGTGCAGCATCTTTATGCTTTTCCCTTATTTTTTCTATGAATTCTAATGCTTCATTTTCGTTTTTTATAGGCTTAGCATAACCTATAAACTTTGATTTACTTATTATCACTTCGTTATTTCCAAAACTGTGTATAGTCTTATATATATTCTTCATAAAATCTCTCCTAATTTTATTATAATTCTATTGTAAACTTTTTCACCAAAAAAACAAAGGATAGCTATGCTATCCTTTGCTAATCTACTTCTTTAAACTAAAGCAACTTTGATGTCCTTAAGCTTTTTATATTTTTTATATGAGAGGCTTACCAGTGATTTGTCCTGACTATAGGTAATCATATCTATTGCTTTATCAATGCTAAAAAATCCTCCGTCTGTAAAACCTTCTTCTTTATTTACAGTATACTCTGATTGCTTAGTATCCATTATATACCATACTATTTCATTACATACCGGTCTTTGTCTTGATATAGAAAAAAATTCGTAACAAGTCTCTCCAGCAGTTGAAACGACATTAACATCCAAACCTGTTTCTGTCTTCACGCGGTCAATCGCAGTTTCTACTGAAAGACTACCCTTACGAATTTTTCCTTTAGGTAAAGCCCATTCACCTTTTGAATTTTTAAGAATGAAAACCTTTTCACCATTAAATACAATTCCACCAGCACAGTTTCTAAACAGCATAGATAAAACGCCTCCTTTTCTCTATTTTTTTCCTTAATAATATAATACACTATATTTAACGAATTTTCAACAAACTCTTAATATTTCGTTAATTTTATTGTAATAATATAATACGATTACAGCAAACAAATTATACTTCTAAGTTAAAATAATTATTATAAATTTTGAGCATATTAATATAGTAAGTTAAAAGAGGTGATTTTATGAATGTAATTTATCATTGTGTAGGAGGAACTCATTCATCTGCCATTGCTGCCGCTATTCATTTGGGAATCCTGCCTAAAGACAGAAAGCCTGACAAGACAGAAATTTTGTCCATTCCATATTTTGATACACTTACTAAGAAAGGTCAGGGCAAAATAATATTTAGAGGAAAGGACTCAAGTAATAATAATGTATTTACATTAAGTCGCCAATTTGTACCACAGCTCGTTTTACCTGCAATTAATGATACATGGGGGCTAGCAGGAGGTAGACAAGAAGATTTACTATTAATTGATACAATGCCTTCAGTAAATTTATTAATGAAAATCGGAGGCTTTAGTTCGAGAAGACTTAGTTTTACTTCTTTTGGAAGACCTATAGTCACTCAAGGCACTATAAAAGCTTATAAGGATATACTTAAAATTGTTGAAGACACTTGTAAGTCAATAAATAAAAATTAATTATATACTTATATATCAAGGGGACACTTCAACTTTTATCTCTTTTTAAGATAATAATGAAAATGTTCCCTTGATATAACAATTTTTATGATTTAAGTATAAACTTTTGATATTTACTGTAATCTGCGTGATTAAGTATTGTAGTTATTTTTGTGCCTTCTTCTTTATGTTCAAAATTTTCTACTTTAGTATTATCAAATATATAATTTGATAACTGACTCTCTGTATATGGAATCAATATATCTACCTTATAATACTTTTGAGGTATATTTTTTTCAATCATTTTTAAGAGTTTATTAATGTTTATATCATTTAAAGCAGAAACAGATATCTTCTCACCCTTAATATGATATACAGTTTCACCATTCTCTACCATGTCTATTTTATTAAAAACAGTTATCATTGGCTTCTCTTTTATATCTAAGTTTTTAAGAATCTTAAGAGTTGTCTTTAGTTGAATGTCTAAATCTTTATTAGAAACATCTACAACATGTAATATTAAATCAGCATATTTGACTTCTTCTAAAGTTCCTTTAAAAGCTTCTATAAGATGTGTCGGAAGCTTACTTACAAATCCTACTGTATCAGTAATCAGAAAATCCTGACCATTAGGCAAGGTTGCCCTTCTTAATGTAGCATCCAATGTGGCAAAGAGCATATCGTATGCAAAGACTTCTCTTTTTTCATCATAATCTTCATTAGTTCTAATAATTGTATTTAGTAATGTTGATTTACCTGCATTTGTATAACCTACTAAAGCAACAATAGGTAAAAGAGAATCTTCTCTTTTTTTCCTTTTAACCTCTCTAACCTTTTCCATTTCTTTTAATTGTTTTTTTATCTCAGTAATTCTACGCTCTATATGCCTTCTGTCTATTTCAAGTTTTTGTTCTCCGGGCCCTCTAGTTCCAATTCCTGCTCCAGTTCTTGATAACTCACTCCCAAGACCAACTAATCTAGGAAGCCTATACTTTAATTGAGCTAATTCTACTTGCAGCTTCCCTTCTTTAGATACAGCCCTTCTGGCAAAAATATCTAGTATGAGAGTTGTTCTATCTATTACCTTTCTTTTTAGTATTTCTTCAAGGTTTCTTATCTGAACTCCTGATAATTCAGTATTAATAACAACAGTATCAATATCAAGTTCTTCACAATAAACGGCAATTTCATCAGCTTTTCCTTTTCCTATAAAAAGAGCAGGATTTCTTTTTTCTAGATTTTGAACAATACTTTCAACAGGTATTCCTTCAGCTGCTAAAACTAAATCTTTTAGTTCCTTCATAGAGCTTTCTATACTTATTTCTTTAATATCATTTAAATTAACTCCTACCATTAGCACTCTTTCTCTAACAAAATTATCTTGATTGTAATTCACATCATCACCTCATTAAATCGCAAATATGTTTTTTATATTAATTGTCTTTTTATCTTTATTAAAAAAATCATTTTCATCACCACTTTATCTTGTATTTATTAAAATATACACATAACTATATATACAATAATTTTTAAATAAAAGCAAGGTAGTATTTAAATAAAATTATTCTACTCATAACAAACCAGTCAAATCTCTAAACTATTATTTGCTAGTTTTAATCTGTTGGCACAACGTTTAAAAACTCCTCTTCAGGAACATAAATGTAATTTTCAGGTACATCTCCAATAATTATAGTTTCAGCTATAGGTACATTAGCTGTAACGTTTACAGTTTCAGAAGCTAATGGTACAATTATTCTTACATTAGTATTAATTATTAGAAAAACCTTATGTATCGTTTGATTAATACCAGACTCTTTAAATTCTGTGGCAAAATCTACACTTACAGTACCTTGAGGTACAATATTCATTTTGATTCTTGGACCAAATTGAGCTAGTAATTGACTGTCAAAGGCATTTCCTAACGGAACATCTATACTGTTTATAGAAAGTCTTCTCATTTTATTTTGTATTTCAAGGGCAACATCAGAAGCAATGCTATTCATTAACACAGTATTAGCCTGCATCATTGTTATTTTACCTTCATTATCAGTTTTTACAAAAATTAAATCCTGATATTTAATATCATCTTTTATTTTACTCTTTATAGCATCATTTACTGCTTGAGTAGCTATCATTCTAGCTTTAACCTCCGATAAAGCTAATATTGTAGGTTTAATATTCTGATCAAAAACAATAAATCCATATATTATAAGAACGAAAACTGCTACTAAAAATACGAATGTAATTTTTCTTTTTCTTGATTTCCTTCTCCGTTTCAATGCAAACACCCCCTTTAAATTATATTCATAGAGGGTGTATATGATATTTTGTCCAGTGGCAAATTATTATAAAATTAGATAACTATCTAAATTACCTCCCATTTATTATCTCTTTATTCATATTACATCTTTAATTAGAATTTTCTGTGTTTAAAATATGGCAATTTTATGGCAGCTTATTTGTATAGTTTTAAAGTAAAAAATTAATACCCTCAGATATTAAACTGAGGGTATTTGAAATAGATACTTTTTTACCTACTATGTATGATTAATTATTCTTTTTATATTTTAAAAATTTCAAAATATTTTTAACTACTTAATAAACAACTTCTTTTCCTGTTTGCAAATCCGCATAATTGTATCTTTGCCTGTAACAACTGCAACCGGTAATCCTCCCGGTGGTTGTAACCACTGACCACTTAAAAAGATATTCTTCAAGCCTTTCACTCGACCTGTATGTTCCATCATCTTTCCACGAACAGTTGGTATAAAAGACATAAAAGCACCTTGATAAGCATTACAGTACCTTTCATAAGTTTTAGGAGTAACAACATCAAGTACTTTTAACTTTCCTTCCATTTGTGAAAATCTTGTTTCCATTGCTCTTAATACTGATTGCCCAATTTTTGTTTTTTCTTGGTTATAAGCTTTAGTATCTTTATAAAGCACATTCCAGGCTTCATAATCAGAGTAACGTTGACTAATGTTGCAAATGATTAGAGTGTGACCATCTGGTGCAAATGACGGTTCATGATTATATTGATTTATTGTTAAACGATTAATTGGTTTTTTATGAATTTCAAAAGAGTTAATAGGAAACGACAAGCTAAATGGAAATTCATCTAGCTTACCTTCATAACCTAAAGCAATAAGAATTTGTGATGATAACGGATAATCTTTAGGATTCTGATACCGCTTTTGAAAGAAAGTATCTGGATATTTTCCTTTCAGTAAACGTTCATAAAACTCATATGAATCACATGCGGCAATAAAATAATCCCCTTTAAAAATTTTTTCATTGTTACAGATAACCTGTTTAACTTTATTATTATCAATAGTTAACTCAACAGCTTCACATGATGCTTCAATACTTCCACCTAAAGAAAGATAACGTTCCTGCATCCTAAGGGCTAGTGCTTTAGAACCACCGTAAGGAATAGATGCTTGACCTTTAGTAAAAGCAGCAAGTGTAAATAAAACAAATGACGCACTGTACCCTTCCGGTAAAAATGAGCCTAATACCTCTCTTAATGCTGTATGTTTAAATTTTTTAGCATACTCTTTTAAGTTCATTTTTCCATATTTTTTCATAATTGTACCTATGTCTTTCATGGAAATAATCAGCTTGATTTTTTCCATGAAATTCATTAAATCTGTAGGTTTTTCAGTAGGCATTTCAAAGAACTGTAACTTCTTAATACAGTTATATAAATTTTCAATTTCATCTTTGTCTTCTGGAGATAATTCAAGCCAGCTAGCTCTCAGAAGATCAACATCACGAGGAATATCTACTGTAAAGTTATCGTACTCAAAATAAAAAAAACTTTCAGGATGAAAAATCTCAACTCCATCTAAAGCACCTACGGTAGTCCAAAGCTCATTTATAGGTGTTTTTTCTTTAGTTCCGACTAACCAATGTATACATCCATCAATATGATAACCCTGACGATTCCAACCGGTACATTGTCCCCCTAAATTACTGTTTTTCTCTAATATAATACTTTCAAATCCATTTTTTTGAGCAAAAATACCTGCACTTAATCCAGCTATTCCGCCACCTATAATAACTACTTTTTTCACTATTTCTCCCCCTTTTTTATTTTTTCTATAATTAATAGTTTCTCTCTCTTCTATTTGGAAATCTCAAACACTGTTTGTATCATATATTCTTTGCTAAATCTATGTTTAGGTTGAATGAAAAATATGCCTTATGTGGCAATTGTTACACAACTTAATTTATATAATATATTAAAATAAATTGTTGGTCAATAAAAGATACTTATAAAAAAGTTACTCCATATAATGATAATTTAAACACACAGCTTTAATCTTAAATAAAGCTGTATAATATGATTTTTTTAAGTAACAAAGTATATCTATTTGACATAATATAAAGATAGATAACTATAAAAATTAAGGAGGGCAAAATGGATACTTCTAATATTCCTAAAATACTTACGCCAGAGGTTATAGAATCAGTATTATCTAATGAAGAAGCCCTGAAAAAATTATTTCATTTAGAGGAAGAAGAATGTTTTTTAAAGGGAGATAGCTGCCGTATTGCTTGGAATTCTAAAATGATAAAGTTACTATTATGTGATGTAAAAATTCATGTGAAAAATCCACATAACGATAATAAAAATAATAAAACTTTGAATACTGATGATCACTCTAAAATTCATATTACGGTATCAGACCTTTCAAACAAAAAAAATATTGAAGTACAATCAGATGAAATAAATAAAATTAATGAATCAATAAGTCTTATAAATGAAAAAATAGAAAACATTCAAACTAAACTGAAAAAATTTGAATTTTTATCTCAGAGTTTTAAAGATATTACTAAATCAGAGAAATATCCTATAGGTACAATAATAAACGTAGAAAAAAATTAAATATAGTACATGGAAATTCAATATAATCTAAAGGAAGTATATATTGTAGACAAACTATATCCCTTTATTTAGTAATAAATAAAGGGATATATATTTTAAAACATTATTAAAAACAAGGAACAAAAAAATAACTTTATAATAATATGAAGTGAGAAAAGGATAAGTCCACTAAGTAGGAAATACCAATTAAAAACTTAGGTTTATATCTACTAAATATTAAATCTTATGTGAAAATATTGGTAAAATAATTGCATGAAACATTATATGATAGTATCAAATAGCTTATAAAAAGGGGGATAAATTGATGCCGACTAAAATGAGTGAAATAATTGAATCTGCTACAGAAAATCTAGATAAAATAGACAATAATCATTGTGAATGCACACATCGTTGCATATGTAAATTTGGTGATTGCGATGCAAATTGCTGCTTTAACATTTGCAAATCTATAGTATTAAATTTCTGCGGATGCGGAGTTGAATAGTCAATTTAAACTATCTTTGGTAATCCTGCTTGTTTTCTCTAAGTAACTCTATAAAAAATACTCACTATAACTTTGTTATAGTGAGTATTTCAATTTTAAGTAAATATTTCTTGCCAGCAAACAGCTTAAATACAGTTAAATAGTTATTTATATTTAGGTATATGAACAATCACTTTAAATAAATCGCCATCTATTTTAATATCCAATTCTCCCTTTTGAATATCTATTAAACTCCTAGCAATGGACAATCCTAATCCACTACCCTGACTACTTCTGGATTCGTCTCCTCTTTTAAATCTCTCCATTAGTTCATCAGCCGAAATATTTAATTGATAGCGAGAAATATTTTTAATAGTTAAAACTACTACATGTTGTAAGTTTTCTATATCTATATATACTCTTGACCCTTTAAGTGAGTATTTAATTATATTAGATAGCAAATTCTCAATAGCTCTCCATAAGAGCTTTCCATCTGCTGAAATGTATATTTTATTTTGAAGATGGTTTATCTTAATTTCCAGCTCACATTCCTTAATTTTATCGTTTAATTCCCCTAAACCCTGAGTTATTAAGGATAAAATGTCTATTTTTTCATAGTTTACAGGTATATTACCACTAGATGCCTTAGATGCTTCAAACAAATCATCCGTTAAAGTTTTCAATCTATGGGATTTCTG
>JANQLB010000051.1 GCA_028280805.1 Tissierellales bacterium
CTTTTTGTTGAAAAATTAACTCATGGTTCAATTATTTTTGCAACGGGTTGTGGTTTTATAGGTGGAAGTATTGCTAATATCTATAAATATTTTTATTGACGAAAACCAGAAAAGAAACTAATATATGAAGAACGTCTTAAAAATGAAAAAATTAATTTGTATGATGAAAGAAAAATAATGATAAGACAAAAATCAGGACAGATTACCTACATCATTATGTTCGTTGTACTAACTGTTTTAAATATAGTTTTCACGTTCATAGGAATAGAGGAATGGATTATCCTTACCCTTTGGGGTGTGATTGCGTTTCAATACTTTTGTGGATTGATAGTTTTTCATTATCTATCAAGAAAAATGTAAATTATGAGTATAATCTTTCAATCGGTTAAAGTCACATTATTCTTAATGTGTGTAATAAGAGAAGCCTAAAATGGCTTTTCTTATTAACTATATATACATATAACGAAATATGTTTGTTGATTATATAGTTACGGTAAACCGTATCATAAGTGAATACGATGTTTAGAGAATAATTGGTAAAGGAGAAATCCTATGATTCATTGTAGAAAATATAATCAAGATGATTATCAGTTCTTAAGAGAAATGTTATTTGAAGCGGTTTTTTGGAGCAGAAAAGATGATGAACAACCATCACTGGAAGAAGGGTTGTCATATGATTGTACTAAACATACACTTGTAGATTTTGGTAGTCGAGAAGGCGATATAGCAGTAATTGCTGAAATTGATGGAAATAAAGCAGGTGCTGCATTTATAAGGTATTGGAATGACAATACTAATATTAGAGGCTATATTACTGAGGAGATACCCGTACTTGTAATTGGTGTAGTCAAAGATTATAGGAGGCAAGGTGTCGGTGATATGCTAATTGAGTCAATAAAAAATGTTGCAAAAGAAAATGAAATTACTAAAATCAGTCTATGTGTCACTAAAAGTAATGTTGCTTATCATTTATATAACAAGCAAAACTTCAAAATAGTCCAAGATATAGAGTCATCTTATAATATGATTTGGGAAGCTTAGTTTTTTTAAAGATGTCAAACTTCAAATATATATTCATTTGTATTAATCTTGACTTGTGCGGGAATGGGGTCAGGCTTTACTAATTTACTTATAAATTAGTAAAGCCTGACCCTTACTCCATATACGGATTTGTAAAAAACTATTGAAGGAATTATTCTTTACAATTATAAATTTGAAATGGTAAAATATTATTATATGCATTTGAGGGGGTTAGATATGAGTAAAATAATTAAGATAACTAGCGTAATTATAGTCTTTCTAGTATTGGTAGGGTGTGGAGCAAAAAACAATATAACATTGGAAGATTATTTTAGTACCTACAATGGGGTATTTAAATTATATGATATTTCAAATGATAGTTATCTCACATACAATGAAGAAAAATTTTCAGAACTAGATTCACCAGCATCCACATTTAAGATTCTACATTCACTTATTGCTCTTGAAACAGGAGTTTTAAAACATGCAGATACTATAAAAGAGTGGAATGGTACTAACTATTCTATTAAAGAATGGAATAAAGACCATACTTTAAGAACAGCAGTCGAATATTCTGTTGTATGGTATTTTCAAGAGGTTGCAAGAGAAATAGGAAGAGAGAAAATGAAGTATTATTTAGATAAAGCAGAGTACGGCAATAGAAAAATTGGAACAAATGTTGATGCGTTTTGGTTAGATGGTTCACTAACTATATCTACTAATGACCAATTAGACTTTATAACTAACCTATATAAGGAACAATTACCATTTAGCAAGGAAAATATAAAGATAGTTAAAGATATGCTTATAGATGACACAAGTGAATCTATGACTTTAGCGGGTAAGACTGGTACTTTTGAGATGAAAGGGAAACCTAATAATAGAATAGGATGGTATATTGGCTATATAACTAGCAATAGAAGAACGTACACCTTTGTTACAAAAATAGAAGGAGAATCAGTAGCTGGATGGAAGGCAAAGAATATAACAGAGCAAATACTTAGAGGCTTAGATTTATATAAGCAATAGCTTAATTGGAGAACATAACTATCACGTAATTTTAAATAGGAGCAGATTTTATTCTGCTCCTTGATTAGTTTGTCGATTATATAGTTACGGTGAACTGTATCACAAATGACTGAGATTTTAATAGTAGAAAATTATTAAATGAATATGAATAGTTCTTTATTCTATTGTTCCCTCAATCCGTTCAATAAATATATGTTTATATAATTAGATTAATTTGTAATTTATTAATTATTGACACCTGTACATTTTGCCAAGAGAAGATAGAGAAAGAAAAAAATTGAAAAGAATTTATTGACATTTACGCTGAGGAAAGGTTTACACTCTAATTAGAGAGGAGAGGTGCTATGTTAAGGATTGGGGAAGTAGCTGAAACATATGGTATATCGAATAGAACATTAAGGTATTGGGAAGGAGCAGGTATACTAGAAAGTTATCGTAAGGAAAACGGGTATAGGTATTATGATAAAAAAAACATAATGAGGATAAAACAAATTCGACTATTTCGTAAGCTTAGTTTATCCATACAAGATATTCAACATATCTTTGTTTCAGAAGAACTGTCCACTTTAATAGAAGTTTTAACGCGACATATGGAAGAAACCAATCAAAAAACAGAGGAACTTAAGGCTTTGAGTGTTGTCTTAAAAAGGCTTATAGAGATAGTTAAATCACAGCAAAACCTACAAGATGTATTTCAATACCTTGATATTCCAGATAATTCTGCTGTTCTAGAGTTGAGAAATGCACTTCAAATTACACTCTCTGAAAGGAAGATAACTGTGTGTCAAAATTCAAGTTATAACAATAATGATGTAAGAATTATTAACCTACCCAAGATGGTAGTAGCAAGCTATTCGATTGTAAGTGAAACACCAGAAAATGATTGTTGGGAAATGGTAAAAAAATTAATTCAGCAGCACTCTTTGCATGAAAGAGCTGGTTTCAGACATTTTGGATTTGGTTTCAATAATCAAAAGATGGAATATGGATATGAAATGTGGGTAGTAATACCTGAAGATTTTAAGGTGTCTGAGCCATTTAAGAAAAAGGATATTTGTGGAGGACTCTATGCAGCTTTGCCAGCATACTTGCCTGTTATAGGAGAACGCTGGAATCAACTCAACAATTGGTTAGAAGAAAGTGATGATTATAAATCAGATTGGCGGCCTAATGATAATAGAAACTATCTTGAGGAATGTATTGATTATTATACATTTAATTCTAAAGAAACAGAGAAATCTAAAAAACAGTTGGATCTTTTACTTCCTATTATGAAACTCAAGAATATAGATCAAAGTCAAACGGATGTGATTTTGGAATTAGAGCCTAAGAGAGTGGAATTGCCAGATATTAAACTTGGAGGTTGTATTTTTGAGCAAAAAGAAAAGACATCACTATGGAAAAAGAAAATTCCTTGGTATAAGCTAGCTGATAATATTTACAAATCCGGCAAAGGTTGGACGCATCGAATTAAGGAAGGTAATAATACATTCACTTTAGTTTTTGGAGAATCATCTACAGACATTCCATTTTATATTTTAGGAAAACAAGGTAATGTAAACAAGTGTTTTGCTGCAGTGGAAATCACGCAGCCTTTTGAAAGTTATCCTGATGGATTAGAAGAAAGAAGTTTACTAAAGAGAGAGTATCTTGTATTTAGTACGTGGATTAATCCAGATAAAGTGGGCATAAAGAAGTTAAAAAGTATGGAACTTTATATGGCAGCAGCTGAACATGTATTAAGAAATAACTGCAAAGTTGATTCTAGTTTCTGCCTAGAACGTAACTATCGAAAAGACGGTAAAAATGTTGATAAGATTGAATTATATGTTCCTTTTGTGATTAATGACAATTGATTAGAGGAGAGGGACTTGTCTGGTAAAAGAAATTGAATATTTAATAGACAGATAAGTCCCTGTATATCTCGTTACATAAGAAATTGAAGTATATTTCTTAATAAACAATACCTTCACTTTCTCACCATTCAAATTCAACTTGTGTTTCCTTATCACATTCACTACTGACAAAGAATAGTATATTTGTACCTGATTCCACAATTACTCTTCCATCAGTAACTTCCATTAAAGTAGTAAATGGTGTTAATGTTCTCCCTGCAAAACTTATTCCTCTGTCCTACTACTGTTTTTCTCAATTTGATGGGTAATCAGTCCAAAGGTTTAATGTTCAAGTATTTGCACTGAACTGTATCATAAGTGAATGTTATTTAGAAATGTGATACAATGTATTAAAATTGAAAAGAAAATTAATGGAAATATTAACTAACGAAGTAGCATCAAAATTGCTCTTGACATATGGCTTCCAATAATGGTTTGTTACTTTGAACGCGGCATTTTGATTTAAATAGATTATTGAACAATAGTTACTATAGAGGAGATTTATGAAGGACATAGTGAAAAAATTGATAATAAAAAGTTATGCAAAAGATTACTACACAGTAAAACTCGATTTCTCCTAATGAGACTATGGTATATAATGGAAAGTATAGTCTGAGAATATGTTTCTTCACTATTATAATATTACTTAATTTAAGGCTCTGTTAGATATTAGTGTTGTTATTTGATTTATGAGAACTAATGTTCTATAATTAAAAAGAACATATATTCAAAAAGGAGCCATTTATGCCATCAGTACATTCTATATTCAGGGATATTAAAGCCTTAACCGACAGTCAAATCGAAGAACTGTTTAATAATATCGGCGAAATAATATCTCTTAGAGCCATGACAAATTCATTATACAATGATAGCCGTGAGCAACGCTTTTCTAAAGGGCTTGCATGTTTGCATTGTGGTGGAACTAATGTCATCAAACATGGTAAGAAGAATGGGGTACAGCGTTTTAGGTGCAAGGATTGTGAGAAGACATTTAACGATAGAACCATGACTCCACTTGCAAATTCTCATGTAAGTCTTGAGCAATGGATTGATTATGCTAAGTGTATGGTGATGGGATTATTCATTCGTAAATCGGCTACCATATGCGAAGTTTCTGTCAAAACATCATTTTATATGAGACATAGACTTCTTGATGCTGTCCGTAGTTTTCAAGGAGTTGGTGAAGTGTCTGGTATCGTAGAGATGGATGAAACTTTTCTTCCAGAATCGTTTAAAGGCAATCATAAGAAAAGTGGATTTACTATGCCAAGGAAATCCCGTAAGCGTGGTAAACAGGTAAAAAAGAGAGGTATTAGCAACGAGCAAGTCTGCATATGGCTACTGCGATTGATAGAGCAGGTAATATCATCTTCGAAATGGCTAATAAAGGTCGTATTAAGACTGCTGACTTGGAGCGTCTATATAAAGGCAGATTAGCGCCAGATGCTTTGATTTGTACAGACTCGCACAAAAGTTATATCACCTTTGCAAAAAGCAATGTTGCAGAACATATAAGGATAGCCAGTGGTAAGCATAAGAATGGTGTTTACCATATTTCACATGTCAACAGTTTACACAGCAAATTTAAGAAGTGGATTGATAAGTTCAATGGTGTTGCAACGAAATACCTGCCAAACTATCTTCATTGGTTCAAATGGTTACAAACATTCCTTGACGAAAAAGAAATTGTAAAAGCAAGACAACTGCTTATAAATGGTTCTACAAAAGTGACAGATACTAAATCACTTCAATATCGTACAAGAGGACATCTATATGTGTAAACAATCAATTCGCTTAAGAGTAAAATAGTGTAAATAAAAAGGAGGGGATTATTATTAACAGAAGGAATAAATTTGCTAATTTCCTGAATATCATTATCTGTTCCTCTATCGGAGTTTTTATCGGTCATGCGTTATTCAGATTTTGGGATTACAAAAGACATCCAGACCTATATGCCATGCAATCTGCTCCGTGGTATACCAGTCTATTAGTTTATGGTGGAGTTACGATAATTGTTTTAATAATCGTTATCGTTATTAAGATTTATTTACGAAATAGGGATTAATGATACAACTAAGGAATAGAACTGAATAACTAACAACATGTCAAATGAATAGTAAATGGCTAAAGATAGTGAATATAACCATTTGCTATTTCAATGTTTCTGTAACAACACAAAAGTCTAACAGAGCCTAATTTAAAAACCGCTGTCACTTATGATAAGGTGGACTGTACCATAAGTATTGCGATTTTTTCTATAGATATGAAACAATTTTCAAACTATTATTAAAATTACTTAACACAAGGAATTACAAATTTTGGGGGGAGATAAAATGAGGTATATAGAGGACAAAAATTTCAAATATAAAGATAAGATGATAAAACATTTAAGAGATTACAATGCAAAATACACCGGTGAAAGAGATTCGTCAACTGAATATTTTTATGCTATTGATGGTGAAAAATTGGTTGGAGCTGTATATACGAATTATTTTTGGGATTGGGTAAGTATTAGTAGTGTGTTTTATAAGGATATTGATGTTTTAAAAAAGTTGATGTCAGAAGCTTGTCATTATTATAAAAATAAAGCAGTAGGGTTAAAATTATATACAGAAGTTGAATCTAGAGTAGAAGATTTTAAATCTATAGGTTTTGATATTGGAGGCATTACAGAAAAAACACCAAGAACAAAAAGATATTTCTATTTAAAGAATACCGATTTTAATATAAAGAGTAATGTGCAAACAGAAGTGATAATAGTTACTGAAAAAATCAATCAATATGATTCCATTTTATTAAATAAAATAGAAAAATTTAATAGAGATAATAATATTCATCTAATGGAAGAAAGAAATATAATGTTTGTTGCATTAGATGATAACAAATTTGTTGGAGGAGTTCATGGTAGTGTTACTGAAGATTCAATGTATATAGGTTGGCTTGTCGTTGATGAAAAATATAGAGGAAATCAAATTGGCAAAAATCTTATGTGTAAAATTGAGGAAAAAGCAAAGGAGCTAAATGTCTACAGCATTAATTTAGGTACAGTGGAGTTTCAAGCAGAAAAATTCTATGAAAAATTGGGATATAAAATAGTTTTTATAAAAGAAAATGATCCAAAAGGCTATAAATCATATAGTATGGCAAAGAAGATATAAGTATTTAGAAATTACTTACGGCTAATGATTTATGAAAATAAAATAATCTTATGTTACTAAATGAGGATAGATTGTAAGAGAAGGTGGAAGTAAAAAATGGATATATTCACGATAGGACATTCAAATTATTCCATAGATAGATTAATAGACATGCTAAACTATCACAATATTAATTGTATAGTAGACATTAGAGGAACACCTTATTCTAAATATAATGTTCAATTTAATAAAGAAACTCTTTCAAAGACACTAATAAGTAATGGCTATGTATACATTTACATGGGTAAAGAATTCGCAGTTCAGAGACAGGATAAAAACGTGTATACGGAAGAAGGATATGCGGACTTTGAAAAAGTAATATATGACGAAGATTTCTTAAAAGGAATTGAAAGGTTAAAAATTGGATGTAAAAAGGGATATAGAATTGTATTATTGGGAGCAATGCAAGATCCAATTGATTGCCATAGATGTATTTTACTAGGTAGAGCACTTGAAAATGCAGGATTTACTTTAAAACATATATTACATAATTATAAACTAACATCTCAAGAAGAATTAGAAGAAAGACTTCTAATAAAATATTATGGTAATAGAAATCAAATAACTATTGATGCTTATATGGGAACAGAGCTATCAAGAGAAGATTTAATAAAGACATGTTATAGACAAAGCAATAAAGAAATTGGATATAGGGTTGAGAAGATTAATCGTTAACTTTAATACGTCATTTACGTATGTTTATTTTGTCTCTAAAGTTAGTAGTATATTTCAGAAAAATAATTACTATAGAATTTATAAAGTGTAGAGAGAGGTCAAGCTTTAAGAATTTATGAAAGAAATTTTATAATAAAGTGAAGAAAAAATGAATCGTAAAATAAGTAACTGAGTTTTAGTGCGTTTTAAAAATATTACTTGTTTTATATATAAATATGACCCTTCCCAAAATCGGTCAATAGGTGTATTATAATATTAACCGATTCGGTCAATGAGGTGAATTATGAACAAGAAATTCTTTGAATTACCAAATGAGAAACAAGAAAGAATATTAAATGCAGGATATAAGGTGTTTTCAGGCAGTACGTACAAAAAGGCTTCAATGCAGCTAATTGCTGATGATGCAGGAGTATCAAAATCTCTTTTATTTCATTATTTTCGTAACAAGCAATCATTGTATGAATATCTTTTTCAGTCAGCAATTAAGTTACTTAAGGAGCAAAAGCTTTCTAAAATCGTAAAAGGGCATGATTTTTTTGTGTTTATCGAAGGTGAGATCTTTCAAAGATTAAATTTGATGGAAAGATTTCCTTATCAATATCGATTCATCATGAATGTTTATGATGAGAAAAATACAATAAAAAGTAAAGAAATCAATCAGTTTATACTGTCTGAACTAAACAAAAGAAAAATAGAAGTGTTAAAGAATACAGACAGATCAAAGTTCCGGCATGAAGAGGACTTGGAAACACTGTATGATATTATAATTGATTTATCTAATGGTTTTTATTTCCGGGTCTTTGCAAATGGTTCATTTAAGAATCGAGAAGTTTTAAATGAGTTTCTTTTGTATTTGAATAATTTAAAACGTAATTATTACAAGGAGGCGGAATAATGCTTGAAAAAAAGGTAAAATCATCAAGAGGAATTGTTTATTACTGGAGCAATGAAATGGATAGCCATAATGGAGTTGCGATTGTATTTTGTCACGGATTAACAGCAGATCATAAACTTTTTGATAAACAAGTTGAACATTTATCAAGTGATTATAAACTAATTACTTGGGATTATCCATTACATGGGAAATCTAGACCATATAAAGAATTCTCTTTTGAGAATGTCAATAGAGAATTACTAACCATTCTCGAACAAGAAAAAGTTAGTCAAATAATACTTGTCGGTCAATCAGCAGGTGGTTATATAGCTCAGGCTTTTATCAAAGACTATCCAGATAGAGTATTAGGATTCGTAGGCATTGGTACAACACCATTTGGTGAAAGTTATTATAAGAAGTCGGAATTGTTTTGGATTAGACATTATACTACAATCGCAAAGATGTACCCATATAGTTATTACTGTAAAGCTGGGGCAAAAGCAGTTACTGCAACTGATGAAGCAAGAGAAAGTATGTATAAAACATTAGTTGACCTTGGAAAAAAAGGTATGTTAGAAGCTGCAAGTGCAGTTTATGGAGAATTTTTAAAAGTGAAAGAGGAAGTCAAGTTTATGTGCCCTGTTCTAATAACCTATGGTGAACATGACAATACGGGTTATGTAAAAAAATACAATAAAAACTGGGCAAAAAAGACAGGTTATCCTTTGAGAGTAATTGAAGATGCGTCACATAATGCAAATTATGATAATTATAAGCAATTTAATAAACTTTTAGTTTCATTTGTTGATTCAATTATGAAATAACCGCAGTTTAGTACAAACGAGGTAAGATTTTAAATATTTAATATATATGATTTATAATATAATAATAGTATATTTATAAACAGATGAGCAGTGCTATTGCAGAGAAATATGACAAAGAACCAATTAAATATAAGGTCTTAAATGGAGATGGGAGCCACGAATTTGGACAAAGTCTACATTTTATCAATAGAATACCAATAATACACATGATGGAAAAACCAATAATAATATGTAAATAAGGAATGGATATATATGTTAGATGCATAAACATTATATTTATTCCTTTTTTTTGACAGGGACATTTTAGATTTACACCTATAATGGGTAATCAAGGGGATGCTACTGAAGATATATATTAAAATATTATTTAAAAAGTAATCTTGTTCTAAAAAAAACACCCATAGTATATTTACGGTGAACCTTACCATAAGTAAAGGTGGTTTTCACGTAAACAGTAGCTATATCAGTAAATGTATGAGTTGGTTTCGCGGTGTGCCTATAATCATAAACAAGTTTTATCAAACTAATATTTAAGACAATTTACATTTATAATAAGAAGTTTATTTAATCTAGACAATCAAGAATGTGAAAAAAAGGAATTTGATATACATATATGGAATAAGTAATTTAAGATAATATAGTGGAAGGTGATTGAAGTGAATATTAATGATTTATATAAGTTAGAGAAGAAGGATATTAATAAAAGTGCTGAGGTATTATCAGATGCTTTTTATGATTATCCTGTATTTAAGCATATTCTAGGTAGAAAACATAATAAAGAAAATATTAATATTATTACTAAGTTTATTATAAAGTATGCAGTTTTATATGGTGAAGCATATGCTAGTTCCCATCAAATGGAAGGTATTATATTATTTAGTGATTTTAAAGATTACAAATTTACTTTATTTAGGTCTTTAAGATGCGGAGCATTATCGCTTATGCAGTTTGGTAAAGAGAGTGCTAAGAGATTTAATGAATATGATGAGTTTAACTTAAAAATACATAACAAAATCATAAAAGAGCCACATCAATATGTAATAGGAATTGGAGTTAATCCTAAAAAACAAGGACAAGCTTTTGGAAGAAAATTATTAACTTTAGTCCTAAAAGTAGCTGAAGAAAAAAATCAACCTTGTTACTTAGAAACCCATGGTGAAAAAAACGTAGCAATTTATGAAAAATATGGATTTGAAGTAGTATCTAGAGATATTTTACCTGGAACTGATATTGTTCAATTTGGAATGTTAAAAAGATAGGGAAAATAGTTGGAGGATACATTTCAGTTGAAAATCTAAATATTAGGTTTCTTAATAAAATCAATAGAAAACCTTCTAATGTATGTAGAGCGAATAATCACTTAACAAAGTTCTACAAGCAAAGCTGGGATGCTAAGCAAGATATGCAGTGGGAGTGTATAAAAAGAATTGTTAATAAATTTTATTTTATAAAAATCATATAATGGTTAGTGACATTTTTACTAGGCGTATTTTTCAAAAAAGTTACTTTTTCAGTAGTCTCCCCTGTCTCTCTGTCTGTTATGATTGTTTTGTGCAATTTCATTCTTAAATATACTAAAGAAGATAAGTGTACCAATAATATAAAACAGAATTGTAAAAATATATGGTGTGTTATAAGTAAATATGCCCATAATACGTCCACCGAGAAAAATCCCTAAAGCCCGTGATAAATTGTTTACCATTGCTCGCATAGCACTCATAAGCGGTCTATGATGGTCGTCAACTATGTGCATAGATATATTACGAATGAGTGGTTGACTCATATTCATCAGTGAGCTTCTCAAGAAAAAAGCAATAGCTACAATAAGGATTCCTTGAGGAAGTCCAATGGCAATAAGTAAAGGAATACTTAAAAGCTGAGTTGCAACTATGGTCTTATGATTTCCAATACGTCGGCTTAAAAATGGTACACTAAGACCTCCCAAAACAGTTCCTAATTGAGCAAAACTAAGAATTAGTCCTACGATACTTTCAGTGGTATCTAACATATATTTTAAATAGACACCGAAAAAAGGAACTACAAGACCTGCTCCTAGTCCAATGAAAGTAGTATACGTCAAGAATAAGACATTTACTTTCGTAAAAAATCCCTTAAATTCATGAATACTAAGCTTTTTCGTTTCTGCAACAGGCTTTGGTTTTAAGCTGCTAAGCGGAAATACAGCTATGAGGCTTATGGCACTAACCACAATAAGTGCATAACGTATAGAAATAACACTAGAGCTAACCCTCTCTGAAAAAAAGTCTGCTAAAAATCCCGTAAATAAAGAGCCAGTCATAAAAGCAGCATTTCTAGTAGCAAAGGTCAAGCTAAAAGCGTGAACTCTTTCTCTTTTGTCAGTTTGATTATACACAAAAGGCGATTCCACAGTCATCATGGCTGCTTGACCGAATCCAAAGATCACAGAAAGGACTTTCATTAGATTAATATCATCCACTAAAACAATCAATATACTGCTAAGACCAACTGTAATAAGCCCTAGTAAAAGAGATTTTTTATGACCAATTCTCTCTGCAATAATGGCAATAACAAATGCTAATATACCTACAGACAGTCTTCTTAAAGAAAGTATTGTGCCAACAACGCTTTCATCATATCCCAGTTCTTTTACATATATACCAAAAAAACCGTTGAAAGAGGCAGAAGTAAGTCCATATAGAAAAACAACGAATATAAATTTTTTTATGATTGGATTTAAGTTTTTATAGCTCATAGGTTAGATTATATAATGAATAATATAGAAAATCAATTACAACTAATGAGAAATGAAGATAAAAAAGAGATTTGACAGTACCGCGAGATAAAAAGAGTTTATATCAAAACAAAGTAAACTTCATTTTTCAAGTGTCTATTAAGTGCTTTACTTGGCGTTCACTTAAATCTAAATATTTAGCTGCATCAGCTATTTTAAGATTATTTCAGTGATCATTGAAATAACTTTAAATCTATTTAGTTGTTTTTGACTCATTAGAAAATGCACTTCTTTATTCATATTTTAATTTTAACCATACGGGTGACATTATCACAAATTAATCATAAACAGTATTAAAAAGACTTTCTATAAACCAACATAGATTATAAAATAGCTGTGTTAATTTATCATAACCAGCTTTTATATTGATTTTTTACTTGTTAAATAAGTTTGTGATGCCAGATATAGAAACTGCACTATAAATTAAAAGTAGTCCCATAACTATATTAAATTGACGTCTATATTTAGATAGAAATTTATTAAATAAAGAACCAAATAATGCCCAGCATGAAGTTGACATAAATGCTACTAAAGCTAAAAAAATTGAAAAAACAATTAAAGAAATATTTGATTTATAGTAAGGAATTATAAAGTTAGATATTACTGTTATACCATAAAGTATAGCCTTTGGATTAACAAACTGCATTGTCATACCAGTAAAAAATAAATTTAATTCCCTTGTGCGAGTTATATGACCTCTGTTTTTATCAGTTATTTTTTCTCTATAATCATTTTCTTTGCTCTGCATTATTTTAACAGCTAAATATATCATATATCCTGCTCCTAATATACCCATAAATATTTTAATTTTAGGCATTATATTAAAAAGTATAATATTAAAATAGCTACAAATAATCATAATTATAAAAAAACCTATGGAAACACCTAGAATAAATTCTAAAGTTTTTTTATAACCAAATTTACTAGCGTTAGCCGTAGACATAATGTTATTAGGACCAGGTGTAAAACTAACAGCGAAAACATAGGAAACAAATGTACTTAAATTAAACATAAAATATCCTCCTTTTTCAGATTGTATGTTATAATATACAAGAAGTACAATATAAAGTGTTGTTAAATATATTATACAATATGTACATTATATTGCACAAGAGGAAAAGGTGGAATTTTATGAAAAATTTAAACTCTGCTATAGCCACGAATCTAAAACGTATTCGTCAAGAGAAAAAATTAAGTCTTGATAGGGTATCTCAAATAACAGGAGTTAGCAAAAGTATGTTAGGACAAATTGAAAGAGGAGAATCAAATCCTACTATTACAACAGTGTGGAAAATAGCAAATGGTCTTAAGATATCTTTTACTTCTCTTTTAAATCATCCAGAACCAGATACTGTCATAATTACTAAAGAAGATTTAGAGCCAATGATTGAAGATGGTGGAAGATATAAAGTATATCCATTTTTCCCTTATGAAGATGGAAGAAGGTTTGAAGTATACAAAGTAGAAATTGACAAAGATGGATACTTAAGTGCAGAACCACATGGACAAGAGACTTATGAGTTTATAACTGTATTTGAAGGAGAGATTACTATTAAAGTAGACAATGAAGAGTATACTTTAAAAAGAGGAGATTCAATAAGATTTAGAGCTGATAAACCACATGCTTACCACAATTCAGGAAATGATTTAACAACGGTAAGTATGGTCATATATTATCCGGAGTAAACAAATCAGACACAAGAGCTATGGATTAATATTTGATTTTATCAACTTCTAAATAATATGATTTACTACCTAATCCTGTTATCAATAAATCAATGAATTAAGGAGGACATAATAATGAGGTTAAAACAAAAACGGTTTTTACTCCATGCAAAGTTTACAGTATAAACAATGGCAATTGTTTGTATGGAGTTAAGATAAATAATTGCCAGATTTCATTCTAACTTACTTATTAAGAAAATGTTTATAATGTATACTTTGCTTCCTTAATAAAGAAAAATTTTTTATGAGGAGAGTAGTTAGAGTGAGTTATTTAAAAGCAAAAGAAATCCTTCCAGAGCATTTGCTAAAAGAAATACAGAAATATGTTCAAGGAAAATATATTTATATACCAAATAGCAGTGGTGTCCGAAAAAAGTGGGGAGAAAATTCAGGATATAAAAATTATCTAAAAAATAGAAACAAAGAAATTCGTGAGCGATTCTTTTTAGGAGTGACTATTGATTATCTTGCTGAAGAATTTTGCCTTTCAGTTGACAGTATTAAAAAGATTGTCTACAAACGAACGTAGATTATAAACTGGCTATGCTAATTTAGCATAGTCAGTTTTCATATATAAAATTATTAGTAGTTGTTTTTTATATATCTTACCTTTATTCATTTCTATATAATTAATAATTAAGAAGTATTTGTTTTGTATAACATTATACTATAGACATTTAATTTCTAAATTTAATCTATTCAAGAAAAAACATATATTTAAGAAATGACTTTAAGTATTTAAATTTGTTAAGTGGAGTGCATATATTTTTTCATGTATATTTTCAATATTGAACTTGTATGTCTATAGAATATAAAATTTTAAGAGTAAATAAAAAAAGTGAAACATTATAATTGGAGGATGGTCAAATGATTAAAATTAGAGAATTAACTGAAACAGACATGCATCAAGCCATGGAATTAAAGATTTTGTGTTGGACAGAAGAGTTAGCTGGTAAAGCTGAAAACACACTTTCTGTTTCGCAAGAGCTGGAATTTTGGATAAATTGGATGAATACAGCCCAAGAAAACAATGATATACGTTTACTGATAGGTGCGTTTGAAAATGATAAGATGCTTGGAGTTGCTTTTGGTAGTTTAGCCGAAGCTTTTGATATACCTCAAAAAGGCATAGAACTAAACGGTCTTTGGGTATATCCTAATCATCGAAGTAGAGGAATTTCCCTAATGATGATTATTTATATTATAGATTTTTATTTGGCAAAAGGTATGGAGAGTATGGTAATTTATAATCCTCATTATGCACCATCTAATCAATTTTATAAAAAATTTGGAGCTAAGGTAGTAAAACAGGAGCTACAGATGAATGGTAAGCTTTTAGTAGATGTTTTTTTAACAGATATGATGTTAATGAAAAGAAATATGCAGAATTCACTACAAAAACATATATTAGAAAAAGAATAATATGTGTGAAAATATTTCAAGAAAAGCAAAAAATGTAGTTGGTGGATTATTAAATAAACAAAATAGAAGAAACAACCTAAAACAGGCATTTGAGCTTTATATTCAAATACCTGTTTTAAAACTTAAACTTATAGACAAACTGATTTTAATTCAGAAAGAAAATAATCTTTGTTTGCTTGTTTTTCGATATTTTCAGCAGCTTTTGTTGCCAAATCAATATACTTTTGCATTTGTGTTTTATCAGAACTTATCATATAAGCCCTAGCTATTGCTTCATATGCGAAAGCTAAGTCAAAATCTTCTATATTATTTGCAGTACAAAACTCTAAAGATTGTTTACCATGAAATAATGCACTTTCTGGCATATTTAATAAAGCATATACTCTTGATATTTGCCATTCTCCTCTGGCGAAATTCAACGGTTTTCCTATTTCGCCCCAGTGAAATCTTGATGCATGGGCTGTATGTATCATGTTTATGTTGTCTAGATCAGTTCTGTCTTTTTTATCGATTAAGTCCCACGTATAATTGAAGTTATCAACAGCTTGTTTTTTATGCCAATCTTGAATTGATAAGTTTTCTTGACTCATTTTATCACTCCATTATAAAAAGTTTTAGAAGTCAAATCTTAAACTTCTATATAAAAATTATATAATAAGAATATATAGATTTCAAATAAAAATTTACAATATTAATTAGTATGTAAGATTAAAACTACTAAAAGTAAAGATATATCTAAAAGACAAACTAATAGATAAATTGTACAATAAGTTTAGTTTAAGGTTGCAGTTACTTACATTTAGTATTTTAACTTTTAAAAAACTCATAACATTTCTCTAAAAACAGGCTTGGATTACCAATACAAAGTTCACCGTGATTATATCCCTTAAAAACTTCTATTTTAACATTAGGTAGAGTTTGTGAAATAAATTTGACAGATTTCTTAAAAAGAAATGCTTCCTTTGAACCATACCAATATAATATATCAGTTTTTGTATCTTTAATTGATGAAGGTAATTCATATGTAAAGCAAGAAATCTGAACATTTTTACAAGTCTTACTAGACATCCTAGAACATATGTTTATAGCATCTTCAACAGCTTCCTTTGGTAAATACGAATTTTCTAATTGTTTTATTGCTAAATTGTTTCTTTTTCTTATTAGATAGTTTAGTATTGATCTATATATTATTGAAAATTTAATAAAAAGTTTACTAAAAGGAGCTGCTGGGCCAGCATCAATGATTGCTTTTTCTACCTTTAAACGATTTTGTGCAAGTATCTCAAAAGCAATAGTTCCCCCAAGCGATGAGCCACAAATAGCAAATACACTGCTGTTATAATTCATCTCAATGTAATTTATAATTTTTTGTGCTGATTCTTGAACAGAGATAAAATCAGAATTATTTTCTTCATCGTGACCATCTAGCACTGGTAAAATAACTTGATAATCCTTTTGAAAAACATCTATTTGGCTTGTCCACATCTTCCATGATACTCCATATCCATGAATCAACAAAATTTTTGGATTTTTCTTATCTCCAAACTCTATAAAACGCATATAAAATTCCTCCTTTATTTACATAAAAATTCTTTTTTATATACAGCGTTTTTGAAAAAATTGATTATACTCATAGCTTGATTATACATATTTTCAATAGAATAAGAATTACTCACGCCTTCATTCCAAATTCCTTCAACACACCAATTTATCATTTTATTTATATTTTCAAAATCTATTCCTTCTTTAAATTTACTGTAATTTAGATTATTATAAAGTTTTTCATTCATAGGAATTTTTCTTTTATGATTTACTTGTTGGATTAACTGTGCGATATCTGAATTTTCTTCTTCATTTGCATTAACAACAAAATCATACAAATATGGATATTCCTTTATCAGAGTAATCTTAACTAATATATTATTTTCTAAAATTTTAAAATAATCTTTTTCATTAGAGTTAAAATGTTTATAAGCTTTTTTTTCTAATTCTTCAAGTGAGTATTCATATAAAAATAGATATAATGATTTTTTGTTTTTGAAATATTGAAACAAAGAACCTTTTGATATTTGAGCTTGGTATGCAATAATATCTGTTGAACCATTTTTAAAATTGTTCTTAGAAAAAACATGTAGTGAAGCATTTATAATTCTTTCTTGCTTTTTCTTATCTAATTTGTAGAAAGCATTACTCATAAAAGACTCCTTTCCTAAATATAAAAGTAATGACTTGTATTACATAATAAAAAATTTATAATACTAATTTAGGTTTAATTATAATTAAATGACTCAAAAAAACAACCCCCAAATTTAGTAGATGAAAGTGTAAACTTTATCTAAAAACAAATAATAGGACATAACTAAATCTTTATATTATAATATTTTAAAATAAGCACGGAAGATAAGTAAAACAAGAATGTATAATATTATGATATATTTAAATATAATTAATTGTATGTGAAATTCATAATCTAAATGGGTAATTATAAAATGTGTATGGAAATAAAATTTAAAAGGAGGAATGGTATATGAATTTTTATGATTTTTCAGCAATAGAGATTAATGGACAAGAGATAAGTATGAAAGATTACAAAGGAAAAGTTGTTTTAATTGTAAACACTGCAAGCAAGTGTGGGTTAACTCCTCAGTTTAAAGATTTAGAAGCATTGTATAAAGAATATAAAGATAGAGAATTTGAAATATTAGGTTTTCCTAGTAATCAATTTGCAAACCAAGATCCGGGCAGCAATGAAGAAATAAATCAATTCTGCCAATTAAATTATGGAGTTACATTTACTATGTTTGAAAAGATAAATGTAAATGGAACAGACTCACATCCTTTATATAAATATTTAAAAAGTCAAGCTAAGGGAATATTAAATAATGAAATAAAATGGAATTTTACTAAATTTTTAATTGATGCTGATGGAAATGTAATAAAAAGATATTCACCTAAAAAATCACCCTTAAAGATTAAAAATGATATAGAAAAATTATTAAATAAATAAGGGAATCATTAACTTGATTTATCTAATAATAATTATAAACAAACACAAATTATTTTAAGCAGGTGGTGATTAGTATTCACAAAATCGATAGATTAGCAGGTATAGTCTTTGTAATTGCACAAAAAGGAAAAGTCCAAGCAAAATATCTTGCAGATTTATTTGAGGTTTCAGAAAGAACTATTTATAGAGATATTCAAGCATTACATGAATTAAAGATACCTTTAATATCTGAAACTGGTGGAGATGGAGGGTATAGTATTATCGAGAATTATTTTCTCAAGCCAATTATTTTGACACAAGAAGAAAGTCAAGCAATATATTTAGGATGCAATTTTATAAAAGATCAAAAAGGTTTTCCGCTTTCAAAATCAGCAGAAAGAGCAATTCAGAAGTTTAATGCAGTAATTTCGAAAGATAATTTAGAATCTGCAAGCAAGATTTTAGATAAAATTTTTTATAAAATGAATAATATATATGGGCAAACTTATATTAGAATGATGAATAAAATTAAACAAGCCATTGAAAAAGAAAAAATAGTTAATATAAGTTACCATTCTGTCTCTGGTAATAAAATAACTAAAAGAGAAGTACAAATCAATAACTTAACATATCAAAATAATTCGTGGTATGTAGAAGGATATTGTTATTTAAGAAAAGCTAATAGGCAATTTAAAGTTAATAGAATTAAGGAAATTAATATTACACAAAAAGGTTTTATAAAACATCATATCTATGAACTAACTAATATTAGTAAGACTCAAAGAAAAGAAGCAGCAATTATAACTATCTTGCAAAACACACTAACCAGTAGATATATAAAAGAAGATATTAATTTATATTCACATATAAAAGAAGAAAATGAAAGCTATATTACTTTAAAATTACCTTCCAAGAACTTTTCAAATAATTATGTTATTAAACTGCTGATGAAGTTTGGTAAAGATGCTGTAATTGAATCACCACTAGAATTAAAGCAACAGTTTATACAACAATTAGATGAAATTATAAAAAAATATGATTAAAATTATAAAATGTTTCTGACATGATGTTGTCAGGAACGTTTTTATATAATAATAAAAAAACATCTTTGGAGGAGATAGCATGAAAGATAATAATTTTGACAAAATTTCAACAGGAATTAATAATGTAGTAAAAAAACATCTAAAAGGATTAACAGTAAAGAATATTATAGATAGAGGAGAGTGGGTTCGTAAAATTTATGAAGTAAAATTAAGTAATGATAGTACTGTATTTTTTAAAATTGTTACTAACTCAGAATTAGCCAGCGGAGCAAGGCATGAATATAATGTAGTTAACATGTTAAATAATAATAATCTACCTGCCCCTAAAGTTTTAGTAATTGATGAAACTTGTCAATATATTCAATATCCATTTTTAGTTCAAGAAAAAGCTGGTGGAAAAAGATTGGGAGATTTATTAGACGTAATTTCATCAAAAGACATAATAGAAATTTATAGACAATTAGGACATTTTTATAAAAAATTACACTCAGTTAAAGGAAAATCATCCGGTATTTGGGATGAAAATAATCCTATGGACGTAAAGTATCCAATATCTCCAAATAAGTATATGTTCAATGCTGAAATTATTAATGGTAGTGGTAAATTAGCTTATGAAAACAATTTAATAACAAAAAAACAATATGACCGGATAATTAGACTTTGGTCTGAGAATATGGAATATCTTAAAAACCATGAACCATCGATGATTCATGTAAGTCCATTTTATTGGAATATATATTTAGAGAAAAAAGTAAGTTGGGAAGTTACAAAAATACTATCGCTAGGAGATATAATGTGGTGGGACACTGCATATGATATTGCCACACTAAAATATCCACCTTTTGGACAATATAATAAAAAATATTGGAACGCATTTTTAGAAAGTTATGGTAAAGAGCCAGAAGAAAAACGAATTCTTTTATATTATATCTTACATCTTTTATGCACAAGTATGGGAGTATATATGGAGCCTCAAAAGTATAAAAAGAATATGGACAAAAGAAAACTAGCAGATGAAATAGATAAAGTTATTAATAAATTAAAGATCATCTAAAAATACTGATTATATAGAGTTTTTAGAAACAGAAGAGAAGTATGGAGTATATCTTAGTAGGAGTCAAACAATTTTAAAAATAATAACAAGCAAAATTATGATAAAAATATTTTAGTATTAAATGATTCTTATGCAAATGCTTTTATCTCATTCTTGATGCGTATTTCGGATAATATTGTAGTTATTGGCCTTAGGTTTTTTGATGGTAAATTAGATGATATAATTACTAAACACTCAATTACAGATATACTCTTTATTAATTATGCTTTGGTTATTAGATGGGACGGATATTCACAGTTATATAATAAGCTTTTAAAATAACTAGCTTATAATTTGAAATTTATATGTCCATATTATCAATTTGCCAGTCTATAGGATCTTTACCTATTGAAGCTAGAAATTCATTAGCTTTAGAAAAAGGCTTGCTTCCAAAGAAGCCTTTATTGGCAGATAATGGACTTGGATGGACAGATTTGATAATGTAATGTCTTGAATTTTTAATAATATTTAATTTAGATTGAGCATTTCTTCCCCATAATATAAAAACAATAGGTTCTTCTCTATCATTTAGCAAACTAATCACTTTATCAGTGAAATGTTCCCATCCTTTGTTTTTGTGAGAATTTGCTTGACCAGCTCTAACCGTTAATACTGTATTAAGAAGCATAACTCCTTGGTCAGACCATTTTTTCAAGTAACCATTATTAGGAATATAACACCCTAAATCACTTTGAAGCTCTTTATATATGTTTATAAGAGAAGGCGGTGCAGGTATTCCGGGTTTTACAGAAAAGCTTAAACCATGTGCTTGATTATAACCATGATAAGGATCTTGACCTAAGATAACTACCTTTACATCTTTATACTCTGTATAATGTAAAGCATTAAATATATCGTACATATTAGGATATATAGGTCTTGTCTTATATTCGTTTATCAAAAACTTTCTAAGTTTTAAGTAGTAATCTTTTTGAAACTCATCTTCAATTGAATTTTTCCAATCATTTTTTAATATTTGCATATAAATCACCCTTATATAGTATATCATAAAAAATAAGTATTATTAATCAGTTGTAAACAATAATAATTAAATTCAGATAATACTAGTTAGTATTTAGTACAAAAAGATTGCAGAAATCTTTATAACAGACAGTAAGTCAGATTATTGAATTGGTTAAATATATTTGATATAATATAATTATAAACAAACACTAGGTTTATCAATATTATGGTTGCAGTTTTTATAATTTAAACTTCTAAATGAGATTTAAATGAATGATGCAAGTATTTATATATAGAAGTAAATTTATTTAATTGGGTTAAAAGAAAGAAAGCATCGTCATTAAAATCAAAAACAATAGTTAGAATTTTGAATGGATTTATTTATATTAATTATAAATTCTATTCTTATTATGGATTGTTTTTGAAGGTTATATCAAAAATTGCTTTCAGGCAGTCTTTTTCATTCTAATTATAGACCAAAAATATATGATAGTGAGGAAGGCTTATGTTTACAACTATAAAAAATAAAAAAGTATATGAGCATGTAATAGAACAGATACAAGATATGATTATGATTGGTACATTAAAGAAAGGTGATAAATTACCATCAGAAAGAGAACTATGTGAACAGCTTGGAGTAAGTAGAACATCTATTAGAGAAGCACTTAGGGCTTTAGAAATAATTGGTCTTGTTGAAAGCCGACAAGGTGAAGGTAATTTTATTAGTGATGTAATTGAAAATAATTTTTTTGAACCTTTGTCAGTTATGTTTATGTTAAACAAGGATAAACCTGAAGATATGCTTGAGCTTAGAAAGATAATAGAGGTAGGAGCGGCTTATTCAGCAGCTAAGCGGATTACTCCAAATCAAGCAGAAGAATTATATGAAATAATGAATAGATTAGAACTAGCAGAAACTGAAAAAGATAGAGCAAAAATTGATAAAGAGTTACATTATAAAATAGCTCAGATTACAGGTAATTACTTTATAATTAATCTCTTAAATTCCATATCTACTTTAATGGAGTCCTTTATAAAATATGCTAGAGAAATAATATTGAAAAAAATTGATAATAATGACCTCCTTATTAAACAGCATAGGGAAATTTGTGAGAGTATAGTAAATAATAATCCTACAGGAGCTGCCAATGCTATGAGAGAACATCTGGAACTTATAAATACACATTTAGAAAAATAAAGAATAAGAAATATCACCATTAAGTTGGTGGTATTTTTTTATTTATAAAGAAAAGTTAATTTAAAATATTTGTTGCAATGTTTTTGTGTAAATAACTTAAGTTTTTGACTAATAAAATTAAATTTTTTTGAATCTCATTGTTAAAAAAATATCAATTATTGAAATTTTCAGAAAATTGTAATAATATAATGGTAAGATGGTAATACCATAATACGAGATTACAAGGAGGCTAGAAAATGAAAATATTAGTATGTATTAAACAAGTACCAGGTACAAGTGAAGTTGAGGTTGATGAGACAACTGGAGTACTAAAGAGAGATGGAATAGATTCAAAGTTAAATCCATATGATCTTTATGCTTTAGAAACAGCCTTACAACTAAAAGAAAAAGTGGGTGGACACATTAGTGTGATAAGTATGGGACCTCCACAGGCTGAAGAGATAATCAAAGAATCTTATATGATGGGAGTAGATCAAGGAGCTTTATTAACTGATAAAAGGTTTGCCGGAGCCGATGTACTGGCTACAGCTTATACATTATCTCAGGGCGTTGAAAAGTTAGGCGACTATGATTTAATAATATGTGGAAAGCAGACTACTGATGGGGATACTGCTCAAGTTGGACCAGAAATGGCTGAGTTCTTAAATATTCCTCATGTTGCAAATGTAGTAAAAATAATAGACATTTGTGAAGATCACATAGTAGTGGAAATGGATATGCCAGATACAATAGAGGTTGCTAAAGTCAAATATCCATGCTTAATCACGGTTGAAAAAGGAATTTACCAACCTAGATTACCTTCTTTTAAACTTAAGTTAGCTACAAATGATAGGAAAATACCTTTCTATGGATTAGATGACTTTGACGATAGAGATGAAAACAATTACGGCTTAAGTGGTTCTCCAACTCAAGTATTAAAAGTTTTTCCGCCACAAGCAAATACAGATCATGAAATATGGCAAGGCGACAGTGAAGAACTTGTTGGGAAATTGTGTGATAAGCTTCAAGAATTAAAATTTATATAAGGGGGATAGAAAATTATGGCAAAAATAATTATAAACCAAGAAAAAGTTAAGAATCCAGAAGAATTAATGAACCTTTGTCCATTTAATGCTATAGATTACGTTAATGAATATTTAGAAATTAATGCCGCCTGTAAAATGTGTAATATATGTATAAAAGAAGGACCGGAAGGAGTTTTTGAGCTTGTAGAAGACACTGTAAAACAAGTAGATAAAGATGCTTGGAAGGGCATAGCGGTTTATGTTGATCATGTAGAAGGAAATATTCATCCGGTTACATTTGAGTTAATTGGAAAAGCCAAAGAAATGGCTGAAAAAATAAATCACCCTGTAACTTGTGTATTTATGGGACATAACATAAAAGAAAAGGCTACAGAACTCCTACACTATGGTGTAGATAGGGTATTCATATATGATGATAAAGAGTTAGAAGATTTTAGAATAGAACCGTATACAGCAGCATTTGAAGATTTTATAGCAAGTGAAAAACCAACAATTGTATTAGTTGGTGGTACTACTGTTGGAAGGTCCTTAGCACCTAGAGTTGCTGCAAGGTTTAGAACCGGATTAACTGCAGACTGTATTATATTAGATGTGCAAGAAAATACTGATTTAGATCAAATAAGACCTGCATTTGGTGGAAACATCATGGCTCATATTTACACTCCAAATCATAGACCTCAGTTTGCAACTGTTAGATATAAGATTTTCTCTGCACCAGAGAGAGCTGAAAATTCAACTGGTGAGATTGAAATGCGTAGTATTGATAAAGATAAGCTAAAGTCTAACATTGAAGTAATTGAGATTAAGAAGAAAGAAAAAGTTGAAAATCTTGAAGATGCTGAAGTAATTATAGTTGCCGGAAGAGCAATAAAGAAAGAAGAAGATTTAGGTATGATACACGAATTAGCTGATTTACTCGGAGCTCAAGTTGCAACAACAAGACCGTTAATTGAAGCAGGATGGTCAGATCCAAGAAAGCAAATAGGCTTAAGCGGTAGAACTGTTAAGCCAAAACTTATTATTGTCTGCGGAGTTTCTGGAGCAGTTCAGTTTATAGCGGGTATGAGTAATTCAGATTGTATAATTGCTATAAACACTGATAAGAATGCATCAATATTTAATGTTGCACATTATGGAATAATAGCAGACATATATCAAGTATTACCAAGCTTTATTGAAAAGTTAAAAATATTAAAAGAATCTAGTGTAGATAGTGAATTATTAAAATTAGTAGAAGCTAATGTTTAGGAGGGATAATGAATGAATTATAAAAAAATTGACCAAAAAGACATAGATTTTTTACTCTCCATCTGTGATAAAGATAGAGTTTTTATTGATAAAGAGATAAATGAAGATTATTGGCATGACGAACTTGCCGGTATTGAGAGATGTCCTGAAGTACTTGTTAAAGTTATTAGTACTGATGAGGTTTCCGACATAATGAAGTATGCTCATAAAAATAATATCCCCGTTACTCCAAGGGGTCAAGGTACAGGTCTTGTAGGAGGTGCTGTTGCAATTTATGGAGGGATAATGATTGATTTAAGTAAAATGAATAAGATAATAGAGATTGATGAAGAAAATCTTACTTTAACAGTAGAATCTGGTGTGCTGTTAATGGAAATATCAAAATATGTTGAAAGCCATGACTTGTTCTATCCACCAGACCCGGGAGAAAAAAGTGCAACAATTGGAGGTAATATAAATACTAATGCAGGAGGAATGAGAGCTGTAAAATATGGTGTTACAAGAGATTACGTTAGAGGACTTGAAGTAGTACTGCCAAATGGAGAAGTGATAGAAACTGGAGGAAAAATTGTTAAAAATAGTTCCGGATACAGTCTTAAAGACTTAATAGTAGGCTCAGAAGGTACTCTTGGTATAGTTACAAAGGCAGTGTTAAGATTATTACCACTACCTAAAAAGGCAATAAGCTTGCTAATTCCATTTCCAGATCTTTCTATGGCAATAGAAACTGTACCAAAGATAATAAAATCAAAGATTATTCCAACAGCTATAGAGTATATGGTTAAGGATGTCATATTAGCTTCTGCGGATTTCTTAGGAAAGACTTTCCCTGATAGCTCTGCCGACGCATACTTGTTATTGACGTTTGATGGTAATAGTAAAGAAGAAGTTGAACAATCATATGAAAAAGTAGCACATATTTGTTTAGAATCTGGTGCATATGACGTATTAATATCAAATACTCAAGAAAGACAAGAAAGTATTTGGTCTGCAAGAGGTGCATTCTTAGAAGCTATAAAAGCTTCAACTACTCAAATGGACGAGTGTGATGTAGTCGTACCAAGAAACAAGATTGCAGAGTTTGTTAAATTCTCTGATGACCTTCAGAAAAAATTCGATATAAGGATTAAGAGTTTTGGTCATGCAGGGGATGGCAATTTACACATATATGTTTTAAGAGATGAGCTTTCCCAAGAAGTGTGGGACAAAAAACTCCATGACGTATTTGAATGTATGTATACTAGAGCTAGAGAGTTGGGAGGACAGGTATCAGGAGAACATGGAATAGGATTTGCTAAAAAACCTTATTTGAACGAATCTTTAGGAGAGGAGGGAATTAAACTTTTAAAAAATATTAAGTTGGCATTTGATCCTAAGAACATATTAAATCCTGGTAAAGTTTGTCAATAAGAAACAAAATTAAAATTAAGGGGGAAGAAATATGTATGCATTTGTAGCATTTTTACCAATTTTAGTAACTATTATTTTAATGGTAGTTCTAAATTGGGGTGCTAAGAAAGCTTTGCCTATAGCTTGGGCAAGTGCAGTTGCTGTTGCACTGCTAGTATGGAAAATGAGTTTTCATGATGTAATTTCCTATTCAGTATTTGGAGTTTTTAAGTCTCTTGATGTTTTAGTCATTATATTTGGTGCAATTTTAATTCTTAACACTTTAAAGCAATCAGGAGCAATAGCTACAATTAATAGTGGTTTCAATAATATTACTAGGGATAGACGTATTCAAGCAATTATTATTGGATGGATGTTTGGAGCACTTATAGAAGGAGCTGCAGGATTTGGAACTCCCGCAGCATTAGCAGCACCTTTACTTGTAGGTCTTGGATTTCCACCTTTAGCAGCAGCTATGGTTACACTTGTATTTAATAGTACACCTGTTGCTTTTGGAGCTGTAGGTACACCGATATTTGGAGCTATGACTACAATTTCAAGCAATCTTAATAATATAGGTGCAAATTCTGAAGCTTTCCAAATGGAATTAACAAGATGGACTGCCTATTCCCATGGGGTAGTAGGAATATTTGTTCCGATTCTAGCTATAGCAATGTTAACTAAGTTCTTTGGTAAAGGAAAGTCAGTAAAATCAACATTAGAAGTAGTACCATTTGCCATATTTGCTGGTTTGGCTTTTGTAGTTCCGTATATATTAATAGCATCATTCTTTGGACCTGAACTTCCTTCGTTGGTAGGAGCATTTATAGGACTTCCGATTGTAGTTCTAGCAGCTAAAAAGGGAATATTTGTGCCAAAAACTACTTGGGATTTCCCAAATAAAAATGAGTGGCATGATGACTGGAAATCCCTACAGGATACTGGAGATATAGGTGAAGCAAAAATGTCTTTAGCTAAAGCATGGTCACCATATGTTTTGATAGCACTTATTCTTGTTATAACAAGAATACCTGCTATTGGATTGAAGGACATATTGGCAGGTCAATCTATACAAGTATCTAATATTATGGGAGTTGAAAATCTTAACTATGGATTTAGATGGGCATATCTGCCTGGAACAATACCTTTTGCTCTAATTGCAATATTAACACATTTTATGCATGGAATGAGTAAAGAAAAGATTAAAACTGCTTGGAAGCTTACGTTTAAACAGATTTTAGGACCTGCTATTGCATTATTTGCCGGTTTAGCTTTCGTTCACTTAATGTTAAACTCAGGAACAAACGGAGCAGGACTTGATAGTATGCTGACTGAAATGGCTAAAGCTGTTGCAAATCTTAGTGGAATGGCTTATCCATTTGTTGCACCTTTTATCGGAGTGCTAGGTGCGTTTATGTCTGGCTCTAATACAGTTTCAAATATACTTTTCTCGTCATTACAATTTGAAACTGCAGCTATATTAGATATGCCTGAGGTACTTGCTGTTTCATTACAAGTTATAGGTGGATCTATAGGTAACATGGTATGTGTTAATAATGTTGTTGCAGTTTGTGCAACAGTTGGTGCTATAGGACTTGAAGGAAAAATCATTAGAAAAAATGCAGTTCCGATGTTTATATACGCAATTATAGTTGCCGTTTTTGTAGCAATACTAATATATAGTGGATTTAATCCTCTTCCTTTATAGTTAGTCCATAAATAAGTAATAAAATAGTAATAAAAAAGGTTAGAACATATTATAAAGTAATATGTTCTAACCTTTTTTTGCAAATATTAACAAAACACACTTTATATATTTTTATTAAAAAACACTAACACTAATATTAATATTTAAATTATGAAAGGAAGAACTAAATGGTTGCAAAAAAATATTTTTATATATTATCACTTTTAATAATTTTTATTACAGGATGTCAAAGCCATGAAGGTCTAGAAAATAGTATAACTGCCAGAGATACTAGTGCTACTAACAGTTATGACATAATAATGAAACAGGATATTTTATCAATAATGATGGCATATCCTCACAATATTACAGGATTGGAAAAAGACATTAGTGGTAATGTGTATATATTGCTTAAGTCAGGAAAGAAAATTTTATATGATGATAAAAGAAAAAAGAGCTTTACACAAAAGTTAGAAAATGCTGATATTCAAGACATGATGGAATTAGTTTATCCTCTTGAGAGTATTAATAGTCTAATGACAGAGAATTTTGACCCGGGGAGAATGAGAGTTTATTCACTATTCAAAGAAGTTTATGGAGGTTATAAACAAGAGATTGAAAAAAATCTTACTACTGTAAAAGTAGGGAACAAAAATCTTTTATTTAACGAACAAAATGATGCAGCTAAACAGCTTAAATTAGTTATGAATGAACTACTTTCTTTAGCAAAAAGTAATTGGAAGATATATGCTAATTCATTTCCGTCCAGTGGTACGTATAATTATAGATATATTGCCGGAACTGGCAGATTAAGTGCTCATGCTTTTGGAATTGCAATAGATTTAAAAAGAGATTCTAGAGACTATTGGAAATGGGCTTCTAAAGAACAAGGAGAGAAAAGATTAAAAGAATATCCTAAAGAGTTAGTTAAAGTATTTGAAAAACATGGATTTATATGGGGAGGTAAGTGGAGTCATTTTGATATTCTACATTTTGAATATAGACCAGAAATAATAAATAAAGCAAGATATTTTTCTCACAATAAAGAAAATTCTAATGTATGGTATGACGGAGTACCGTTGGATAATAATCAAGTTAAGAAATTTATAAGGATGATAGAAGATGAATTAAAATAGGGGATAAATAAATCCCTATTATTACTGTTAATTTTTTAAGATAAGAAAATGATATGTACCTGTAAAAAAGATAAATTTATTATTTTGCCAGCTGGTTATTAAATTTTTTACTTCTAAGTTTAGCAACTATAAATATTAAAATAGGAAGAAGTATCTGAAAAGGCAATCCAAAATAAAACCAGTATTTTTCATTCCATTCAAATAGGTGCATTAAATCTGTATACATTATAAGTGAAAAATTTATCATCATAAGTGCTATCGGAGCAACTACAAATTTATAATCACTAAAACCTAATATACTTGTAGTTGATTTAGCTGCTGCATAAAGACAAAATGCTATTTTTACAAACACTGCAGAAATAAATGAGACTCCAACTATTATCTCGATACTACGTAAAAACTCTCCTATGATAACTCTGCTTAATGTTTCATATGAGGGAAAATAATTATAAACATAGCTATTAATACCCAATACCAAAATCTGTGTTACAGAGATAAAAAAAATAGATAAAGTAGTCAAAAACAAAGCTTTTAAATATAAACTAACTGAAAAGTTTCTAGTATTAGAACTCTTAAGAACTAAAAAAATTATTACTATTTCTCCAAATGGAAAGGTAAATGCAGATACAGTTCCTTTAATTAAAGAGTTTAGTTCAATATAAAAAATAGGACTCATGTTTTGGATATTCATATTAGGTATTATTAGAGTGAAAGAAATAATAATAAATATTCCTAAAATAAATACGTATAACTGAGAATATCTTCCTATAACCTCAATACCTTCTTTAGTTATCCATATACATAAAATTATTGTTAAAATTATCGGAATTACTGTAGGAGTTTCAGGAAAGCTAACAGTTGTAATAAATTCACTTAATGACCTTAAAACAAATACACCTTTATAAAGTACAAAGACTAAGAATAGAGAATTAATAAGTTTACCTAGGTATTTGCCAAATATTATTTCATTTATTTCTAAAACATTTTTATTAGGAAAAGTTTTATACAAATCAGTAAAAATAAGTATTATTGGTATTGTAATAATACCTGCTAAAATAATTGCTAACCACAAATTTTTCTTACCTGCTCTTGCCACCCCGAAGATTAGTACATCTCCAATTAAAAAAAGTATTATTAACGATATAGTTTGTTTTCTTGATAAAATTTCTTTATTCATTATTAGTACCCCCGAGTCCTTGTCTATAATATCTCTGTTTAATTTCTGCTGCGATTAAAATGATAATTGGAAGAATGACTTGAAACAAAAACGCATAATAAAACCAAATATCGAATGCCCATTGAATTTGTTCCATAACACTATCATATATGAAGTACGCAAAGTTAATCATTAATAATCCTAATGGAAGTACAGCAGATTTGTAACTTTTCAATCCAAAAACTTTAGCTATTCCATTGCTTGCAGCTAAAAGACAAACACTAATTTTAATAAATCCTCCGGTTAATGCTGCTATTAAAACTAATATCTCTAGTCTTTCTATAAAGTCTCCAATCTTAACTCTTGATGCTACACTATGATTTGGAAAGAAAGTAGCATTATATAGATCCGGACCTAGTACCAAAACTTCTGCTAATGAAATACCTGCTAAAGGAATTCCTCCTATTAACGTACCAGAAATGAAAACTTTGTAGGGTGAATTTTTTGTTTTTAAACAAAAGAAAATCATAGTAAAAATAATACTTTCAGCAAATGGAAAAGAAAAAGCAGACAAACTTCCCTGTAAAACAGGTGTAAGACCGTTATACATTATTGGTAATATGTTATTAATATCCATTTCTGATATTAAAGAAAGAAAAACAATAGTAGGAGCCGGAGCATTTAACAAAAAAAACAAAGCTCCTAAGTTAGTTAACACCTCTATACCTTCTTTAATTATCCAGATGCTAAGAAGGCCTAGAAAAATCATTGGTATTATCATAGGTGTTTCAGGAAAAGAAACTGTAATTATAAATTCACCAAAGTTTCTAGTAACTAATACTGCTAAATGAAATGCAAACCACGTTAAGATTAAGCATAACAGCTTACCAAAGAAATTCCCAAAAATATTAATTACTATGTCAAATAAATCTTGACCCGGATAGAGAGAAAGAATTCTAGAGTAAATAAAAAGCATTGGAAATGCAATAACTATACCTATTAAAACTGATAGCCATATGTCACTGCCAGCTTGCCCTCCGGTAGGTAATATTAGGCTACTACCAAATATGAACATTACCATCATTCGTATTGCATTTTTATCAGATACCACTTCTTTACTCATTTTAATCCTCCTGTGGTTAATCTTGAACCCTTATAGTTCTTAAAGTTAAAGAACTTCTACGGGGTTTTATATTTACATTAACTTCAGTATTTAGCTTAGGGAATGTAGTATCCCATTTGGGTTTTATTTCGTTTTTCCATAATTCAGGCATATCTTTCTTGATAGTCATTCCTAGACCTAATATGTCACTATTATATTTGTTTTGAACTATATGAATTAGGTTTTCAATTTTTTTCTTAATGTGACTTTCAATTATTTTTTCTAATGCATCTATGTTTTCATTGCTAGAAGCGTTAGGACCAACGACGACCTCATCTATATTCACTATGGTTTGAACGTCTATAATTACAGTAAGTACATCATCTATATATTGTGCTTTCTTTGTTGTTTGATTACTAAAGATTTCAAAAACTACATCATAGTAAGATGAATCATACTCAAGATTCATTGAATATACACCTTCTTTAAGATTATCTGTAATCCATAAAAAGTATTTGGTATTTTCATCATTAAGCCACCCTATTAATTGATCTTTTTTAAAGACGGCAGTTTCTCCTATTTGATGAAATGTAGTATTGTTATATGTAACTAGCTTTATTCCCGGACATGTTGGATTAATTTCTGATGAATATAAATTTTTAACAAATATCCATGTTGGTACTCTAAAATATTTCGACGTTTCTTCTTGAGATTGTAATATATCTTCAATATGATAAGAAATTACCTTTTGTCTTCTTAAATCACGAGTATATAATACTTCTGCTGCTGTATCTTCCTTAGATATAAGTAAAAAGATATCACTTCTTATTTCCAAACCTCTTATGACAACATCTAAAGCAGAAATAATACCTTTTCTGGCTATTGATTCACTTATGATTACAACGGCAGCATCACTCCAATACAATCTTCTTCCAGCTTTACCAATCATATTTCTTATAGCATCAAAAATCGAAACTCCTTTACTTTCAAATGTTTCTCCACTCATTGCTTCTTGTTCATCAATTCCGCCACTAACATTAATGAGTTCTATAGTCACTATATATAAATCATCTACAGAACTATAGTCAATAGCAAGACCACTGACTATTATAAATTGATTAATTTCTTTATAGTTCCAGCAGCCAGTAAGAAAAACAACTGCAATTATTATTACTATAATGATAAGAATAATTCTAATATTCATATAATCCCTTCTTATTATGAGTTTCCTATTATTGACTTTATTACATTTTCAATAGGGGTAGCCGGACTGGGTAATTCGAACCCTAAGCCTAATAAAATGCTTATTATAAAAGAAGAAATGAAAATAATAGAATAAACTACTAATTCTTTCTTTTCACCTTTCTTGATTAAAGGGATAATTTCAATTATTCCTATAACTACATATCCTAAAATTATAAGTATCACCATTTATTATTCACCAACTTTAATGGGCTTTGATCTTAAAGAGCTTCCCTTAATGTTTATTATTACATTAGTTTGTGTTTCTAACTCTTTGAAATATTCAGGCCAATTGTATTTGACTTCGTTCCATAAATTTGGCATTTCACTCTCTATTATTGCTCCAAATCCAAAGATGTCAGCCTGAAAATCTTTTTGTACTTTTTTAATAAGTGAATCCACTTCATTTTTAAGTTGTTTTTGTGCCTTATCTTCAAGACTTTTAGTATATTTCTCATCCATAAAATTTGTTTGACCCTGTATTTCTGAAATAATTACTGATACTTCTATTTCTATATTCATAATTAATTTGTCATCAGAATAAATTGGAGTTACATTAGTTTTATTTCTTATAATCTCAAGAGTTACTCTTGAAAAATCATCTTCAATATACTTATCTACTACCAATACTCCACCCTTTAGTTCTCCTATTATAAACATATAACTTTTAGTTTCATCACCGTCAATATATCCTACCATCTTTCCTCCTTTAAAAACTCCTGATCCTAAAATTTGACCAATTATTTTATCTTTCTGTTTAATGGTAGTAACAGCAGGCAGCGTTGGAGATATACCTTTGGAATTTAAATTATCAACAAATTTCCATAATGGTACAGCATGGTATTTAGATATACTTTCTTCATTTTCAAAAGCATCTTTAAGATAAAATGATGTTATATTTTCTACCTTTATATCAGTTTCTAATATCTCTCTAGGATTTTTATCTTTAGCAATAATAAGATTAATATCATTTCTTATTTCAGCATCTCTGTATAGAAAATCAATTACACTTAACAGCCGTTTTTCATCGTTAGCTATATTTTCACTTATTACTAAAATTTTTACGTGTCCCCAAAACAGTTTAACTCCAGATCTTCTTATCATTGTTCTAACTGCATCAAAAAAGTTTTTTCCTGTATCTGTAACAATCTCGGAAAGCACTCTGATTTCCCGTTCACTGGCAGAAGGGTATATAAGTTCGGCAGTCAAAACAAATAAATCATTCTCTATGTCATAATCTACTGCTGCTCCCGCAATTATTGACATTTCATTAATTTCTCTATAATTCCAGCAGCCAGAGGTTATAAAAGTGGTTAGTAGAAAAATTATCATTAATGGTAAGAACTTTACCATTTTCATTTAGACTACTCCCTTCTTGAAATAGTATAATCCTTTTGCCTCTCTTTATTTTTACTTCCAATAAGTCTTGTTCTAAAATGCATTAGCCACCAAGGAGCTCTAATAACAGTATCTTTTATTTCTTCATCGTCAAGTAGGTCTATATTCAGCATATACGGGTATCCAAAACTTCTCATTGAAAACAAATGAATGAAAAGACCAATTACTCCAAATATGTATCCGTATAACCCTAAGAAAGCAGATAAAATAAGAAAAATTATCCTTATTAATATTAATGCTCCTAACATTTTGGGTAATAGAAAGTTTGAAATTCCTGTTAGTGCAACTATTATTACAATGGGAGCACTTACAAATCTAGCAGAAACAGCAGCTTCCCCCAATATAACTGCACCTACAAAACTAATAGCTGAACCAACTGTAGAAGGTAATCTAATTCCACCCTCTCTTAATATCTCAAATGATAACAGCATGAATAATGCTTCAACAATTGTAGGGAAGGGTACACCCTCTCTAGAAGCTGATATACTCAATAAAAGAGGTGTGGGAATCATTTCTTGATGAAAAGTTGTCAAAGCTACGTAAATAGCAGGAATACTTGTTGATATAAAAAAACCTAAATACTTTAATGCTCTATTTACTGAAGAATAGAAAAAATTTGTATAATAATCCTCACTAACCTGAAAATATTCTAAAAATATATACGGTAGTGTCAATACATTCGGAGTTCCATCAACAATTAAAGCAATTCTGCCTTCAAGAATCTTAGCACAAACAGTATCAGGGCGTTCAGTATTTCCTATAGTTTTAAACGGTGATAAAGGTGAATCTTTAATAAGTTCTTCTATGTAACCAGACTCTAGTACACCATCTATATCTATTTCGTCCAATCTTTTATACAGTTCTTTAAGAACTTTTTCAGAAGCTAAACTATCAATATAACAGATACAAATTCTAGTTTTAGTTTTATCTCCGACCTCTTTAAAAATGAATTTTAAATTAGGACTGCGAATTTTTCTTCTTATTAGTGTATAGTTAACGTCTATCGACTCAATAAATCCTTCTTTTGGACCTCTTATTGCTCTTTCAGCTTGAGGTTCGTCAATTGCTCTTTGATGCCATTCCTTTGTACATATTTGAATAGCTTGATCAACACCATCAATTAACAGAATACTATCTCCGTATAGAATGTGGGAGATTAAGTCATTTGTATTAGAACTAAGTTTATTATCACAAGTTATAAGGATTTTAGACATCAAAAGTTCAATTCTCTTTTTTGCAGACATATCATTTGGAAATTCTTTTCTTGTGATTGGCTTTATTACATAATCGTTTATAGAACTCATCTTAGATAAATTTTTATCGAATATAATGCAAAATTTTATACTATCTTTAGATTTACTCTCAAAATTTCTATAGATAATCGTTTCATCTTCTTTAAAAATTTCTTTAAATAAGGCAATATTTTTATCTATAGATTTTGAAAGTTTATAATTTTGATTTGTACTTGAATTTTTTCCCAGCATCTTATCCTTAAATATTCTGAACATAATCTCACCCTAAAGGAAATATTTTAATTATAGTATTAGCAGAGAGAGAGAAAATATTATAAATATCATTGAATAAACAAAGATAGATATTTAAGTAATAATTAAAGAGTATCTTTGAGTAGATACTATTCTTAGTTAATTGCTTAAATATAAACTTTGGTCTATAAAAATAAATTCAAGATTTCTTATATTATTAATTTCTATCAATGAATCAATATTTACTGCAAATTTAGACACTATTTTATTAACAGTATTTTCATCTGAATTTTTTTAGTTACAGCAGTGATGCAAAGTACAAAAAATGATAAAATATTATCATACAATAACAGTTTATAATTGAGGTGAAATAAATGAACCAAAGAAAATTTACAAAATTAGAAACGTATACAGTAATTACAGGAAGTTTAGGATCTATTGCAATATGTATATTGTTTGGAGTTTCATTATTATTTGGATTTGTTGGTGGTATAATGCTCACATCATTTATTATTATAAGAAAGGGAATTACAATAAATAATTTAATTAATATGATTAGAAAAAGTATAAAAGAATGTATAAGTCTTTATATATTAATTCTACTAATTGGAGCAACAATTTCTATATGGTTGTCATCGGGAGTAGTACCAGCAATGATATATTATGGTTTTGAATATTTAAAAGACATAAATTTTCTTTTGGCTTCTTTTATAATTACATCCATCATATCTTTATTTATGGGAACAGCAGTAGGAACTATAAGTACAATTGGTGTTGCACTATTAGGAATTGGGACGGGGTTTGGAATGCCTAGAGGAATTCTTTTGGGAGTAATAGTTTCAGGAGCATTTATAGCTGACAAAATTTCTCCAATTTCAGGGCTTTTAAATCTCACTTTAACTACTACAAAAACCAGATATAGACAAGTAATAGGACTTATGCTTAGAACGCTTATTCCAGCATATATTGTCACAGCATTAATATATTATTTAATGGGTAGCAAATATACTTCAAATATAGACATAAGTTTAATAAATACGTATCAGCAAGCTATATCGCAAAGCTTTAATATATCACCTTATCTATTAATATTACCATTAGGTGTATTAGTTATGACTGTTTTTGGAATTAAGACTATTCCAGCTATTTTATTTGGTCTTATAGGAGGAAGTATACTGAGTTTAACTATTCAAAAAATGACAATTTGGGAAACAGGATATTCTATAATTTTTGGATACAACATTCATTCAAATTCAAACATATTAAGTAAAATATTAGTTAGTGGCGGAGTTATTTCTATGATAGAAGTTGTTTTTATCGTTTTAGGAGCTATTATACTTAGCGGCATACTAGACGAGAGCGGAATAATTAAACCAATTATAAATAAAGTAATAAGTAACATAACAACAGTAAGCAGATTAATTTTAAAAACAGGATTAATAAGTAGTATATTAACAATTATAACATGCGACCAAACTGTTGGAATTATATTGCCTAGTAAAGTATTTATTGATAGATATGATGAGCTTAAAGTAGATAAAAGTATATTGGCAAGGACAATTTCAGATACTGGTACTATAATAGCACCTTTATTTCCTTGGAATGTAAATGCTTTAATTATTGGTACTGTTACTACTACTACAGCTATTTCCTATGCTCCCTATGCAGTATTATGTTATATTTCTCCTATCATAACTATTTTAGCAGTTTATTTTTCTAAAAAAGATAAGCACTTTTTTAATAAATTAAAAATGTCTGAGTAGTAAAAGAATACTGTAAAGTTGTTTATAAATATATAATAAAATAATTATTAACTTTCACTATCTCATATGATACAATTAGCTAGTTAATATATCATAACATCATTTGAAGGTTAGAGGAGGAATAATATGACACAAAATAATAAATTAACTGAGGGAGGCATTACTCAAGCTTTAGTTAGATTAGCACTACCTATAATGGGAACTGCTTTTGCTCAGATGGCATATAACTTAACAGACCTTTTCTGGATTGGTAGAGTTGGAAGTAATGCCGTTTCAGCTGTAGGTACAGCTGGATTTTTTGCTTGGTTAGGTATGGCATTTATTCTAATTCCAAAGATTGGAGCTGAAGTAGGAGTAGCTCAATCTGTAGGTAGAAAAGATAAAGATGAAGTTAAAAACTACATTCGCCATAGCCTTCAATTAATTGTGCTTTTAGCACTTTTATATTCTAGTATATTAATAATCTTTCGTAATCAATTGATTGGTTTTTTTACTATAGATGATTTAGAGGTTGTTAATATGGCAGTCTCATACCTAGTTATAATAGGTATCGGGATGATATTCTATTTTATTAATCCTGTATTTACGTCTATTTTTAATGGGTATGGAGATAGCACTACTCCATTTATCATAAATTTCATAGGATTAGGTTTAAATATCATATTAGATCCTATCTTAATATTAGGAATAGGACCAATTCCTGCAATGGGTGTAGTGGGAGCGGGTATAGCAACTATTACTTCTCAATGTGTAGTCACTTTAGTATTTATTTTTAAAATTAGAAAGAATGTTCCAATATTTGAGAAAGTAAATTTTCTTAAAAAACCAAATTTCTATCACGTAAGAAGAATAGTAAAACTTGGACTGCCGGTAGCTTTACAGAGTGCAGCGTTTACAATATTCGCTATGTTTATTACTAGAATTCTTGCTAGCTGGGGAACTGTTCCTATAGCTGTTCAGAAGGTTGGATCACAGATAGAGGCAATATCATGGATGACAGCATCAGGATTTCAAACTGCTTTAGCAGCTTTTGTAGGACAGAACTATGGAGCAAAAAAATGGAATCGTATATATAAAGGTTATATGTCTGCTATAGGAATTATGGGTTTAGTCGGAATATTTGCTACATGTTTATTAATTTTTGGTGCTAAACCATTATTCTCATTATTTATTGATGAAGAAGAGCCTATTAGGTATGGAGTAGTTTACCTTCAAATTTTAGGACTTTCACAATTATTTATGTGTATTGAGATTGCGACTGCAGGGGCATTTAATGGATTAGGAAAAACAATACCGCCATCTATTGTAAGTATAACTTTTAATGGGTTGAGAATTCCAGCGGCGTTAATACTCTCAACTGAAACTTTATTGGGTCTTGAAGGAGTTTGGTGGAGTATTAGTATGAGTAGTGTGTTTAAAGGCATTATTCTTGTTACATGGTTTGCTTTTATATTGTTAAGGAATCGCAACTTAATTAAGGATAAACAGTTACAAGCAGCTTGATACTAAAGGGAGACTAAAAGAAATTATTAGTCTCTTTTTTAATTTTAGTAATCTATAGATAAAATTATAATATTGGTATAGAATCTTAATAAAGTGATATTAATTTTAGGAGAGAAAATTGTGAAATGGTTTGATAAAAGTTATCATACATTAAATTATGAACTCAGAAATATATTTGGACAAAAGGTTATAAAATTATCATTAGACGCAGGATTTACATGCCCAAATCGAGATGGAACTATAGGAACTAAAGGTTGTATTTTTTGCAGTGAACAGGGTTCAGGAGAGTTTTCTGCACCAAGTAACCTAAGTATTAAAGAACAAATTACACAACAAATAGAATTCTTATCACCAAAATGGAAAACAGGAAAATATATTGCATATTTTCAAAACTATACAAACACTTATGCACCAATAGATAAGTTAAGAAAGATATATGAAGAATCCCTTTGTTGTAAAGGCATAGTTGGGTTAGCTATTGCCACAAGACCTGACTGTTTACCACATGAAGTTATTAATCTATTAGAAGAATTAAATCAAAAGACTTATTTATGGGTAGAGCTGGGGCTGCAGACTATACATAGTAAAACTTCAGAGTTTTTGAGAAGGGGTTATAGATTAGATATTTTTGAAAAAGCTGTATGCAGACTCAAGAGCAAAGGAATAAATATTGTTGTTCATTTAATACTGGGTTTGCCAGGAGAAAATTATAATGAAATGCTTAAATCAGTAAAATATGTAACAGAGTTAGGAGTACAAGGAGTAAAATTACATTTACTACATGTTCTTAAAAACACTGACTTAGAAAGTTTATATAAGAAAGAAAAGTTTTCTTTATTATCTAAACAAGATTATATTTCACTTGTAGTAGATGCTTTAGAATTATTACCTAAAGATATAGTTGTTCATCGTGTTACAGGAGATGGGGCAAAGGATATATTAATTGAACCACGATGGAGTTTAGATAAGTTGTCAGTTTTATCAGGGATAGATAAAGAGTTTAAAAGAAGAAATAGTTATCAAGGCATGAGATATATTAGATAATTAAAAAAGTAAAAATGTTCATTAAAATTAAATTCAATGAATAAAATATATTAAAGCTAAAATTTTGTTAAATGTTTTTTAAAATATTGTGAGTTATATTACAAAAGGTGTATAATAGATAATAAGGAATAAAAAAAGAATATGAGGGGGCTTCTAGATGATAAATGGTAAGAAGATCAGAGAGTTTAGAATAAGCTTAGGCTATACTTCTAGAGACATTGAAAAACTTACAAAGAAGGGGAGGTACCCGACAGCTATATCAAAATCATATTTAGAGGAACTAGAAAGGGGAGACAAAACGAATCCCAGTCTACAAAAAGTTGAAGTCCTTGCAAGAATATTGTGTTGTAAATTAGATGATTTAATTGTTAAAGCTGAGTATTAAGCGTTAATAAGATTTAGATAATTTAATGACTAAGCTGGTATTTATTACTGGCTTAGTTTTTTGTTTTGCGAATGTAACAGAATTAATGTTTTTTAATAAGATAGTTGATATGTTTTCGTTGTGATATAATAATTTTAATAATAAAATAGAGGGGGAATAAATATGGCTATAAGATGGAAAGAAAGCTATAGCTGTAACGTAACGGAGATTGATAATCAACATAAGAAGTTATTTGAAATTGGAGATGAATTATACAGTCTTATAAATCTTAATGACGGGATAGATAGATATGATGAGATTATTGCTATTGTAGAGAAATTAAAAGACTATGCAATATACCATTTTCAATATGAAGAAAAATTGTTAAAGGAATACGGATTTAATAAATTAGGTGATCATAGTAAACAACATGATAAATTTGTTAAAAAGATAATTGAGCTTGAACATAAAGATATTGATGACGGACAAAAACAAATTACAGTAGATATGGTATTATTTATTGCAGATTGGATTGAAAATCATATTTTAGGGACTGACATGCAATATAAGGATTTTTTAAATGAAAAAGGAGTATACTAAAAACAAAACTTGAATTCGCTATAATTATCCAAATATTGAATTTGATGCAAATTTAATATTTGGAAACTTTATTTTTCTTAAGCTTTATATTAAGGTAGTTCTATCCATTTGAACGCTTAGTCGTTTTATTAGGATTATAAGCTATCAGATAAAAACATAAGTAGGCTGATGATATTATTTTTTAAACTAACAAACAAAATATTGTCATCAGTTCTTCCATATAAAGCATATATTATAAAATTTAAAGAGGTGTTTATATGCTTAACAAGAAAATCTTAGTAGCGTACTATTCAAGAAATGGTTCAACAAGAAAGGTTTCTAAAATAATTTCAGAAATGCTGCAATGTGATGTTGAAGAAATTTATGATACCAAAAAAAGAGAAGGAATGTGGGGATTTTTTATCTCAGGAAGAGATGCTATGTTAAAAAAACCTACAATTATTAAAGAGACGGAAAAGGACTCTTCTCAATATGATGTAGTATTAATTGGCACACCAATATGGGCAGGCAATATATCCTGTGCAGTTAGAACTTACATAAATTACAACAAAGACAAGTTTAAAAAAGTTGCATTTTTCTATACATCAGGAGGAACTCAAGGAGATAAAATATTTAATGATATAGAACGACTTTGTAATAAAAAATCTATTGCTAATATGGGTTTAACAAAGAAGCAAATAAGTGATGATATGTATTTACAAACAGTAAATGAATTTATTGCTAATATAAAACAGAAATTAGAGTAACTCTAAAGGAGTGAGGTTTTTGTCTTGTAAAATCAGCGAAATCAAAGTATTTGCAGGAACTTCAGGAAAGAGTTTTGCTGACAAAATATGTGAGCATTTAAAAATTCAATTAGGAAAATCTTATGCAATGAAATTTTCTGAAGGAAATACATATGTAAAAATTGAGGAAACAGTAAGAGATAAAGATGTATTTATAGTTCAACCGATAGCTTTAAAACCTAATGATGATTTTATGGAGCTTCTTTTTTGGATAGATGCTTTTAAAAGAGCAAGTGCAGACTCTATTACAGTTGTAATGCCATTCTTTAGTTATTCAAAGGCAGATAAGAAAGATGAACCAAGAGTATCAATAAGAGCAAGAGTATGTGCAGATGCTATTGAAATGGCAGGAGCAGACAGAGTAATAACGATGGATTTACATAGTCCTCAAATACAGGGATTTTTTAAGATTCCTGTTGATCATCTTTTAGCTAGACCAGTTCTATGTAGTTATATGCTACGTATGGGAATTAATAATTATGTTATTGCTGCACCTGATGCAGGATTTGCAAAAGATGCCAGGAAATATAGCTTAGTACTAGGGGTACCTACAGTAATTGGTGATAAACAAAGAAAAGCAAATAATGAAAAAGCAGAAATTTTGGAAATTTTAGGAGATGTCAAAGGAAAAAACGTCATAATTGTTGATGATTTTACAACTTCTTGTGGTACATTAGTAGATATGGCAAAAGGTTTAAAAAGATTAGGATGTAATGATATTTATGCTTGTGTTTCCCATGGATTGTTACAGAAAAAAGGATTAAAAGCTTTAGAAGATAGTTACATAAAGAAACTAATAGTTACAGACAGTATTAATAACTCTTTTACACTAAATCATCCAAAGGTTATAACTATTTCAGTAGCTCCGTTATTTGCAGAGGTTATAAAAAGAATACATAACAGGGAATCAATAAGTCCATTATTTGATTAGAAATTAACTAATTCTAAAGATAAAGCAGTTTAGGAGGTAAATATGGTAAAAAAGAATGACATAATAGATGTTGAAATAAAATCTGTAGATTTTCCCAATAAAGGTATTGGAGATATTGAAGGAAAAAAGATTATTGTCAAAAACACTATAGAAGGACAGAAAGTAAGAGTTAGAATTAAAAAAAAGAGAAGAAATAAAATAGAGGGTCAGCTAATTGAAGTTATAGAAAGAGCTTCAATTGAAGAAGCTGATTCTAGTTGTGAATATTTTGGTACTTGCGGAGGCTGTTCCTATTTAAATATTCCTTATGACAATCAACTAAAATTGAAAGAAAATCAAGTCAAGACTCTTTTAGACAATGCAGGAATAAAAGGGTATGAGTTTTTGGGCATAGACCCTAGTCCAAATGAATATGCGTATAGAAATAAAATGGAATATTCCTTTGGAGATATGGAAAAGGGAGGGTTACTATCCTTAGGTATGCATCAAAAAGGAAAGTTTTATGAGATTGTTACAACTGAAAGTTGTCAAATAGTAGACGAAGACTTTACTAAAGTGTTAAAAACAGTTTTAGAGTATTTTAGAGAACTAAAAACACCATTTTATCATAAGAAGACGCATAAAGGATATTTAAGACATTTAGTAGTTAGAAAAGCTATAAAAACTAATGAACTGCTTTTAAACCTAGTTACCAGTTCTCAGCAGGATTTGGATTTAACAAGCTTAGTTCATAGGTTGCAAAATGTAAACTTAGGCAGTAAACTGGTTGGTTTTTTACATACCATAAACGATAGTCTTGGAGATGTAGTTAGAAGTGATGAGACTAGAATTTTATTTGGACAGGACTATATAACAGAAGAAATATTAGGATTGAAATTTAAAGTATCAGCATTTTCTTTTTTTCAAACTAACTCTTTTGGAGCAGACAAGTTATATTCTATTGTTAGAGATTTTGCTGGAGATACTGGGAGCAAAGTTATTTTTGATTTATACTGTGGTACAGGTACAATTACTCAGATAATGGCTTCTGTTGCTAAAAAAGTTATAGGAATAGAAATAGTTAAAGAAGCGATAGAGTCAGCAAAAGAAAATGCTAAGCTAAATAATCTAAATAACTGCGTTTTCATAGCCGGAGATGTTATGGAGAAGGTAAGTGAGATAACAGATAAGCCAGATATAATTATATTAGATCCTCCAAGAGATGGAATTCATCCAAAAGCAATAAATAAAATAATAGACTTTAATCCTCAACAATTTATTTATATATCATGCAAACCAACTTCTTTAGTAAGAGATTTAGCTGTTTTCATTGAGAGAGGTTATAAAGTTAAGAAAATTAAGTGTATTGATATGTTTCCTCATACTGTTCATGTTGAAGCCGTAACACTACTTACGAAGTAAGTAGATGTACGTCTCATGTCAGAAGCACCCAAGAGACCGAGCGGAAGGAGAAGGTTGATCCGTAGAAAGACTTCTTTGAAACTTTGAAGTAATGGTTTTGTATATGCTTATGCTTTACTAAGTTCACTTCTAGGAACAGCATTTTCTATTTCTTTATCTACATTTTTCTATTTCTTTATCTACATAGGATATAAATTCATCTATTATAGATTTGGATTTCTCTAAGTGTTTTTCGTAACGTTTTTGAATGAATGTCTTTCGAACCCTGATAGGCCGAAACATGTTGCCCCATGCAACAACTCAATTTACGTAAAGAGCACTCTGTTTACGAGTGCTTGCACCCTTATAAACTTTGATTTGCTTAATAGTCTTTTTTCAAGCAATATCATCCTCTTAACAGGAGAGGGTACGTGTTATAAGAGTACCATAAAAATAATTCGCTGGGAAATTTCAGTAGCTTACACCTATATGCAATTCTATTAATCCTATAGTCGACTACCATGTATAGTGCAAATATGACCCACAATATTATCTACTAACATTTTCCTTCAAAAAGAAATCCAATCTGATTTTTAACCTGTGTTTCAAAATCCTCAAAGCCGATTTCCTCCATATAGATATACATCATTGTTTGAGTAAATATAATACTATAAATGGTATAAGCAGCTTCTTTAGAATCAAAGCTTTTCGGCAGCATTTCCTTTTCTATTGCACTATCTAAAAGCTGTTCTAGCTTTTTTACAAATATCACATCAATCTTAACTAATCCCTGGATCTTTAGATTATCTGTCTTTGTACTGGCAAATATGACTGCAAAAAGCTCGCGCCATACTAATTTTTCAAATAATTTCATATTATTTATATATTTCCACAAATAAGAAATTACCATCTCAATCACGCTAGTAGTCTCTTTATTACATTTTTCATCTAAATAAAGCTCTTTCGATATAACCTTAACGAATATTTCTCCTTTTGATTTAAAATAGTTATAAAGTGTTCCTACACCGATTTCCGCCTTTTCAGCAATTTCCTCCATAGTAGCGGCATTATACCCTTTGGATAGCAATATCTCTTTTCCTGCACTTAAGATTCTTTCTTCGGTGTTTTTCTTTTTTCTTTCTCTCAACCCACTCATAATATCGCTCCTATACTTAAGTTTGTTGTATGATCATGTTCTTATATGACTATGTCCATATATTATCCCTTATTATTTTCTATGTCAACTCATTCTATGGATTAGTACAGGATTTTACTTCTAGATTCTATGATTTATCATACTTCTTTGATATACAGTATTTAGAATTGACAAGACATATCATTCGTGGTAAAATGTGAATATATTCATTTATGAATTAATTCACATTTGCTGCGAGTGGGTGTTTATTTATAGTTTTAAGTAAACACTGAGCTGAGTCATTAAGATATCTTTTAACAATTCACGAATCATATTAAAAGGAGTGATTTTTATGAATTCTAAAAACCCATACTCCCTATGTACCTGGGATGATGGAAAGAGCTGCATAGATTGTAATATTGAAGGCAGCCTAATATGTAAAACGGATAAAAAGTTTAGAAAGAAGTTTGTATTTCATCATCTAACTTTTAGAGTAACAGCATTTTTAGGATTATTTCTTATAAGTACTTTTATGGGAAATTGGTCATTGATTACCATATATGCTATAGGAGTATTTTTAAATTTTGCAATTCTTGAACCAAGACTCCTCTGTAGCCACTGTCCTTTTTATGCAGAAAAAGGATTCTTTCTACGCTGCAATACGCTTTATGGAATGCCTAAGATATGGAAATACCGCCCAGGTCCAATAACAAAGCTTGAAATGATTTTGCAATTCATAAGTGGTGGTTTTGTGGATTTTTTTCCAATAGTATCCTTCATCTATGGAATATTTGTATTCTACAATAGTAGTGCTACTTCTGTAGAACTTATAGGAATGATAGGATTTACTTTTATTTTATCAGTGATGATGGTACAACTCCATCAAACCATAAAGGGTGAAGTATGTTCAAAGTGTCCAAATTTTTCATGTGCGATGAATAAGGTGCCAAAGTCCATTAGGGATGCTTACATAAAACGAAACCCTATAATGAAGGAGGCTTGGGAAAAATCAGGGTATAAAATTAGCTAAATCAACCCTTTAATTCCTTGAAATTACTATAAATACTATAGACTTTTATAAACACAGCAAATTCACTAAGACCAAATATCTTCTAGACAGATACAAGAAACGACTCAGCTATGAATGAAAGAATGGAGAAATGGAAAGATTTCATGGATTTGACCGTGCGAGAGGGTTAAGTATTATAATATTGCTAGGGGCGTGGCTGAGAAAGTTGTTTTAAAAGAAATAGTATATACAGAAAATGGGGCTTTTATAATTTCACAATCAAAGGCATAGTTATGAAATTATAAAAGCCTGTGACCCTGCCGATATCCATCCTTAAGTGGTGAGAATGAGCGGATCAACGAACTGATAGAAATTATCCGCAAGAACAAATATCGCACCCTATTATATGACGACACGCTTGTAAGGAAGCTCATCCAAAACGTCACGGTGTACGAAGACCATTTTGTGATAAGCTTCAAATCTGGCATTGAAGTATGAAAAACGGATTGAAATAGCCATGACTCATAAATGAGTTGTGGGTTTTCTTTGTGCTCCCTGCATGAGGCAACCAGGTGTATGTTTGGAGAAATGTTTGTGAAGTATGCTAAAAGTCAATGAGGAAGGGTAGTAATCTTTGGCAGAATTTTGGTTTCCACAGAAATAGTTAACTCTTTACACAATTTCCTACTTGACAAAATAAGACACAATGTTTATAATGAGTATATATTCACTCATAAAGGAGGTAAGGAAATGCCCCGTACGAAAAAGCAATTTGAAGAAATGAGGATTTTAACAAGAGAAAAGATTCAAACAGCAGCAATGTATTTATTTGCGAAAAAAGGATTGGCAGCAACAAACGTACAAGAAATTGCTGATGCAGCTGGAATTAGCATTGGCCTTTTGTATAAGCATTATAAGACGAAAGACGCCTTGTTCTATGAGTTAGTGGAATTCGCTTTTAATGGGTTAAAAGATATAAACCTCAGACTATGCGTTAATGAATCTCCAAAAGTTATTTTAGAACAAATTATTGATGAAATTTATGAAGATCTTGTTAATAACGAAGATTTCTCAAACCTAATGAATCTTTTAACCCAAGTTATTTTGTCAGGTAAGGAAGATAAAAAGCTAGCGGGTCTACTAGAACAGGATTTTAAAATGTTTCAATCATTGTCAGATCTAATAAGACGTGGTCAAGAACTCGGTGAATTCCGTTCAGGTGATTCTTTTGAAATGGCTATTCTTTTCTTTTCAGTAATTCAAGGTTTAACAATCTTCAAAACAGCTTTTCAACCAGTTTTCAAAGTGCCTGCCAAATCCCTTATGACAAGTTTCTTATATGAAGAAAGGAAGGAATGATATGCAAGTGGAAAATAACGTCATACAAATTAGAGGCTTGAAGAAATCATACAAAAGAATGGAGGTGTTAAAGGGTGTTGATTTAAATATTAAAAAAGGATCTATATTTTGTCTGCTCGGCTCAAATGGTGCAGGAAAAACCACTATGGTTAAAATACTTGCTACTTTACTTAAGGCTGACAGTGGTGAAGTCATACTGTCTGGTTGTGATGTTAAGAAAAGCCCCGAACAAGTTCGAAGTGTAATTAGCTTGACGGGGCAATACGCAGCAGTGGATGGACTACTAACTGCCCGTGAAAACCTTAGAATGGTAGGACGTCTAAACCATATTAACGATGTGAAGGCGAAGACAGATCATCTTCTGAGGCAATTTAATCTTGAATATGTAGCAAATCGTCCAGTATCTACATTTTCTGGTGGTATGCGTCGCAGATTAGATATCGCAATGAGTCTTATTGGAAATCCAGAAATTATATTTTTAGATGAGCCTACGACGGGACTAGATCCTCAAAGCCGCATAGAAATGTGGAAGATCATACGAGAAATGGCTGCTGCTGGTGTTACAGTATTTCTAACAACTCAATACATTGAAGAAGCTGAGCAACTTGCAAACCATATTGCAGTACTACACGAAGGAATTATCATTACGCAAGGAAGTGCACAGGAATTAAAATCCAAATTAGCAGGAGGTGCTGTTTTACTTGGGTTTGGAGATCTATCTTCTTATATTACAGCGCAAGAGACACTCAATGGATATTCTTGTAAAATTGATGATGATACATTAACCATAGAGGTAGCTACCGATGGTAGTGTGAAGCAGATGGCTAATCTTCTGTCTATTTTAAACGGAACAAACATTGCTTTTTTAGAGCAAAAACAGGCATCACTTGAAGATGTATTTCTTACATTAGTAGCAAATTAATTGAAGGAGGAAATTAAATGAATAGACAAGGATCTTTGCGTTGGAAAACAAATGATCATTTTGTCATGGCTGGAAGATGTATCCGACATTTGACAAGAAATCTGGATAACCTGTTGATCGTAATTGTCTTACCAATTATGATGATGCTATTATTTTCTTCAGTTTTCGGAGGAGCTATTCAGATAGGTGGTGATGAAAACTATGTTAATTATATCGTTCCAGGTATTTTGTTGATTTGTATTGGCTACAGTGCTTCGACTACTGCAGTCAGTATCAACATGGATATGTCCCAAGGTATAATAGATAGGTTTCGTTCTATGCCAATAGCTAAATCAGCATTTATCACTGGACATGTTATAGCATCAGTTTTTCGTAATATTGTATCTACGACTGTATCAGTTTTGGCTGCACTTGTTTTGGGGTTCTCCCCCAAAGCTTCATTCGTTGAATGGCTGATCATAATACTTATTTTATTATTATATGCACTAGCAATGACGTATCTATCTACAATATTTGGATTGCTAGCAAAAACACCTGAGGGTGCAGGAGCTTTTGGATTTGTTATGCTGTTTTTGCCTTATGTCAGTTCTGCTTTTGTTCCTCTAGAAACACTCCCTAAGGCATTAAGGCTTTTCGCTGAGCATCAACCTATCACAATTTTGATAGAGGCTTTACGATCACTATTTGCAAGTACATCCTCACCATTCATCTTCGAAGCCATTATTTGGTGTTCAGGAATTTTGATTGTCAGTGCATTTATTGCAGGACAGATTTTTAAACGCAAAACAGTATAATAAATTTTATAACCTATTTATGAGTATATAATCACTCATAAATAGGTTTCTTGATGAATACAAAATGAGTAGTAGAAATATTGGAATGCATTTTTTGGCATTATTTAATTTGTTTCCACAAACGATAGTCAAGCTTGGATATGTTCCCTAATTGGCAGCTCGATAAAAACTGGATAAAAATTGGTCTCAAAAAATTGATTAAACAGCTATCATCTCAGAACATACTGAAAATGTTGTCAAATTATGTCGTAATCAGTCGTGGATTGTGAGATGTTTGCCATAGATGTTTGGAAAACTAAAACACACAAACTTTGGAATATCAATTCTTTATGAGAAAGTATACAAATGAGGGCAAATGAGAGGACGGTTCATTCGTTTGATATAGCTGTGCAGGTCTTATCGAGGTGAGAGATATACCAAGAAGTGCAAGGCAAAAAAGCCAAACTGGTATATATCATGTAATGTTAAGAGGTATAAACAGGCAGAATATTTTTGAAGATGATGAGGATAGAATTGAGTTTCTTGAGACGGTTGCTGAATGTAGGAAAATAAGTGGATATAAATTCTTTCGATACTGTCTATTAGTATAATTGGAAATATAAACGTTGCGGGCACTTATTTCAAGACTTACAGGGGTTACAGTGTATAGAATATTTAAAGAGTAGTCAAACCGTCCCCCTATTTGCATGAATACGATGAACGGCTGGTCTGAAGGCTTATTGAGAAAATTAACGTGTTTGATAACAAGCTAATCATTGAGTTTAAGTCCTGTGTTGAAATTGAAATAGAAATATAAGTAGTGTATAGCCGCCAGAAAAGAGAGCAACTCTTTGATTGGTGGTTTTTTAATGTATTACAATTGCAATAAGCATGAACGCAAGAAGAGTACTTTGGTATCTGCAAAACAAAAATCTTCTTGAGTGACAGAGGATTAAAAAAATGATTGACATAGGGAATGTTTAAGGTTAAAATAAATCCAACGTTAAATATAATCCAACGTTAAATATAATCCAACATAGAGGATATAATTTCAAGAGGCGATTGTATATGAATGAACTAAATAATCCAATTGTCGTTGATTTTCCTTTAAGAGGAGCGTGGGGGCCCTAATACATCTGCAAAGGTTATTCCAAGCCACGGCACAGATCAACTTGGACAACGGTATGCGTATGATTATGTAATGATAGATTGGGATCCGTAAAAGAAGCCCCTTTTATCATGGAAGTAGAATTTAGAAAAAAACCGCATACCATTTGACAAAGATAGAATCAGTTATTAAAGCGGATGGTGTATAGGAGTAACAAATATGAATAACCCACACAAAAAATTATGAAAGAGTTCTATGGTAACAACAAATGCTTGTTTGCCATAACTTTTATTGCAATGATCCTTATAATGTAGCAGATTAGGTTTTGATATAAACTTAATGACAGGTCATTAGTAAAAGGTGGACATTCAAGAAGCTTAACATTAAAAATCAATGTAACATTAACTTTAACAAAAGAGATAATAAGAAAGAGGTGTTTACGATGAAAGAAAACACAGAAGCAGCTGATGAAGGTAGAATAGTTGTGCATGAGGGCAGTAAAATACTTATAGCATCATCTGAAGAAGATATGAAAGTTTTGTCTTCGCCTCAACGGCAGCGCATATTCAAGATATTGCAATCTGAGGGTGTCCCTATGCATGGAAAAGAGATCGGGGATCGTTTGGGTATTAAAGCTGCGTCTACACATTTCCATTTAAAAAAACTAGAAAGAATTGGAGCAGTTAAGCAGAGCCACACTCAGGTAATAAATGGTATTACTGCTCGCTACTATGAGGTATCGGTAGACTCTGTTATCTTGGGTGAGGATTTTCTTGAGGCAACAGATGATAGTCTTACCAAACAAAAAATGCTCCTTATTCATAACACTTTCAACGCAAATCGGGACGCCTTTATTAGATCTTTGCATCAGACCATGCAGCAAAAACAGACAGGAGACCTAGGGGAGAAAAGGCTACACCTGTTACTTGACTTTAAGCTATACTTGTCAGCAGAGGATGCAGAACTACTCCAAAAAGACATAGAGGAGCTTTTTAGCAAGTACGAGAGTCCCGCATCTGGTAAGAAGCCACACGCTGTTTGGCTTAGCATCAATAAGGACGAGAACAGCTAATATAAAGTGGGGAAGGGCTTGTTAACTCACATCAAGGGAAGAAAAAAGTTTTAAACAAGTATATAAGAAAAATAAAGGCTATTGATAATGTGGACAAATTATTTGAAGAGGAGAATATAACATGATAGAAGCAGTAAACCAAAACTTTAAAGAAATAATGCAAAAAAAGCTATCAAAAAAGTCAGATACAAAGGCTGTTGTTGGATGGTTTTTTGAGGACGTGGAAGCAGTGGTGACCTATGGTGACTTTGGCTTAATGAACCCTGAAACTATGAGTTTTCAGATTGGCTCAGTAACTAAATTATTTACAGCAACATTGGCGGCAAGTTTTCAAAATAATGGAAAACTGGATCTAAAAGGGCGGGTCGGAGACTACCTTCAGTTAGAGGCCGATAGCACAATCAGAGCGATCAGAGTGGAAGATTTGCTTACTCATCATGCTGGATTACCATCTGCGCCAAAGGCGCTTCTTGGAAAGTATGACATATTGAATCCATATCAGCATGTCAGCAAAGAAAGACTTATGGACTACCTGAATAATTACAGGAAGCCGGTTAAGTCTAAGAGTAGCTTTCAATACTCGAATTTGGGATTCGGTATTCTTGGGCAAGTTTTGGAAGAAATATCAGGTAAAGCTTATGAAGAACTGGTTAAAGATGAAGTATGTCAACCGTTAGAAATGAAAAACTTATGGATAACCCCACCGGAAGAAGACATAAATTTAGCACCGGGTGCCATGAGAAGAAATAAAGAATTATCTAGATGGGAATTAAATGCCATAGAGGCTGCAGGAGCCATCGATGCCAACATCAAAGATATGCTAAAGTTTGCCAAGGCAAACCTTCAAGGACATCCTTTCTATTCGAGATGTGAAATGTGCCACAAGGCTAATCGAACAGTTTCCAAACACTTAGATGTTGGATTGGGGTGGCTGATAACAAGAGATGAGGGTATAGGGGAACTTCATTCCCACAATGGTTCAACTGGCGGATTTAATAGTTTTCTAGGTATACATCCCGAGGGTAGATTCGGTGTGGTAGTTTTGACAAACTGTATGCTGCCGATACTTAACTTAATAGGATTGTCCAATGATCATGCGACTTCTATTGGCTCTGAAGGATTGAAATACATTGGAAAGAGACGCCATAATATGCGTTAATAGCCTAAAACAATAGTTGTTAGTTTTGACATGTTCCCCCATACGTCGGGTGCTAAAGTCAGCTCAAGACATCAATGCCATCAACTCAAGCCATGTTGAGACAGTGGTCTTAATAGAAAAGAAATAGGTTGAAATCAAGCCTTTTAAAGAATTTTGAGTGAACTTAATAGTAAAATATGTGCTTCCTCAGACGGATGTTTGGGGAAGTTTTTTTATGGGGGTCTTACTCTTACTCAAAAGCATACAGTTCGGCGAAAAAGAAAGAATTTTGTGTAACAGTATAAGATGTATTAGTTTTCTAAATATATATTTATTATATCTTTGGCATTGCTTATAACGAAATTTCTAAGTGGCTCTGGTGACAAAACTTCAACAGTATTTCCGTACTCAATAATTCTTTTGCATGCATTATCATATGTATATAAATTTACCAGGATTATGTCTTTTTTATTAGGTTGCAACTGTTCAATAACATCCATATTACTTAATTCTGCTTTGGTAATAGATAATAATCTTAAATTTACAGGATAAAAAGGAACATTAGATAAGAGATCCTTAAAATTTACTATCCATTTTTTCCAAAAAGATTCTAGCTGAAAATCACTAGGAATTGAAAATGTATCGTTAAGTTTAAATGCTTCTGCTATTCTACTACACTTAAAAACCCTCAATGCATTTTTACTCTCACAGAAAGCAACAAGGTACCACTCTGATTTTTTTACAACAAGTCCATATGGACGAACTATTCTTGTTTTTGTTTGCTGGGTTCCCATACTTAAATTTGTGTATGTTAATTTTATTTTTTTAGATTGCATTAATGACTTTCTAAGTATATCAAGGTATGGTAGGTTTATCTTATCCTCCCACCAAGAATCTGGGTCAAAGTGAAAACGTTCCTTTGCTTTTTCAATATCATCAGTATATTTTTGTGGAACTGTATTTTCTAATTTTAAAATTGCATTCTTGAGATTAGTGTTTGCATTTGAGTATTGGGTAGGATGTAAGCCCATCCCACTTAGATATAATGTTAATAATTCATCAACATTCATTGTTTTAACATTTGAAGTATAACCATCCATCAATGAATATCCACCTATAGGACCAGCTATAGAGGTAATAGGAACTCCACTCTCACAAAGTATGTCTATATCTCTATGGATAGTTCGTTTAGATACTTCAAAAGCTTCGGCTAAATCTTTTGCTTTGATACATTCTCTAGATTCTAGTAATAAAAGAATACCTAATAGTCTATGTATACGCATATATATTTCTCCTATTAAAAATATTATGTTTAATTTTATAACGTTGTCATATAGATGTCAACGATTATTAGTATAATTAGTATTGTAAAGTTTATTTTAATAAATATGGATGGAGGAAATAAGGATATGAAGCATGAATTAGAAATGACAAAACCAGATTATCTAATTGAAGATTGGCCAGACAAATATAACGAGTTTTCTTGGTTAGAGTATGTAGTAAGTGTACCTAACTCAATGTTCTTGGTATCTACTTTAAAAGCAAACGGTAATGCTAATGCTAATTTACAATCTTGGGGATTATTATTAGGGGAAGAAGATGAATATTGGTCATTGATAGCTATTAAAAAGGGTCAACATACATATGAAAACATATTGCGCGAGAGGGAGTGGTGTATTAACTATCCATCTTATAAAGATTACCCTAAATGCTTTGAAACAATTTACAGTAATGGGACAAGTGTAGATGAGATAATTAAATCAGGTTTCGAGATAGAGAAATCTAGGACAATAAAAACGCCACGAATAAAGGAAAGTCTAATAAATTTAGAATGCAAGCTTAAATGGAAAAAACCACTTTATGATAGGAGTAATTGGTATTTATTTGCAGGTAAAGTAACACATGTTGCAATAGATGATAGTATTATTACCTCTGATCCAAAAGAAAGAATAAAAAATCTACAGCTAATGTATAATATTCGAGGAACTGTAAACCCATTAAATGGAGATTTTTATGGACCAAATTCTATAGGTATTATAGATACGGTAGTGAAAATATTTGAAGATGATGGACAACCAAAAGAATGGAAAAGGAAGTGATTAGGATGTTTAATCAGAATAATGTTATGCAAGGTATACTTAAAAGACCAGATGCAGTAGAAATAAAGATGAAGACTTTTAATAGTATTTTATGCAGGTATAAAGGAGGCTATTAAATATGTTAGCAGACCAAATCCTTAGGTAATGCAGTCACAATATATATATTTAGAAGATGGAAGACGTTTTTTATTAAAAACAGGGATTGTTGACAAATGGACAGATGCTGCAACCATATTAAATCAAGTAAAGGCAACTAGAGAGATCAGATCTATTGGAATAAATCAACCTAAAATTTTATTTCACTCACTAGATAAATCTGATTATATCTTGAGTTTGAAAGCAAAACACTAATAAAATAAGCCCTTAACCATTACAAATACATGGTTTTAGGGCTTTGACATTTTTCGTATTGATGTTGTACTACAGAGCCTATTTTATATCAGATATCATTTTTTTATTCTATGTAAAGTCAGCTATTGCCTTGTATTTAGGTTTTAGCAATCTCAAAAGCCACATTAACTCAATATCTTTACTTGATCTTTACTTGCTTGTACCTCAAGTTTTCTTGAGGATCTTATATTATTCATAGTGACCAAGGTATTCATTATACTAACAATGCTTACGTAGGCTTACTCAAAGATTTAAAAGCAATTCAAAGTATGTCTAGAAAGGGAAACTGCTGGGATAATGCTAAGGCTGAAAGTTTTTTTAGTCACTATAAATGTGAAACTATCCATATCATGAATAAAAAAATCAAAGATTTAAATGATGTAAAACAAATAACTGAAGAATATATGGATAAATAATTAGAACCATGTACATAAATATAATTAAATCAACAAAGAATGGTGAAAATTGTCGATGTGATTTTTTTGATAAAACTAGTAAATTGTGATATGCTTAACGAAATGACTACTAAAAATTAAAAGGTTATTAGTGTTAGAAATATAAGTTGCGCTAAAGTGTGAATTTCTGTAGTCGCCAAAAAGCACCTAATAATTTACTAATATGAACATTAGTTACAATTAATCAAAAACATGCAAATATCTGATAGGGGGTGATGATTATGAAACAGGCTAAATTTATACATGTTGTAATCTTACTGTTGTCGCTGTGCCTGATTGTAGTTGGTTGTAATAGTGAGGTGGGTGAAAAGAAATACACGTACGAAGAACTGTGTGATATGCCTGCAATGGAATTGTATGATTTGTTTCTTGATCATGGTTTAGTAGTAGATGACGCTTTAAATCATATCGCAAAGGAACGAATGGCAGAAATCTTTAAAAGAGAGTTTGAGAGGTTTGAAAGTGGAGGAAGCTTCATTATGAGTGCTAAAGGCTGGCGTGAACTTAAACAAGATACAGAAGAAGTTTATGAAAAAATCAAAAAATAATTTATGATTAAGAAGTAGGAAATTAAGATGTTAGAACAAAGTAAGAAATCAGTGTTAATACTTTTGTCAACAATGCTCGTAATTATGTTAGCAATAACTCCAATATCAGTACAGGCAGAAGAATATGCATCTTCTTCAAAAGAAACTGTATTAAGCATGGGTGAAGAAGAACTATTAAACATTCTGCTGGACAATGGTTTGGTTTTAGCTAGGGACTATGAGGAGCACAGAGATTAGCACAGCATTTCGTTTATAAATATACACCGTTGATTATCAATGGAGAAGTAAATCCGAATATGCCTATATTCAATGCTAAACAGTCAAATGAAATGCTAAAGAATTTGGCGTCCACTCTTAAAAGCATGGAAGTAATCAAATTCAAGTATAATGATGTACAAAAAGATAAAAAAACTACATCTTGTCATTCATAAAATGAGAGAACATGAAGACTTTATAAGAGACATTGCCTTTGTTATTGAAGTTGATGATCAAATTGCTGGAGGCATATTTTATACACACTCGAAAATAGTATCAGAGGAGAATAAAGAGTATATCACTATTAGTTTTAGACCTGTTTTTATTTCTCCTGAGTTCCATAGAAAAGGTATTGGAAAAGAGCTCATTACTTATTCAATTGAAGTGGCTAAAAAAATGGAATACCTTGCGATATTGACATTGGGATATCTATATCATTGTGAGCCATACGGATTTTTAGGTGGCAAGAAATATAATATTTCAATGCCTGACAGAAAGTTCTATAAAGGTCTTTTAGCTTTACCTTTGCAGGACATCATGTATTTGAAGATGAGGCAAAGCTGTTTGAAAGAATAGTTAATCAATATTTAAATGATAATAATTAGACTATGCAATTCATGTGAAAGGAGATCATATGAGTAAATTAGATTTAGTACGTCAGTACAAGGAATATTATACAGCAAAGAAAATTCCAACAGTGGTGAATTTTGATGCTGTAAAGTATATAACAATTATCGGAAAAGGTGAGCCAGGGGGAGATGAGTTCACTAGTGCTGTGGAAGCACTTTACCCTTTTGCGTATGGTATAAAGAAGGCATATAAGAATCAAGACAAAGATTTTGGAGTAGCAAAACTTGAAGGCTTATGGTGGGTCGAATCTGGTAAGCATGCTTTAGAAACACCTCGTGCAGAGTGGTTCTGGAAACTGTTGATTCGTATGCCAGAGTATGTTGATATGAGTGTTTTTGAGGAAGTAAAAGAAAACGTTATAAAAAAGAAAGGCATTGAAAAAATAAAGTGTATAGATCTTGAAACAATTAGTGAAGGGAAATGTGTTCAAATTATGCATGTTGGTCCATATTCAGAAGAACATATTACTATTAAAGCAATGAAAGATTATTGTGCTGAGAACGATTTTACAGAAAACGGACTACATCATGAAATATATCTTTCAGATCCAAGAAAAACAGCTCCAGAGAAAATTAAAACTATCCTTAGACAACCTATAAAATGAATTAATCAACAGTAACTATAGAGAATGTTATTAGTTAGTTTTACTATTTCGCAACAAAAGCCTGATGATCATATTTTCGTCAGTTTTTTTTCTTGTCTTTTATAGAAAGATTAATTTTGGTAATAAAATCACGGTCCTCAAAAGGAGTGCTGACTAATAAAGCGGCACTCCTTTTGAGGACTAGACTTTGTTCTTCTCTCTAAATCGCCTAACTTTAGCAACATTATTGCATTTAACTGAACAGTATTTTTTATTTTGGTTTTTGCTTTGGTCCAGAAAGAAGAACTGACAATCAGGGACACCGCACTTGCGAATTTTAGAGACTTTTCCATTATTCACTGACTCTATGAGTTCAATAATGATATCAGATATTAATCTGTCTTCATAAGAAGTTGTGGGAATCAACTCAATTTCAGGTTTCCCATCAATTATAGAAAGCTTATTATAGAACATAGATTTTTTTAAGCAATCATTTAGATAATCAAAGTGTTTATCAATTGGTTCTCCTTCTAAAACATTAATAATAATTTTTCTAATACTTTTAATGCTCTCCCTAAAATCTGAGCCTAGATTAGTTTCTAGTAGATTATTTGTTTGGTTTAAGTTTTCATTAATCCACTGTTGATCATTTAACACATCATGATTTCTATGATTAACAAACCATATTGAGTTAGCCAAATTAAGAATCAAATCACAATTCATTGAGTAACCTCCTAAAATGTTATTGCTAGTTACTAAGTTGTGTGATATAATCCCATTATAACATGTTATTTATAATATAGGTGGTTAAGGAGGTTAAAATGAGTATAATAATAAAAGGCATTCCATCAAATGTGGGTGCATTAAATACAGGCACTGAACTAGCGCCGAAGTTATTGAGAAAAGCAAATCTAGTTGAAGCACTTAAATTAAATCATGAAGTCATGGACCTTGGAGATGTAACACTACCGAATAATATGATAAAGCATAATGTAGCTCCTATCAGAAATTGGCCATCGCCTAGATTGATGTGGGAAGAGAGTATGAATCAACTTGATTCGTGCTTTTCTGTATCTGATTTTACAATAATACTTGGTGGTAGTTGTAGTGTATTCACAGGAGTATTTAACAAATTTCATCAATTGTATAGAAATAAAGCCAAAGTTATTTCATTAGACCATCATATAGACGTAAAAGAACCGAACTCAGAAGTTTGTATGGGTGCGACGGCATTTACTCATTGGTTCTTGACTGAAAATAATCAGTGGTTTAAAAAGCCAGTTGGATTTGGTAAAGAGAGTATTGTTGCATTAGGATATAGTGAAGATGTTATAAATGAGGACATAGATGTATCTGGAATAGTGGGATATAGCCAAAAGGATATTACAAAAACTGGTGTGGTAAATGTTCTAAAAAGTTGTTTAGGTCATATGGGCACAGATGACAAAATCATTATACATTTTGACTTAGATATAATAAGTGAATCTGATTTACAAAGTGTATATATGCCGAGTCCAAAAGGTATGAATATATCTATAGTTAAAGATTTGTTGAAAGGTTTAGTAGCAGACCCAAGAGTCTTAGGAATAGTTATAACTGAGTTTTCAGGCGCTTATAAAGAAAGTGAAGATGATGCTAAAAAAGTCGTTAAGCTTATTGTAGATATGTTTGAATAAGAGTTGATGAGATTACATCTTAAGGTTCTTCTTATAACATAGCGGTTCCAGACATTCCCCTTTTTATTATACGAATTGGGGAATTTTTACTAAGTTTAATATATTAAAATATTGAGATTATTGGTGAAGTAGCTAAACATGTGTCAAATGATTTTAAGAATAAAGTGCCTACCACCGAGCTTGAAACTTGCATTGCAGTGAAAAGTAAACATGTTATAAATAAAAGACAGGATTTGATTGGTACCGATCAAATCCTGTCTTTTTGCGTTTAAAGAAAAAGAAAATAACAAATTGAGTTGTAAACTGAAGAAACGGAGAAGTTTATTAATATTAGTAAGAGACAACGCGTTAAAAGAAATTTTAGAAACAATATCTTTATTGAAAAAGAATCATTGGCACAATACGGCGATTATGCAGCAGATGAGCAAGGCTATGTCTTTGAGTATACAGAGTAAGATGTTTGCAAACAGTTAAGGGAAAGAGCTGCGTCCATATGTGAAAAGCTGAAATGATAATTTTTTTAGCAACCTGAAAGTAGTGAAAATAAATATCTAAAAAAGCTATTGGATAAGCATTATGACAGCTGGGATTTGTATTTAGAAAAAAATTGTCAAAGTTTACTTGACAGTAACACATAAATAATATAACATGTGATATATATCGAGTGATATATATAATGTGAAAGGAGAAAAAATAATGGCACCTAATAAAAAATTTTCAAAAGAACAAATAGTTGATATAGCATTTGAAATTGCAAGAGTCGAAGGAATTGACAGCATAAGTATAAGGAAGGTA
>JANQLB010000095.1 GCA_028280805.1 Tissierellales bacterium
CTAAAATACTTTTCAGATTATTAAATCGAGTTAAAGTTAATAAAATAAACTATTCTCTGAAAAGAGTAATCTGAAATTTAATTGATGAGCAGTATAAATAATAAAAAAACTTAATGAAAAAAATGAAATATTAGTCACAAAATATATAGATTTTAATGATGTTCCGCCCTTAGAATCCACCTAATACAATAGAACGTAACAAAGAATTAAGATACAGAATGTAAAAATAGAAATTGTCCATTAAAATTTAGTTATAATAATATATGTTTTATTTTTAAATAATAAAACATAAAATTATATCCTTGCCCTAAGCTTTTGGTTAAATTACTATTTTAATTACACGCAAGACATAATATTATTCAGATATATAAACGCTATGTTTACTCAAAAATAAATTTCAGATTATTTAATCCTGCAATATTAATTAAGTAAGATAGAATATTATATAAAAATGACAAATCTGAAATTTAATTGAGTATCTGTATAAAAATCTAAATAATAAATTAAATAAAGTAAGAAAAAATAAAAATAAAATATTATTATAATGGAGGAATAAATATTAGCTATAAGAAAATCTAGACTATAGCTAGGGGTTTTGTTATGAGGGAGAAAATTATTGAAATCTCCATGTAAAACCGAATCCAGAGAAGAAGATAATTTTTAAACAAGGAGTTAACATTGGATAAAGTAGTTAAACGTAATGGTAAATTTGCAACTTTTGATTCTAAAAAAATAACAAAGGCTATAGAAAAAGCCGCATCTGTTACTAAAGAATTTGACCAAAGTGTTGCTAAAGCCTTAACTAACAGAGTATTAGAGCTTATCAGGTCTTTGGTGGAAACTAAAAAACAAAATTTAAAAGCACCCAGTATAGAAGAGATTCAAGACTTGGTAGAACAAACTCTTTTGGAAGCTGATTATCACAAGACAGCAAAAGCCTATATGCTTTATAGAGACCAGCATACAAAAATAAGAGATTTTGTAAACACGGCTAATGTTAACCTTGTAGATGATTATTTGAAGAAGTTGGATTGGCAGGTCAGAGAAAATTCTAACATGGCTTATTCAATACAGGGATTGAATAACTATCTGTCTTCTCAAATAAGCAAGACATATTGGTTAAACAAAATTTATCCGACAGATATAAAAGATGCTCACATGAATGGCGATATACATATACATGATTTAAATGCACTGTCTGTATATTGTGTTGGTTGGGATTTAAAAGATTTATTATTAGAAGGCTTTAAAGGGGTTCAAGGTAAAATCGAAAGTGCGCCTGCAAGGCATTTTAGAACAGCTTTGGGTCATATAGTTAACTTTCTGTATACGCTTCAGGGTGAAGCTGCAGGGGCACAAGCGTTTTCTAATTTTGATACGTTACTTGCACCTTTTGTAAGATATGATAGCTTATCTTATGATCAAATAAAACAAGCTATGCAAGAATTTGTGTTTAACTTGAATGTTCCAACACGTACCGGCTTTCAAACTCCTTTTACAAACATAACAATGGATCTTGTTGTACCTTCTTATTATGCTGACCAAAATGTTATTATCGGTGGTGAGCTTAAAGAAGAAACTTACAAAGACTTCCAAACAGAAATGAACCTGATAAATAAAGCTTTCTTTGAAATTATGATGGCGGGGGACAATAGCGGAAGGGTCCATACTTTCCCTATACCTACTTATAACATTACTGATGATTTTGATTGGGATAATCCGGACCTTGAAGGCTTATGGGAAATGGCGGCTAAATATGGCGTGCCTTACTTCTCTAACTTTATAAATTCTGATATGAGCCCGGAAGATGCACGCTCAATGTGCTGTAGGTTAAGAATTGACAATAGGCTGCTAGAACAGCGTGGAGGAGGACTATTTGGCTCTAATCCTTTAACAGGGTCAATAGGGGTAGTAACTGTTAACCTTCCTAGGATAGGCTATAAGGCTAAGAGCGAGAATGAATTTTTTCAAATTTTAGAGAAAAAAATGGAAGTTGCTAAAGATAGCCTTGAAATTAAACGAAAAGTTCTGGAAAAGTTTACAGGACAAGATTTATATCCTTATGCTAAATTTTATCTGAGGGATATAAAGTCAAGGTATGGTGTATTCTGGAAAAATCATTTCTCAACAATTGGTCTGATTGGCATGAATGAGGCATGTTCCAATTTATTTAATAAAGATATTGGAACTCAGGAAGGTCAAGCTTTTGCAGAAAAAGTACTTGATTTTATGAGGGACGTATTAATTAAGTATCAGGAAGAAACCGGTAATAATTATAACCTGGAAGCAACACCGGCCGAAGGTACATCTTATCGTTTGGCACAACTTGATAAAGAAGAGTTTATCGGTATTAAATGTGCTAATGATAAAGATTACTACGAGTATAATGCAAGCCCGTTTTATACTAATTCAACTCACTTACCTGTAAATTATACAGATGATATCTTTGAACTGTTAGATTTGCAGGATAATTTACAGGCTAAATATACAGGTGGAACTGTAGTACATATTTTTGCAGGAGAAAGAATAAAGAGTACTGAAGTAATGAAAAATTTAGTAAGAAAAATTTGCAATAATTACAGATTACCTTACTTTACTTTTTCTCCAACATTTAGCACTTGTCCAAGTCACGGATACTTAGAAGGTGAACACTTTGAATGTCCTGACTGTAGCTCTAAGTGTGAAGTTTATTCCAGAGTAGTCGGATATTTAAGACCGGTTAATCAGTGGAACAAAGGAAAACTCACTGAATATAAGTGTAGAAAAACCTATAAAATTGAAAGTAATGTAGAAAGTAATAAGGATGTACCTTGTAAATGTTAATAGGTGGATTCCAAAAGATTTCACTTATTGATTATCCTGAAAAACTTGCAGCTGTATTATTTTTAAAAGGTTGTAACTTAAGATGTTCATATTGTCATAATCCCGCTCTTTTGAGTGAGGATTGTGATATTTATGATAATAAATATATTTTGGATTTTTTGGATGAGAGAAAGACAAAACTGGATGCCGTGGTTTTAAGCGGGGGTGAGCCTACCTTACAAGATGAATTGCCAAATTTTGCAAACGTTATAAAATCTATGGGATATCTTATTAAACTTGATACAAACGGAACTAACCCTCACCGTATTAAAGAACTTATTGAAAAAGAGCTGGTTAACTATATTGCAATGGATATCAAGGCGCCTATCATTAAGTATCCTACGATTACAAATACCTGTATAGATACAGATGATATATTTAAAAGTATAGAAATTATCATGAATAGTGCTTTGCCTTATGAATTTAGAACTACTGCGCCCAAATATTTGCTTGAAGTGGAAGATTTTGAAGAGATTGGCAAGCTTATAAATGGAGCGGAAAAATATTATATTCAAGAATTTAGAGATGAAACGCTGCTGAAATCAGGATTTTCAGTAAAAGATAATTTGTTTGGCAAAGATGAACTTGGAGTAATTGTAAAAATTATGTCTAATTATGCAAATTTTTGTGAAGTAAGATAAAATACATGTCTTTACGATACAGTCCAAAAAGAAATCTTATGTCAATTATTAAAAATTGTTACAAAAATCATATTTTAATATAAATTCCATGCAAAAATTTAAAAAAGATGTTAAAATATATACTAAGTATATAAAAATTCGGCTATACATTTTTAAATTAAAGGCTATACAAAATGAACATTACACAATACATTAACAATTTACCGGTTATCTTCTGGAATATAATTGCATTCCTATGCCCTTGTATTTCAAAAGATAATCTTACAGAAAAGAAAAACAGCTCTTTTCCTCTTTGTGTAAGTTTTAATAATTATTTTAGTAGTGTATATAGTATTCTAAAAGAATTTTTAAATAAAATATTCTCAAAACAAACTGATAATAATTCTGTTACAATATCGACAGAGTTAAAAAATATATATAAAAATAAAAATTCTGTTTCAAACAGAACAAATCATAAAAATTCATCAATAAATCAAGCGATTAAATTCGCAGATCTATTATATACCAAGAGATTAAAGGTTGCGCAAGCCACGCAGAATTTAATTTCAAGGGTGCATTTTGTTCGCTTACAGGACAAGTGTGTCCAATTTTCCCCTTTTGCTTTGCAAAATTATCATTGTCTTTATATTTTTTAATTTTTACATCAACATACAATTGAATATTTTTTTTGCCTCTCTTTAAGGCTAAAAGAGAAGAATTTGTGACGGATGCTTAAAAACTGTTATTTAAGCATCCATTTTTTATTGTCATTTTAGATAGGGGTAGCGTGCACATTTTGACAAAATCCTACGACATGTACTATTTTTCTTAGTGGTAGAAACTGTTTTAGCACTAAAATTTTCTGCTATTTCTTA
>JANQLB010000104.1 GCA_028280805.1 Tissierellales bacterium
AGGTAGTACTGGACGTCCAAAAGGAAACATGACAATGCATTATAACGTAACTAGAGTTGTAAAAAATACTAATTATATAGAAATTTATGATAGCGATAACATACTACAATTATCAAACTATGCTTTTGATGGATCTACGTTTGATATATACGGAGCATTATTAAATGGAGCAAAACTAGTGATGGTTAAAAAAGAGATATTGCTAAACATAAATGAACTTGGAAGTTTTATTGAAAATGAAAATATAACGGTATTTTTTGTGACTACTGCATTATTCAATACATTAGTTGACGTAAATATTAAATGTTTAAAGAATATAAGAAAGATACTATTTGGAGGAGAGAGAGTATCACTTAAGCATACTAAAAAAGCACTTAATTATGTAGGTAAAGATAAAATAATCCATGTTTATGGACCGACAGAAAGCACAGTATATGCAACTTATTATAATATAAACAAGATAGATGAAAAACTGGGAACAGTACCAATAGGTGTTCCATTGTCAAATACACAGATATATATTTTAGATAAAAATAACAATACCTTACCATCAGGTGTAGAGGGAGAATTGTGTATAAGTGGAGACGGGTTAGCAAGAGGATATTTAAATAGACCGGAATTAACAAAAGAAAAATTCATAGAAAACCCATTCATTAAAGGAGAAAAGATATATAAAACAGGAGATTTAGCAAAATGGCTGGCTGACGGAAATATAGAGTTTATAGGGAGAGTAGATAATCAAGTTAAAATCAGAGGTTTTAGAATAGAACTTGGAGAGATAGAAAACCAGCTGTTAAAACATAAAGATATTAAAGAAGCAGTGGTATTAGCTAGAGAAGGTGAAAATGATGATAAATATCTGTGTGGATATATAGTAGAGGATAAGGAGATAACAGTACCACAGCTTAGAGAGTATTTAAGAAAAGAGCTTCCTGACTATATGATACCATCATACTTTATTAGCCTTGAAAGTATGCCTTTAACTCCAAACGGTAAAATAGATAAAAGAGCTTTACCGAAACCTGACGGTAAAATAAACACAGGAGTAGAATATATAGCTCCCAGAAATGAAGTAGAAGAAAAGTTAGTTCAGATATTTAAGGAAGTACTAGATATAGAATCTAAAGTAGGGATAAAAGATAATTTCTTTGATTTAGGAGGACACTCTTTAAAAGCAACCATGTTAGTTTCAAGAGTTCATAAGGAGTTTGAAGTAGAGATTCCTTTAATAGAGATATTTAAATTACCTACTATAGAAAAATTATCAAAATTAATAGAGACATCAAAAGAGAGTATTTATCATGAAATTAAGCCTGTAGAAAAAAGAGAATATTATAAAATGTCATCAGCACAAAAGAGGATGTATATTATTAATCAGATGGATAAAGAAACAACAACATATAATATGCCAGGTGTATTAAAGTTAACAGGTAAGTTAGATACAAACAGAATAGAAAATACTTTTAAAGAGCTGATAAATAGGCATGAATCATTAAGGACTTCATTTACTACATTGGAAGATGAGTTAGTACAGTTAGTAAAAGAAGTATCAGACATAGAATTTAAAATAGAATACAGAGAAGTAAATGAAGAAAAGATACAAGATATAGTAAAAGATTTCATAAAACCTTTTAATCTAAGTAAGGCTCCTTTATTAAGAGTAGGTTTATTAAAGGTAAGAGAAGATGAACATATCCTAATTACTGATATGCATCATAT
>JANQLB010000117.1 GCA_028280805.1 Tissierellales bacterium
AGAAATATTTTATCCAGAGGTAAATACTCCATTTCAGAAAGGTCAGGCTTCTGAGAGAGCAATGATGCCGGATGAAGCAGCCACTCTTGCGATTAAAGGTCTGATGGAAAGGAAGGATGAAATTCATGTTAAGAGGGCTAAGCTAATATATAGGTTATCTAGAATCAATCCTAAAAAAGCATTTGAAATAATAAGCGGCTTTGTACCAAAGAATATTGAAGAAAGTTTATATTAAATGGAGATATTATGAAATCAGATAATAGATTATTGAAAAAAATAGCATATCCACCGTTTTATTATTTTTCAAGTATATTTACAGGCATAATTTTATTTCTATTCTTTCCAGAATATAACGTTAAATACATTCCATTGGCCCTGATGGGAATAGTAGTTGGGGTTTTAGGTTTGTATATACTCCTTAGAAGTTCAGATATATTTAAAAGAGTAGAAACAACCTATATAAATGAAACACCTAGTGCCTTTGTGACTGAAGGACTTTTCACCTATAGTCGGAATCCAATGTATTTGGGTGCATTAATCAATATTATTGGAATTGTCCTTTTTATAGGCAACATAATAGGATTTTTCATTCCAATACTTTTTTTTAGCTCCATAAATTTTATCTGTATTCCCGTTGAAGAAAAAATCATGGAAAACACATTTGGAAAGGTATATTTGAAATATAAAAAACAGGTGAGAAGATGGTTCTAGGGTAAATAATAAGAGATGGTGGGGCTGAGCTCATAAGATAGCTTTATGAGATAGCCCCCCTTTTTTTTTATTCTATATATTAAAAAAAGAAGCATTTGTGATAATCTGTACGTATGGACAAGGGGACAGATTTATTGTCCTTGGGTATAATCTATGTGGACATGGTCAGGCACACTTTAAACGTTATGTGTCAAGGGGATAGTGATATGCTCCCAATAAGGTAGACAGATTAAAAAAATAAAAAATCTGCTACTGAAAGGGGAGCATTTGTATGTGTAAAAGACATAGCTATACATCAGAAGAAAAATATCAGGTAATAAATGAGTATGAGAAGGGAATTGGAACGATACAGGGAATTATCACTAAGTATGGCATAAGCGAGTACTCGTTCTACAATTGGAAATATAACTATGAAAAATATGGAATAGGTGGTTTAAAAGAATCTAAAACATGTAAAAAATATTCGAAGGAAATAAAAGAAAACGCTGTAAAAGATTATCTTTCTGGAGAATTCTCACAATTAGAAATCACTAGAAAGTATGAACTATCTACTAAAACGCTTTTACTTAAATGGGTGAACAAGTATAATAGTCATAAAGAACTAACGAGTCAAAGAAGGAGAAAAAGTACTATTATGACTAAAGGAAGAAAAACCACTTGGAAAGAAAGAATTGAAATAGTAGATTTCTGTATTGCAAATAAATATAATTATCAAAAGGCAGCAGAGCAATATGAGGTTTCATATCAGCAGGTATACAAATGGGTAAAAAAGTATGAAGATGGTGGAATAGACGAATTAAAAGACAGACGTGGAAGAAATAAAGCTGAAGAAGAACTAACACCTGAGGAGCAAATGAAGCTTCAGATAAAAAAACTTCAGGCAGAAAATCAAAGACTTAAAGCTGAAAATTTACTCTTAAAAAAGTTGGAGGAGCTCGAAAGGAGGCGGTCTTAAATAGTTTACATCATAGAGATATCTATTTAGCTATTAAATCCATTCATGAAAATCATGGTTTTTCTATATGTATGCTATGTGACATCATTGGTATTACAAGATCAGCTTACTATAAATGGCTAAATCGAGTTCCTACTAAAAGAGAGATAGAAAACCACAACCTTATGAAAGAAATCACACAACTTTATGATGAAGTTGATGGGATATATGGCTATAGACGATTAACAATGAATCTAAATCACAGGTTTTCGATGTCCTATAATCACAAACGAATTTATCGTTTAATGAAATTGCTTGGGTTGAAATCTGTTATCCGAAAAAAGAAGAAAAAATATATAAAATCAACACCTAAACATGCTGCTGAAAATCTTTTGAATCGTGAATTTCACTCAGATAAACCAAACCATAAATGGCTTACTGATGTTACAGAATTTAAATATGGTCATAACAAAAAAGTTTACTTGAGTGCTATCCTTGACTTATATGATAACTCGATTATTTCATATGCCTTAGGACATAGAAATGATAATCAGCTTGTTTTTAATACTCTAGATATGGCTTTAAAAGCCTGTAAAGGTTCTAATCCAATGCTGCATAGCGATCGTGGTTTTCAATATACATCCCATGGGTTTAAACGAAAAATCAATAAAGCTCAGATGACACAAAGTATGTCTAGAGTCGGTAGATGTATAGATAATGGTCTCATGGAAGGCTTTTGGGGAATCATCAAGAGTGAGAAATATTATTTAAAAAAATACAATACATTTGATGAGCTAAAAAAAGCTATAGATGATTATATCTATTTTTATAACTATAAACGACTACAAAAAAAATTGAACAGCCTTAGCCCTATGGATTTTAGGCTTTTGGCTGCTTAAAGTTGTTTTTATTATTTCCACTGTCTACTTGACAGGGGCATGTTCATAGAGTTGTTGACAATATTATATTTACTAAGTATACTTAGTGTGATATTCATACAATGTAGTTAGTCGGCTTACTAGAGTTATGTTTCCACAAACTACCTATGTCGAGTGCGTTGTAGGAATACAAAAGGTGGAATCTACGAAATAGCTGTATTTACTAGGGTGCTAGACGATTTTCAGTTCACTAGAGATGGCGATGATTTTAGAAATAAAGTGCCGATTGGAGAACTGGAAGGTTGCATTGCTTTGCGAATTGCATAAAAGTAGATACTTATAAAAGAAAGAGCTGATTGTTGTTAAATCAGTTCTTTCTTTTATAGAGGCACAAACAGTTTGTAGATGTAGTTATATTGATAATTCTTTAGAGGTAGTATAGCCTTAGTAGTTATTATTCGCATTATAGCAGTAATGGAAAAGTAATTTCTAACCATTACTGCTATAATGGATTTAAATATTTAAGTGAACTAGGAGGATTATCATGAAATGGTTGGAAATTGGTAGGGGATCTGTTGATTTTATGAAGAAAGAAATTATTGTAAATCTACATGACGGATATGATAAAGCATTGAATAAACTGGATATGTTTTCACATTGCATGTTGTTCTTACTTATGGAAGATAGAATTGAAGTACATGCAACCCAAATACTTGAAATAATGGAACAAAAATGTCGACTAAAAGTTAAAATGACAGCCGGTGATATACATGCACAAGAAAAGCTTATGGATCTAGAAATGTGGGAGAAGATATTTCATACGGGACAGCTTGTAGATATTAAACCCTATTTCCCGGCTGAAGAAGTGATACTTGAAGCTGAAGAACCTAAAAATAGTTTTTGCATAAATTATTTAAATAATATTATTGGTGAGTATACAGTGTATGGGAAGAGAGCAGTTATTCAACTTGATAAGAAGATATTTGATGATAGTGAATTCGATTCAAATAATATTAGAATGCTTAAGAAAGGTGATTATATTCGAGTGTTGTGGTGGTTTCATCAATTTGACAAAGATTCATTTCGAAAAAACAGAACGTGCAAACCTCCGTATAATAATGCTCCAAGAATGGGTATATTTGCAACGAGGTCGCCTGTACGACCAAATCCAATAGGATCAACAGTTGTACTGGTAGAACAGGTTGATTATCATAGTGGTATCATTGATGTCATAGGTTTTGACGGTTTCCCAGGGACAAAGATATTCCAACTTATGTTCTATCAACCATCATTAGATAAAATAAAAGGTGCTAAATTACCTCCTTGGGTATCACACTGGACGGAGTATAAAAGCTTTGATAAAGCAAAACAAATTGACATAGAGCCTAAAGAAAATCTTTTAGGAACAGTAATAGATTTTGAAAACGGTGATTTTTGTCATGACCTTGAGATAGATGATAATATTGAAAATGAGTATGATAACAAAGAGATTCATATACACAATGCCCATATACATAATCTGAAAAATGTATCAGTATCTATTCCTAAAAATAGCATTAATTTAATTACGGGTGTCAGTGGAAGTGGTAAATCTAGTCTGGCTTTTGATACGATTTATGCTGAGAGCCAAAAGCAATTTATGGACTTGGTCTTATCAAATCAAATGTTAAATGACACATTTTCTGAAAGTTATGTTGATAAAATTACTGGTTTACAACCGGCTATCGCCATTGAGCAACGAACATTAGGTACTAATCCAAGATCTACAGTAGGAACAGTTACTAAGATAGCAGATATTTTAAAGCTTATATTTTCAATAATTGGAGAACGTATATGTCCAAAGTGTCATCGGGTTGTTGATGACCGTAATGTTTGTAGTATCTGTGGGGAGATTTTATTCGATCGAACCCCCCAGCTATTTAGTTACAATCATCCTGATTATATGTGTCCGGTATGTAAAGGGTTGGGATTAGAAGTGAGTATTGATATTTCAAAGATTGTTGAATATCCGGGGAAATCATTATTAGACTCTGCTTCATCATTATATGGTGATTTAAGAAAGCATAGAAAAAAACCAAATGCAAATTGGATGCGTGGAGAAATATTAGCGTTAGCTGATGATTTAGAAGTCGATTTGGAATTACCATTTAGTGAATTACCTGAAGAATTTAAGGAGCAATTCTTCTATGGTTCAAAGGGACGAGAAGTAAGCTTGAAATATGAAAATTCAAAAGGAAGAAGTGGCGTTATTACAAGACCGGTAGAAGGAGCCGTCAATCTCATTGAGCGATTAACTCATGACACGAATTCTTCTAGAATGATTGAACAGGCACAGAAATTTATGTCAAAACAGACATGTAGTAGATGCCAAGGAGAACGATTACGAGAAGAAGGTAGATTAGTCAATATATTAGGTCACAGATATGTTGAGATAGTGAATCTAAATATTCAACAACTTCGTATATGGTGTCATGGAGTTTTCATGCAACTTAATGAGGAACAGCAAGAAAAAACGAAGATGCTTTTTATTAAATTAAATCAAAGACTAAAAAGGATACTAGATGTAGGATTAAGTTATATAGCTCTTGATAGAAGTATACCGAGTTTGTCTGGTGGAGAAGCCCAGCGTCTTAAATTAGCTACACAATTTGGTACAGGATTAACAAACATTCTTTATATTATGGATGAGCCATCAAAAGGCTTACATCCTAAGGATTACAAGTTTTTGATGGATGTTATTGTGGACTTAAAAAATCAAGGGAATACAGTTATCCTTGTAGAACATAAAAAAAGTTTTATGACAATTGCTGACATACACCTTGAGATGGGACCCAAAGCGGGTCGCTATGGAGGAGAAGTAATTTCTGTTGAAAATAAACTTGAGATAGAAAAACAGCTTGAACGTTATGATTATAACGACGAGTTTGATTCTATTGAAGTTGTAAGTAATCAATCGAAAAACAAAAGTATAGACATTAAGAATGAATTTACTGAAGGCAAAACAGATTCCTTTATTCAGCTAAAAAAAGTTACTACTAACAACCTAAAAAAAGTTGATGTAAACATACCTATTGGGAAGATGACAGCAGTTATTGGTGTAAGTGGTTCAGGAAAAAGCAGTCTTATATCAAAAACTTTATACCCCTATCTGATGAAGCTTTTGGGAAAAAGCATTGAAGAGATGGGAGTTTTGGAAAAAGCAAACGGTTTAGAAGTGTTTGAGGATGTCTGCTATGTCAATCAAAAACCAATAGGCAGTAACTCAAGGTCAAATCCGGGCACCTATATAGGGGTATTTGACTTAATAAGACAGTGTTATGCAGATATTGAGCGAGCTAAAAATAATAGGCTTTCAAAAGAATTTTTTAGTTTCAACTCAAAAAAGGGTCAGTGTCCAGAGTGTGGCGGTCTTGGTGAGGCAACAGTGAACATGCATTATATGGATGATTTATATGTTCCTTGTAATAAATGCCATGGTAAAAGATATTCTAATGAGGTGTTAGAAGTCAAACGGAAGGATCTATCTATAGGAGATATTCTTGATATTGAGATTCACGATTTGTTAGAGATTTTTCAAGAAGAAAAAGAGATTGCTAAACAGCTTTCTATGCTGGATAAAGTTGGATTAGGTTATCTTAAGCTTGGCCAAAGTGCATCTACATTATCGGGCGGTGAAGCACAAAGAATAAAACTCGCAAAAGAGCTAATTAAAAAGAATTGTAAGAATATCCTCTATATTTTAGATGAACCAACTACTGGTCTGCATGATGAAGATGTTGAACAAGTGATTGCAGTCCTAAAAGAACTGAAAGAAAAGGGAGGCACAATCATTGTGATTGAACATAACCTAAAGATGATAAAGGCTAGCGACTATATTGTCGAACTTGGCCCAAGTGGTGGAAATGAAGGAGGGCATATCATTAAAGCCGGCTATCAGAAAAAATAATGAACAGGGGGACATGAAGAATTAATAATTGCCGAAGCATTCTTCCTTTGATATGATAGATGAGAAAGGAAGAAGGTATAATATGCACATCATTGATGAAAATCCTTATGTTGAACAAATTAATAAAGTACAAGATTATATAGAAAATAATTTAGATAAATCCCTTACAACTAAACAGTTATCGCTAATAGCTAATTTTAGTGAGTATCATTTTCAAAGGGTATTTGCTTTTGTAACTGGCGAAAACTTGTATGGATTTATTAAACGGATCAGATTGGAAAAGGCAGCTTATATGCTTTTAGCAGATAAAAAACGATCAATTATCGATATTGCCATGAGCGTAGGGTTTGCCGGTCAAGCATCATTCGCTAAAGCTTTCAAATCTAAGTATGGCATTAGTGGAAGTGGCTATCGCAAAGCAAATGGAGTGGTTAATGAGACTGCTCTTTTTGGTGAGAACCTTCATAGGATTGATAGGTCTATTGAGCCGTTGGGTATAGAAATACGTAAGGAGAAGGCAATTAAGCTTATTTATACCAGATATACTGGACCATACAAAGGAGATAGTGAACTTTTTTCATATTTATTTAACAAGCTTTATCAATGGGCCGATCAAAGGCAACTTATCTCAGCGGACACAAGATGGTTTGTCATTTATCACGATTTTGGAAACGAAACAGATGAGCAGTATTTGCGGGTTAGTGTTTGCATGTCTGCTGATAGAAATGTTGCAGTCGGTGGGGATATTGGTGTTTTCAACCTATCAGAAGGAATGTACGGTGTTGGTAGTTTTATGGTAGATCCAAGCGAATACAACAAAGCCTGGTATTATATGTATACAAAATGGCTCCCGAATAGTGAATATAAGCTAGATGATAGATTTTCTCTTGAACATTACCCTACTATGAAAGAACAAGGAGACAAAAGGTTAGTAGAGATTTATATACCAATTGTTTGAGATTTCGACAATTTATTGTTGATTAATTTTAGAAAAGTCTATAACTTATTTTATGACTTTAACTAAAAGTAAAGTAATAAGGCTTTGAGTGTTGATATGTTTAGATATAGTACGCATGTCGAGTGCGTTGTAGGAATACAAAAGGTGGAATCTACGAAATAGCTGTATTTACTAGGGTTCTAGACGATTTTCAGTTCACTAGAGATGGCGATGATTTTAGAAATAAAGTGCCGATTGGCGAGTTGGAAGTTTGTATTGCTTTGCGAATTGCATAGAAGTAGATATGAAAGAATTTAAATTTACTGAGCCCTTCTAATGTTAAGAAGGGCTTTTTAACAAAAGGGGACGGTTCTCGCGACACCTGTTAAGTTTTTAAAAATATAATCACACATATGATAAAATCATAATAAAACAACAATCTGTTTTGAAATACAATACTTTTAGTTATATATTTATTAAACTGTAAGACTATTTATTAACATGACCTGTGAAATACCTTACT
>JANQLB010000027.1 GCA_028280805.1 Tissierellales bacterium
CGGTGCAGATAATCTTCAACAAGCAATAAATGAAATTGATGATTACAACAGTATAAGTAATAATTACAAACTGGGGGTTTTAGGAGCATATACAAAAGGGATTATAACAGGTTATCCGGATGGAAACTTTAAACCTAAATCTAATGCATCTAGGGCCGAAGCTGCTGTAGTTATGTTAAGACTTTTAGACCCTGAAATAAGACAGTCTATAGGAGAGCATGAAGATAATAATGAAAATAACGATAATAACGATAATAACAACAATGATGATACTGTTAAATTAGAAGATTTACTTCATAAAGAACATATGAATGATGATGGAGTGGATATGTATTGGAAGTATTTTTTAGAAAATGCAAAGGATATGGAAACAGGATACTTAAAAGAAGATCATGAGGATTACTTAAATCATACAGACGGACTTAGTAGTTTTAGAATAAAAGAAGGTACAGATTACATTTTAAAATTCAATGCTAAAAAATGGAACGCAACAGAACCTAACTTTTTAGAACTTAAGGAAGGTAATATTCCTCAGTTTAATAAAAGAGTTAATAATTTAATGTCATACTTTGTAGAAAAGGCAGTTCAAATGGATAGATATATTCATATAAGAGGTTACTCTGAGGATCAAGAAAATATTGATCATTTAAGGATTGCTTTTCATAGAAGTTTTGTTGGAGCTAATAATGCTAATTATATTGCATACTACTTTTTACCACAAACAAGAAATTTATCAAATAGTGAATATGAGGCTAATCATAACTTGTCAAAAAATACCTTCATTTATGTATCGGTACATAATTTAATGCCTGATGAATACGATAAAAGATATTATCAAGATGAATACAAGGAATTGCTAAAAGAAAGCTTAATTGTCTGCTTTGGTGAAGAAGATGGAATAGAGCTATTTGAACTGATGTTTAGAGAGCATTTAGATTGGCGTGGAGATAGAGGAACATACTCAGGATATGGTAAAACTTACTATGTAGCAGGATATAGAATTGATGTTCCTAAAAATCCTAAAAATTATCTTGATTTTTACTTATCTTTAGAGTAGTTGTTTATAATCGGTTAGAAAGCGGTGTATAACATGAAGAAATATGTATCAATATTAGTTATTTTTACAATTTTATTTACTTTCATAATGCCATTTATTAATTTAACCAATGCACAAACTTTAGACCCAATGAATAGTTATGATGACTTTATTAAATATGTAAAAGATGTATTATCTAAAGATATTTTTATATTAAGAGATGATGAGGTTCTTGAAGTAAACTGGACTGCATATAAGAACTATCAAGATCAATTAGATTTTGGTGAACTTATATACGGGTCACCAAAACAGGTTACAGGGTATGAACCATCAGGTATGCCGTCTCAAGAAGAAAAAAACGGAGATTGGAGATACATTGGATTTAATGAGCTTGGCGAAGTTGTTACAAACGAGAAGTTTCCTGTTGATGTAAGTAGTGGTACTGACCCTAGAATTTGGCTTCCTAACTTTACAAATGTAAGTGGTGCTAATACATCTTGGAATAACGATCTTTTAACACCTAGACAAAAAAACTATATGACAGTAGCACAGCTTAAAGGTCATGGACTTAATGACGGTGGAAAGTGGGGAAATGAAAATCCTTGGAATGTTGAAAGGATTAATGGTTCTAGTGGAAGCTATTCTAAAACATATCTTCAAACACATGCTACATGGAGGACAGGCTTCTCTGTTAGAACCAACAAAGGAAGATACTATCAAACTTGGTACGGTGATGGCTTTGGAGATGGACTAGACCTTAACGGAATTATTGAATGTGAAGATGTAATTACCTTTTATCCTGATGAAATAGTTAAGCTCTTAAATATAAATTTTACAGGTGAAGCTTATCTTAATAATCAGTGGCTTGTTAAGGAAGATATAGAAAGACTGACAGTAGAGCTTTATGGTAAAGAGAACTACACTGATAAAGATACAACGGTATCCGTAAGCAAAGATA
>JANQLB010000076.1 GCA_028280805.1 Tissierellales bacterium
TAATCGGGGCAGGTACTGTCCTTAGAGCTTGGGTAAACTTGTGGCGTTAGCCACATTGACCAAGAAGCCCCCACTTCTAAAGTGGTGGGTAGTTCACAAGTGATGGAATTTCATTAAAGAAATAATGGAAATTTATGATGTTCCGGCTAAAAATATTATTTATATAATGAACAAACAATAATAAAAAAACGCCGTTACACATAGTACAGTGAACTGTATCATAAGTAATGGCGGGTTCTCCAAAAAGGTTTAATATTGACAACATTATAATGTTTAAAAGCTTATCAAGAGGTAGCGTGATTTAGTGTAACCACTAAGTAGTTTCATCTTCTACAATTTTCCTCAAAGATTTAATCATTGAAAATTTTATTTTATTTGAGTAAATTTCTTTTCTTATGGAAGGAAATTTAATCATTAGCATTAATATAAAATTTGATATTCTAGATTTGTAATTTTTTTGCGGAAAGTCATATAAATTAAGCGATTTATAAGCCCTATGATCAGCGATAAATGGAAATCGTATGCTTCCCCATATTTCATCTCTAAATACCTTCATACCTGCTACACCAAGAAAAGTTGCGGGCTTACTATAATTTACAGTTGATAATTTAATTAGGTTGTATGAGAAAGCATGTAATTGGTTATCAATTTCTATACTGGTATCATATTCATCAGTTATAAAACCAACTAAATTGCATCCTTGAAATTGAGTATAGGATTCTAATATCTGTTTTAAATTTGGTATTTGATTTAAAGCGCCAGATATTATAAATCCTATTTGTTTACCTGAAAGAGATGGAGTGTGAGTATTAAAGAATGCTCTGTCAAAGAATTTTTTCCAAATAGAAGATAAATGCCTGTATTTAATAGTGCCGGCAAAAACTATTATATCTGCAGTTTTTAATTTACTATTATAAAAGTTAATAAAATCATCTTTATCAGTGTAAACACACTCATAGTTATAACCACATTTTAAGCAGCCTAAGCAACTTCCTTTAATATCTATTTCTTGAAGATTAACTAATTCAACATTTTGTGAGAATAAGTTTCTAAATTTTTTTAGCATGTTTTTTAAATTATTATTTTCTAAAGAATCAGCTATTATAATTACTTTTTTGTTTAGAACATCTATTTTATTATGAGTAATTTCAGGAATATACGATATTGGAGAATATTTTACTGGTCTGTAATTTTTTAAAGTAATTACTTCATTTTCTATTGCTTCAAAATAATTTTGTACAAATAGTAATAGATTTTTTCTTATATCCTCTTTTTTTAAATCATACATAGATAATGAAAAATAATCTACATAATTCATATTTAAATCATCACAAATAGAATTCATATAATTTACTGCAGTATGATCATAAAAGTGAATTGATGTAGCAAGAATTGAAGTATATTTTCCTTTAAAAGCATCTTCAACATTTCTTTCAAAAATTAATTCTATAAACCTTTGATAATTTGAATGAACAGTAAATACGTACAAAGGAAATGCCCACATAACCCCATCACTAGATTTAATTTCACTAATTATACTATCAAAAGTTTCTTTATCCTTTTCTATTTGATTAATCCTTTGCGAAATATTAATTATTTTCAATTCATGCTGCTTAAATTTTTTTTGAATATAGTTTATATATTGCATAGTAACGCTTATATTGCCTTTAGGGCTTCCATTTAAAACTACTATTTTAATTTAAATCACCTCCATGAATTATTTCTCAAGATATCTTTTATGTTACAGTGTCAACTTTAATTCAATCATATACCAATAAGTTTACGGCGTCAACATTTTGTGATATAATTTTCATTATAAAATAATTTATAATATATTCTACGTTTAGAGAGGGGTATAGCAATGGATAGAAGGGCATATCATCATGGTGATTTAAAACAGGAAATTATACATAATGGATTATTGTTGTTAAATAAAAAGGGTATTGAGGGATTCTCTTTAAGAAAAGTTGCAAGTATGTGTGGAGTAAGTCATAATGCACCATATAAACATTTCAAAGATAAAGATGAACTTATCAATGAAATAATTAGAGAAGTTGGAAAAAAATTTAATCTAGTATTATTAGAGGTAGTTGAGCGATATCGTAATAAACCTAAATTACAAATTGTTGAGATGGGTAAGACATATGTGAAATTTATGATGGAAAACCCAGAGTACTTTAAGCTGATATTTTTATCAGATATTATATATCCTATTAGGATTGAAGATGATAAATTTTACTGTGATAAAGATAGTGGATTTAGAGTATTTAAAGATAGTTCAGAAAGATATTTTGAGGAAATAAATTTGAATAAAGATTTATATATGAATAAGACATTAACAATGTGGAGCATGATTCATGGAATTGCAATATTAATAAGTAAAAAGAGTATTGAGTATAAAGGAGATTACTTAGCGTTAGTAGAAAGAATGATTAAAGCCAGCATTATTTAATGAAATATTTAAGAGGAGTGGGATAATAATGATAAGCTACAAAAATTGTAATCAAGTAGATAAAAGTCTAATATTCAGGGCATTTAGCGAAGGATTCTCAGATTATATGATTAAATTCAAAATCAATGAATCACAGTTTTTTGATAGATTTTTTGGACCGGAGGGAAATAAATTAGACTATTCATATATAGCACTTGAAGATAGTAAAGGGGTAGGTCTAGTACTTGGAGGTATAAGGAAATTTGATGGACTTAAGACCATGAGGTGTGGAACTATGTGTGTATTACCTTCTTATAGAGGGAAAGGAATAGCAACAAAATTAATGGAGCTGCATAAAGTTAAAGCTGTTGAAGAAAAGTGCAAACAATTATTTCTGGAAGTTATAGTTGGAAATGATAAGGCATTAAGCTTATATAAAAAATTAGGATACAATGAAGTTTATAACATATCTTATTACAGTAAGGACGATTTTAATTGGCTTAAAGATGTAGAAGCCAATGAAGTGGAAGAGATTAGAATTGATGAACTAAAAAAGTTTAGAAATACTTTTTCAGGCATACATATTAATTGGCAGAATGAAATGGAATTTATAGAAAAAACAAAGGCTAAACACTATGGATTAAAGAAAAAAGGAGAGTTAATTGGAGCTATAAGTTCTCTAAATGGAAAAATATTTTTTATTGGAATTAAAAAAGAGTTTAGAAATAGAGGTATGTCCAAGAAGCTTATAAAGGCAATTATAGTTGAAAATATAGAAAATCTAAGGGTCAGCTTCCCTAACAATAGTAGTTTAGATGGATATTTTAGAAAAATGAAATTTAAAAAAGATACACTATCTCAATATGAAATGTATCAATACTTATAAATTATACAATTTTATTAATAATATTTTATAGAAAAACTACTAAATTATTTAAAGAACCACTTATAGTATAATTATGGAAAATTTTAGTTAAAGTAATATAGTTAACCGTATCATAATTCATTATCAAGTCCACGTTGTTGGACTTTTCTTGACAGTAGTTAATTTTTATGATATATTATGAGCATACTCATAAGTGAGTGCACTCACAATATTTTTTATTAGGAGATAATATGGTATGGGATTAAGAGATGAAAAAAAGATAGAGTCTAAAAGTAGAATTATAGAAGCTGGGAAGGAATTGTTTGAAGTTTTAGGGTTTAAGAAGACAACAACAGCAAAAATTGCAAGAACCGCAAAGGTAGGTGAAGGTACACTTTATAATTATTTTCCTTCTAAAAGTGAGTTGTTTTTGGAGATATATTTCAGTAAACACAAGGATGACATCGATTTGAGTCATATACAGAGACCAAATGATATGAAAGAATTAGTAAAAATCGTCGTGGAAATAATAGATTATTATTTAAGTGATTTAACTTCAATATCAAAACCACTATTAAAAGACTATTTTTCAATATCTTATAACATTTTTAGCGGTGATAACCTTAAGGCACAAGAAAGCTTAATAGATTTTGACGAAATAATTTCAAAAAACCTCGAAAACTACATAAAATTACTAAAAAATGAAGACATAATACATTATGAAGTTGATGAATCATTGATTGTAGATATTGTGCTAAGTTCTATGATAAGGGCCGTAACCTCTTATGTATTAACAGAAGATTATAATTATGATGATTTATTATTGCGTTTAACGAATCTTGTGTCACTAGTTTTTGTTGGGAATTTTATAATTAAGTAGAAAAGTGAAGGGAGCAGCTATGAAAGATAAGGTAAATATTATATGGGAATATGAAGGTAAAACTAGTTTTAGTGCAGGTACAGGTGCAACAAAAGCAGAATTTGTTATTAACTGGGTATCCTCATTTATCGTACCCGCTGTATTATTGTATTTATATATTCAAGAAAACATTAATTGGAATGTATTTCAGTTAAGTATAATTTTGTTGTTAGCTTTTGATATTAGTGGAGGAATGGTGGCAAATTCTCTAAATTCATGTAAAAGGTTTTACCACACTCCTGTAAAACCTGATGAGTCTAAAATGGTTGCAATAGTTAAAAATTCAAAGATATTTACTGCGTTACACATACATACAATAATCATTTCAGTATTGTTAAATTATACTATTTTATGGGGTATATTCTGGTATGTTTTCTTGAACCTATCTGTTTGGTTGATAGATAGCATAAAGCTTTATTTAAGAAGACCTATAGCAATTGGAATTATAATGGTTGCTATTCTGTTAAATGGCTATTTATTGAAATCTCCAATGTTTATCGAATGGCTCGTGCCAATGTTATTCATTAAGATTGTATATGGCCATACAGTCAGAGAAGAGCCATATAGGGAATAGTAAATATATGAAGCCACAGTTTAGTTAATTAATACGAATATAGTTATATTCTAAATATTATTAAAATCAATCAATAAAAGAAAAATAATTATTATATTAATAATGAACAGCAGTAATAAAAACTAAACTAACAGCAGTTGCTGTTAGTTTAGTTCAGTTTTTCCTGTAAAGTGGAAATCTTCAATTTTTAAAGCTGGGACATAACTTACTCCAAACTTACCAACTTTTCTTCTTTCTTTAGTTATACCAACTACATTGTTAAAGGCATTTAGCATACTTTCAGTAAATCTCATATTCTTAACACCACATTTAATTTCTCCATCTTCTATCAAGAAAGTTCCATCTCTAGTAAGAGCCGTTAATAATGCTTGTCTCGGATTAACAATATTCATATAGTGAAAGCGTGTAACTAAGATACCTTTTTTAGTTGATTTAATTAAATCCTCAATGCACTTATCCCCACCATCCATTATTAAATTTAATGCTAAGCCGCCGATCTTTGGAGAGTCGACAGAGTGACCGGTTGTTTCAGTATTATCCTTAACAGCACTTTTCACATCATATGCTAATTCCTTTACAACACCTTTTTCAATTATATTTAAAGGCTTTTTCTGGTAACCTTCAAAATCAAAATAAAAAGGTAAAGTATTTTCACTATATGCATCATCTTTAATAGTAATATTGTCACCAAATACCTTTTTACCTATTTTCCCGGTAAGAAAGCCAGTACCTATCTGAGTACTCTTAGCTGAAAAGCCAACATAGCCCATATATGAGAGTAAACTGTTCACTGCTTCAGGCTCTAAGATTACAGTATAACTGCCCGGTTCTATAGATATAGCATTGACTGACATTTTAGCTTTTTCATAAGCTGTTTTGAATTCTTTAACTACATCTAATTCATGTGCTTTATTTGTAGTGTAACCTGCATAGCCTGATGAACCATCCTTATACATAACCACAGTGTTAAAATCTAGTCTATCTGTTCTATTGTATCTTTTGACACCTCTAGTATTACCCATAGCTAGAGCAGATTTAATTAATGATAATGCACCGGCAGCAGTATAATCTTTATCAAGTAAATCTATACCTTCTTTTACTAGATTACTTCTGCTTATAGTGTCAAATTTCTTATCAAGTTCTTCATCATATTCTTCATAGGTAATTTCTGTCGGCTCAGTAAGTTCAATAATTTCCATTTCTCCATCTGGAATAAACTTTAAATTTTCTTCTGCATCTTTTATTGCCGCTTTTATATTATCTTCGTCTAAGAGATTAGTTGTTACCTTTGATTCTTTCTTTCCATCATAAACTGATATTGTAAGAAGATTATCCTCATTGTATACATTTTGATGAATTTCAGAGTTAGCAAATCTCGTTATACCTTCATCCTTAGACTTAAGAGTAACCATGGTGTAGTAATTACAGTAGGATAAAGCCTTGTCGATTATTTCATAAGCAGATTTCTTATTTAACATCCTTAACACCTACCTTTACATTTCTAAATCTAGTTGGTGAAGAACCATGACCAACGTGTCCATGCTGCATTGGCTCACCTTTACCACAATTTGGGATTCCAAATAAAGTCCAGTATTTTTCATTACAAACTCCATCACAGCTTCCCCAGAATTCCGGAGTAATACCGGTATAAATAGGATTCTTGTATAGTTTACCTGTTAGTTTACCATTCTTTATTTCATAAGCAACTTCACATGCAAACTGGAAATTTATCCTTAAATCATCAATACTCCAGCTTTTATTAGTACAGAGATACAGTCCATCTTTTATACCACCTATTAGTTCATCAAATTCTTTATCCCCGGGCATCAGATTAATGTTAGACATTCTAATTATAGGTAGTTTCTGCCATCCATCTGCTCGGTTTGTTCCGTTAGAAGCTTGATTTATTTTAACTGCAGTATCTCTTGAAGTAATAAAGTTTTTAAAGATTCCTTTGTCTATAATAGTTGTTTTCTGTCCTTTTACTCCATCATCATCATATCCATAAGAACCTAAACCTTTTGGTATTGTTGCGTCAGCTATTACAGTTACATGTTCTGACCCATACTTAAAATTCTCATTTATCATGCTTTCATTTAAGAAGCTTTTTCCGGCTAAAGATACTTCTGTTCCGAAAACCCTGTCTAGTTCAATTGGATGACCGATACTTTCATGAATTTGAAGTGCTAATTGAGAACTATCAATAACTATATCATAATAACCAGATGGACATTCTTCTGCATTAACTATCATTTCAGCTTCCTTTCCGACTCTTTTAGCATTCCCTATTAAATCTAAGGATGAGATATATTCATATCCAGCTGTAGCGTGGTTTCCTCTAAACGAATTTGGATAACTTCTCTTTTGAACATCATGTTCGTTTTTTGCAGATGCTTCAATTCCAGCCCCAGATTCATATAAAAGCTGTGTTATGTAGCTTCCGTCCGTATCAGCAAATATTTTCTCCTCTTTTTGAAAATCCATAGTTCCGTTAGTTTTTACAAGTGTTGCTTCTTCTCTCATGGTCTTTTCTGCATTAATTAATAATTTAATTTTTTCAGACTTACAAACCGTAAAGGGATCTATTTCTATAGGTGTCTTATAATTATCAACTACAACATCCTTGGGTGCAAGGTTTATACTTTCATTCTGTAAAACTCTGCTAGCTTTAGCAATCTCCAATGCTTTAAGGGCAGTTTCCTCCATTAAAGACAAGTCCTGGGTACTTGCAAATCCCAAAGAACCATTTAAAACTACTCTTATTCCTACCCCCTTACTTCTAGAATTAGAAATGCTTTGAACTTTTAGATTTTCGGTAGTGATATTTTCTTTTACTCTGTCTACAATTCTTATGTCAGCATAGCTTACTCCTTTTTTCTTTAGTAATCTTAAAATGCTTTCAATTCTTTCCTTCAAAATTATCCCACCTTTATATTTAAATTCATAGAAAACCAAAATCTATGTCTATATTGTACTTAGAGATATTCTTAATTTTATCTTGGTTATCTATATTTATTATAACTATTCTATATGTCACAGATAAATCCTTCGAGATACGAAAAAAATTTTTCAAAAACGAAACAAAAAATTAAAAAAATTTTTACAAAAAAATTGACAAATAATAAAAAAAGTTATATAATGAAATTCGCGATAAAAAATATTTTGATCCTGCGGGAATGGCGGAATTGGCAGACGCGCTAGACTTAGGATCTAGTGCCCTTGTGGCGTGGGGGTTCAAGTCCCTTTTCCCGCACCAATCAAAAAACCAATGGAGTATTCCATTGGTTTTTTCATATAATAGCATTATCTTAATAAAATTTAAAAAATTCAAAAGTCTTTAAAATCTAGTTTATTAGCTTAATTATGTATACAAATTGATAAATAAGAAAAAAAATTAGTTACTATACCCGAAAATAATTATATCTATTACATTTTTTGCACATGTTGGATGTTAAAAAATTTTATGATATAATATATTGACTGAAGGATAAAGATATTGTAGTAGTTATGAGTTAATAGAAAAGATTTATTTTTTAAAAATACTGGACTATCAAATCCAATACATAAAATAAAAATATTGTAAGGAGGAACAATATATGAAGTCAACATTTCTGAGTAAGGAAGGTAACAAAGTATCTCTTAAAATTGAAGTAGACGCAAAAAAGTTTGAAGAATGCGTACAAAAATCCTATTTAAAAAATAAAGGTAAATTTAATATTCCGGGTTTTAGAAAAGGAAAAGTCCCTAGAAAAATAATAGAAATGAATTATGGTGAAGGTGTTTTTTATGAAGATGCTATTAACATAGCTTTCCCGGAAGCATATGATAGTGCTATAGAGGAAAATAATCTTGACCCTGTTGATAGACCAGAAGTTGATATTGAGGAGATAGAAAAAGGTAAATCAGTAATTTTTACAGTTAATGTTACAGTTAAGCCTGAAGTTAAGCTTGGACAATATGAAGGTATAGAATTAGAAAAAGTAGAGTATAATGTTACAAAGGATGAGGTAGAAGAAGAAATTAAGAAAATTCAAAATCAAAATGCTAGAATTATTGAAGCAGATGAAAGACCTATAAAAGAGGGAGATATTGTAACTATTGATTATGAGGGATTTGTCGGTGACGAGCAGTTTGAAGGCGGTACAGCTCAAAATCAAAATTTAGAAATTGGATCAGGAAGGTTCATTCCCGGTTTTGAAGATCAACTAATAGGTAAAAATAGGGATGATGAGGTTGAAGTTAAAGTAACTTTCCCGGACGAATACCATGCTGATAACTTAGCTGGAAAAGATGCTGTTTTTAAAGTGAAAATTCATGAAGTTAAACAAAAAGAATTGCCTGAGGTTGATGATGAGCTTGCAAAAGATGTTAGTGAGTTTGAAACTTTAGAAGAATTTAGAAATGACATTCAACAAAGACTTGAAAAAGAAGCAGAAGAAAAACAAATTGCTGAGAATGAAAACAATGCAGTTGAAAAAATTGTAGAAAATAGTGAAGTTAATATTCCTGAGGTTATGGTTGAAAATCAGATTGATAATGAAATAAATAATCTTGCATACAGATTACAGTTCCAAGGATTGGATATTAATAAATATCTTGAATTAACTAATAATAGTATAGAGGATTTAAGAGAGGATATGAGAGACAAAGCTGAAAAAGCAGTAAAAGCTGATCTTGTTCTTGAATCCATATCTAAAGAAAAAGGAATTGACGCTACTGAAGAAGAAGTTAATCAAGAGTTAGAAAAAATGTCTAAGCAATATAATCAAGATGTTGATAAACTTAAGGAAAGATTAAAGAGAGAAGATTTAAATTATATGAAGCAGGGTATAATTAAGAGAAAGACAGTTGAGTTTTTGGTTGAAAATGCCAAGATAAAATAAGACTTTAATGTAAACGGGAGGGATTACTTATGGCTTTAGTACCAGTTGTGGTGGAACAAACAAACCGTGGAGAAAGATCATATGATATTTATTCTAGATTATTAAAAGATAGAATAATAATTATTAGTGATGAGATAACAGACGTTACTGCAAGTTTAGTTGTTGCACAGCTTTTATTTTTAGAGGCAGATGACCCTGACAAAGATATTCAGTTATATATTAACAGTCCTGGAGGGTCAATAACTGCTGGATTTGCTATTTATGATACAATGCAGTATATAAAACCTGATGTATCAACAATTTGTATAGGAATGGCTGCTAGTATGGGAGCGTTTTTGCTTGCTGCTGGAGCTAAAGGAAAAAGACAGGCTCTGCCAAATGCTGAAGTAATGATACATCAACCATTAGGTGGATATAGAGGTCAAGCAGCAGACATTAAGATTCATGCTGAAAGAATTATTCATATGAGAGAAAAGATTAACAAAATATTAAGTGAGAAAACTGGTCAACCATATAAAAAAGTTACCGAGGACACTGATAGAGATAACTTTATGAGTGCTGATAAAGCTAAAGAATATGGATTAATTGATAAAGTTATTACATCTAGAAATAAGGGTTAAGAGAGGTGTCATAATGTCTAGATTTGATGATAAACAGCTAAAATGTTCTTTTTGCGGTAAATCTCAAGAACAGGTAAAAAGACTTATAGCTGGGCCAAATGTGTACATTTGTGATGAATGTATAGAATTATGTCAAGAAATTATTGAAGAAGAATTTGAAGATAGTACTGAACTTGAAATGAAAGAACTTCTTAAGCCTATGGAAATAAAAAGTATACTTGATGAGTATGTTGTAAAACAAGAAAGGGCAAAGAAATCTTTAGCAGTTGCAGTATATAATCACTATAAGAGGATTAGCAAAAAAACGAAAAATACAGACATTGAGCTACAGAAAAGCAACATAGTAGTAATAGGTCCTACAGGTTGTGGTAAGACCTATCTTGCTCAAACATTAGCTAAAATATTAAATGTACCGTTTGCAATAGCTGATGCCACATCATTAACAGAGGCAGGATATGTTGGAGAAGATGTTGAAAATATACTCTTGAAGCTAATTCAAGCAGCTGATTATGATATTGAAAGAGCAGAAAAGGGTATTATATATATTGACGAAATAGACAAAATAGCAAGAAAATCTGAAAATCCTTCAATAACTAGAGATGTAAGTGGAGAAGGAGTTCAACAGGCATTATTAAAAATACTAGAAGGTACTGTGGCAAGTGTGCCTCCTCAGGGTGGAAGAAAACATCCTCACCAGGAGTTTATCCAGATTGATACAACAAATATATTATTTATTGTTGGTGGAGCATTTGATGGTATAGACGGTATTATTCAAAAAAGAATTGGTAAAAAAGCTATGGGCTTTGGTGCTGAAATACAAGGCAAGATGGAAAAAAATATTGGATCATTATTAAAAAATCTTCAGCCTGAGGATCTTTTGAAGTATGGTCTTATTCCTGAATTTGTCGGAAGACTTCCGGTATTAGTTACTCTTAGTCAATTGGATGAAGAAGCTTTAGTTGAGATTTTAACTAAGCCTAAAAATGCTTTAGTAAAACAGTATAAAGAACTATTTTTAATGGATGATGTTGATTTAGATATAGATGATGAAGCACTAAAGTTAATTGCTAAAAAAGCTATTGAAAGAAATACAGGAGCAAGAGGATTAAGAGGTATTCTTGAGGAAATAATGCTGGATATTATGTATGATATGCCATCTAGAGAAGATATTGAAAAATGTATTATTACTAAAGAAACAATTCAAAATAAATCTGACCCAACGCTTTTACTTTCAGAAAAAAGAAAAAAGAAAAAGGTAAAAAAGAATAAAGAAGAAAATGCATCTTAAAAGACCCTTTGTGGGTCTTTTTAAGTGTTAAAATAATTTAATATATTTAAATACAGCATCTATTCCTTTGTTTTGATGAATTTTAAAGTCAACATAGTATTTGAATATTTACATATTTTCATCTAAAATATAGTATATAGATGACAAAGGGGGAGAATAATTATGCTATTTCCAATAATTGGCGTTATAGCTTCTATATTGCTTATTTTAATTATTATTAAGCAATATATAATATTTTGGCTGTCACTAGATAGCTTAAAAATGAAATGGCTTAAATATTTACTTCCCATATGTGAAATATTATTGTTAATATTATTAGATGATTTATTTTTATTTCCTTCAGTTACTACTTTTTTAATATTGATATATAGTGACCTGCTTAAATCGGATAGTGAATATACTTCATGCTATAACATCAATAAAAAAAAGTTCATATTTCAAAAACAATATATTATTTATACTGTTTTACTAGCTCCTTTACTTATTGTATTAGTTAATATAATATTTGCAGGAACTATTGAGATATTTAGTACTTTTGGATTTAGTTTAGAGAGCCAAGAATATGGAAATATATATAATAGTAAACATATCATTGACTATTTAGTTCAGTTTGCGTTAATATGTATAGTAGCCCCTATAGTCGAGGAATTTACTTTTAGATTTATTATTTATGATAGCTGGCTGTCACATAAACTTAATAAAAAAATATTTGCAGTTTTATTATCATCTTTGATGTTTACATTTAGTCATTTTAATATGAGCATCTTTGTATATACCTTTATGACAGGTATAATACTATGTTTTATATACGATGGATTTGGATTTCTAAGTTCTGTAACATTACATATGATATTTAATCTTTATGCTTTCTTAGGTTTTATAGGGATAACAATTTCAAAAAATATTATTGTTACTGTAACTTTTATAAGTTTAACTTTAATAATTATTTTAAATGTTTTAAAAAAACCTAAATTTGGTATCTTTCGTTCAAGGAGTTGATATTGTGGATAATCAAGATAAAAAAAATAAAACAAAAATAATGCCGCTAATACCTTTAAGAGGAATTTCAATATTTCCATATATGGTAATTCATTTTGATGTAGGGAGAGATAAATCTATAAATGCTTTAGAGAAGGCAATGGTTAATGATTCTCTAATATTTTTAACATCTCAAAAAGAAGCTAAAGTAGATATACCCACTCCTAAGGATTTTTATCATGTTGGAAGTGTATGTAAAATTAAACAGATGCTTAAACTTCCCGGCAACACTGTAAGAGTTTTAGTAGAAGGTATTAACAGGGCTAAAATCACAGAGATTTTAAAAGAAGAACCTTATTATGAGGTAGAGTTAGAAGAGCCTACTTACAATAGTGAAGTGGAGAAAGACAAAGAAACTGAGGCAATGATGAGAATGTTAGTTGATAAGTTTGAAGAATACGTTAGTTTAGGAAATAAAGTATCACCAGACATATTAATAACAGTAAATGAAATCGAAGAACCTGGAAGACTTGCAGATATTATCTCATCATATATACACTTAAAATCATCAAATAAGCAAAAGCTTTTAGAAGCGTTTGACCCTTATAAAAGATTAGAAATATTACATGTTATTTTACAAGAAGAATTAGAGGTTCTAGAAATTGAAAAACAAATTACGCAAAGAGTAAAAAAACAGATTAATAAAGTACAAAAAGAATACTATCTAAAAGAGCAGTTAAAGGCAATTCAAAGAGAACTTGGTGAAGATGATATTGTAGGTCAAGAGGTTGAGGAATACCAAAATAAAATAGATAAAATTAATATGCCTAAAGAAGTTAAGGAAAAGGCAATGAAAGAAGTAGAAAGACTTTTAAAGGTATCACCTTCCTCGGCAGAAACAGGAGTAATTAGGACATATCTTGACTGGATAGTTGAATTACCTTGGGGTAAAGAAACTAAAGACAGAGTAGATATAAAGAAATCCAGACAAATTTTAGAAGCTGACCATTATGGTTTAGAAGATGTAAAAGAGAGAATTCTTGAATACTTAGCTATAAGGAAGCTTTCTAAAAGCATGAAAGGACCTATACTCTGTTTAGTTGGTCCGCCGGGAGTAGGAAAAACTTCTATAGCTAAATCTATAGCCAAAGCTATAAACAGAAAATTTACCAGAATGTCACTTGGAGGAGTTAGAGATGAAGCAGAAATTAGAGGTCATAGAAGAACCTATGTAGGTGCTATACCTGGTAGAATTATATCATCAATTAAAAAATCAAAGTCAAAAAATCCGGTATTTTTATTTGATGAAATAGATAAATTAAGCAGTAGTTTTAAGGGAGACCCTGCGTCAGCATTGTTAGAGGTATTAGACCCTGAGCAGAACAATACTTTTACTGACCATTTCCTTGAAGTTCCTTTTGATTTGTCAAAAGTTATGTTTATAACAACTGCTAATACTCTTAACACTATTCCAAGACCTCTGCTTGATAGGATGGAGGTTATAAGGATTTCAGGATATACAGAAGAAGAAAAACTGGAAATAGCAACTAGGTATCTTGTACCTAAACAGGTCAAAGAACATGGATTAAAAGAGGGGAATTTAAATATTTCCCAAAATACAATTAGAGCTATTATTAATAATTACACTAAAGAATCAGGAGTAAGAAACCTAGAGAGGAATATAGCCAATGTTTGCAGAAAAGCTGCAAAGAGGATGGTTGAAGAAAATTTAAAATCCGTAAAAGTTAATTCAGGAAATCTCAATAAATATCTAGGTATACCTAAATTCACCTATGAAACTGTTAGAGAAGAGCATCAGATAGGTATTGTTACCGGACTTGCTTGGACGGCTGTAGGAGGAGAAACTCTATCTATTGAAGTTACACCTATGAAGGGTACAGGTAAGCTTCAGTTAACGGGACAGTTGGGTGATGTAATGAAAGAGTCAGCTAAGGCAGGTATAAGTTTTATTAGGTCAAGGTCTGATGAACTTAATATAGACCCGGAGTTTTATAAAAATAAGGATTTACACATTCATATTCCTGAAGGAGCAATACCTAAAGACGGTCCTTCTGCTGGTATTACTATGGCAACGGCTGTCATATCTGCTCTTACTAACAAGTTAGCTGACAGCAAGGTTGCAATGACTGGAGAAATAACTCTTAGAGGAAGAGTATTACCTGTTGGTGGAATTAAGGAAAAGGTATTAGCTGCAAACAGAGCAGGTATAAAAAAAGTTTTACTGCCAAGAGATAATAAAAAAGATATGGAAGATATTCCTGATAAGGTAAGAAGAAAACTTAAGTTTGTATTTGTGAAAAATATGGATGAGGTTTTAGAACATTCATTAATTAAAGAGGATGAGAAAAATGAAGATAACTAAATCAGAACTTCTTGGTACAGTTGTGAGACCTGACCAGTATCCTGAGGAGGGAAGTCCTGAAATTGCCTTAGCCGGCAGATCTAATGTCGGCAAATCTTCTCTAATAAATTGTTTAATAAACAGGAAAAATTTAGCTAGAACAAGTGGACAGCCCGGTAAAACTCAGACACTTAATTTCTATAATATAAACGATGAATTTAGGTTTGTTGATTTACCCGGATATGGATATGCCAGAGTTTCCAAGAAAGAACGAGATAGATGGGCAAAGATGATAGAAACATATATTAATTGCAGAAAGAGTCTTTGTGAAATAATACTATTACTAGACATTAGACACTCACCGTCTCAAAATGATATATTAATGTATGAATGGATAAAGTCTTTAGGGTTTAATGGAATAGTTGTAGCTACAAAATGTGATAAAATATCAAAAGGTAACTGGATGAAACATGTATCAGTAATACAGAGAGAGTTAAACGTTAAAACTCGTGACTTTATAATTCCCTTTTCTGCGTCAAAGAAGATAAATAAAGAAAAAGTCTGGCAGGTAATAGAGGAGATACTAGAAGTTAATAAAACTAAGTAAATAATCTAGGGACACTTTAATTATCCTTTTAAAAGAGGAGAACTATTAAAGAGTCCCTTGTTATATACGTTGTTTTTAATTATCTTTTATAACATTAAGCTTTTTCATTAAATATAATTTTTTATTTAGCGGGTCAATCATAGTTTTTTTTCTTCTTTTATCTAAACCTAATAGACCTTTTTTATAACCATATAAATTAGTATAAAATAATCCCTTGCCTTCTGTATAAGAAGCTAATCTCAAACTATATGTTTTACAAGTATCAACAGGAATTAATCCTCTTATGACGAATTCATTTTCTTTAATATTAGTTTCATCAAATACTGCTCTCATTTTCTCTAAATCTGATATAGCTTTTCCACTCATGGATTTAGGAACTTTAAGTTCAAATTTGTAATATGGTTCTAATAAGTCAGTTTTAGCACTATCTAATGCATCCATCAAAACCATGGGAGTTAAATTTCTAAAACCGGAAGGAGTACTACACACACTATCATACTGATAGAAATTAAAAGTCACCTTTATATCTGTAACTTCCCAACCTAAGAGTCCTTGTTTGCATGTTTGTAAGACAGCTTCCTTTACTGCATTTTGAAACGGTTTTTCTAATGAACCGAATGAAACTTCTGTAACATATTCTAAACCTTTTCCTCTGCCTATAGGTTCAACCTTAATGCCCACACCGGCAGAGAAAGGATTTTCATTTATATAACACACAGCTGACCCTACACCTCTTGGAGTTTCCTTATAAATAGTTGTAGTATCCAGAAAGTTTACTTCAATGCTGTATTTATCTAATAGTAATGACTTTAGTATTTCCATTTGTATTTCACCAAAAAGGTTAATATGAATTTCATTTTCCATTCCATCTGTATTGAGTTCTAACAGGGGATCTTCTTCCGTGAGCAGAGTTAAAGCCTTAAAAAGGCTGTTTTTATCTTCTTTATTAACAGGAAGAACTCTTGTAGTCAATGTAGGTTTTGATATGCTTACAGCTTTGAATTTTTCACATCCACTGCCAAGCACATCATTAATTTCTAAGCTCTTAATATTGTATAAAACAGCAATATCTCCCGCACTTACATTAGAGGTTTCTATCAATTTACCGTTCTCTATTATATTTATCCTATGAATCTTTTCTAAAGTGTCTTTATTTGCAATTCTGATTGTATCTCTTAAACAGATTTCTCCTTCATAAAGCCTTATATATATCTTCTTTTCATTCATGCCATCTCTCTGAATCTTAAATACTACACCACTAACGGTATTACTTTTGTTGTTATTTGAAAATGGCAGGTATTTAGGAACTGCATCCAATAGTTCCTTTATTCCAATACCTAGTAGTGCAGAACCAAATAAAACAGGATATAAGCTTCCCTTTTTTGAATAGAATGAAACTTTGTTTTCTATAGTTTTTTTACAAAGATTTATATTACTTACGTATGATTCTAGAATATCGTCATCTAATTCGCTTAAAACGTTCATTATATCTTCATCTATTATACTGTGTTCATAAAGTTTACTTAAAGAAACTTCTTTATTTCCTTCATCATATACATTTTGCAATCTCACTATTTTATCTGACAATGACGTTTTTAGTTCACTCATAAGTTTTTTCAGATTAACGCCTATTCTATCTATTTTATTAATAAATATTAATGTAGGTATATTTAGATTCTTTAAAGTATCAAATAATACTCTGGTCTGAGACTGCACTCCTTCCTTTGCAGATACTACTAATACAGCTCCATCCAGCACACTTAATGAACGCTGTACTTCAGATATAAAGTCGACGTGTCCCGGAGTATCTATAATATTTATTTTCACATCATTCCAGTTAAAAGAAGTAGGAGATGATTTTATTGAAATACCTCTTTGGCGTTCCAGTTCCATTGAATCTGTTTGTGTATTACCTGAATCTACTCTGCCTATCTCTTTGATAACACCAGCAAGATACAGTAAATTTTCAGTTACAGTTGTTTTACCTGCATCAACATGTGCTACTATCCCTATGTTTATTTTTTTCAAAATGAACCTCCTGACTAAACAGTAATTTTGCTATATTAAAGTGAACAAAATCATGCATTTTATTATTGTATTTTGTATGAATAAACATTTTCTTTTTCATGCTATCACTCCTAAAATTTATTTTTAATTTTTGTATAATTAATCACCTATATTATCACATAGGTTAAACAATAATAGTAGGTAAAGAACAAATGAAACTAATTTTTACAATAATAAAAAAACTCATTATAAAGTTAATTTTAAGTAACGATTAACTTTATAATGAGTTTTTTTATTTTAATCATATATTTCAACGGGAGTTTTTAGTTGAGCATAACGCCATAAAGTTCTAATATCATCATCAGACAATGCTATACAGCCCCAAGTCCAGTCAGAAGAATTTCCTCCACCGTGGATACCTACTTCACCTCCTAGAGGTGTTTTCCAAGGAGGTTGTAGTTTTCTTTCGTTTGCGTATTTAATTTCTTCAAAAGTCTGTTGATTTATTAATCCGTTTTGAAGCCCTCTTGCAGCATCTTTGATATTAGGGTAGTTTATTCCTAAAAAAAGTGTAAATCGACTTTTATCATTTTTAGTACAGATATAGTATTTCCCCGTAGGTGTTCTTCTATCACCTTCTTGATTTTTATCGCCTATAGGAGAGCTTCCAAGTCCTATTTTAAAGCTATTAATCAACTCGCCATTGACATACAATTCTAGTACCCTTTCTTGCTTAAATATCCTTATCAAAGTACCTTTTGGGAGATTAGCAGTGTCTTTAATAATTTCTTCGGTTGGTTTTGATGAAAATAATACAAAAGCTGTAAAAATAACAATACATAATAAAAAGATACCTCCAACTTTACAGATATTAAAATTCATCATCAAATACAGACCGCCTCCATAAAAACAAATTAAATTTTTTAAAAGGTTTTTTAGGTTTAAGAAAAGTTAGATATATTATTTTGTTTTTTAGCAGTTTTCAATTTAATCTCACCTAAAATCATTCCTGCCAATATAAGAAAACTTCCTATGATAGCTTGAGTAGACATCATTTCATTTAGAAGTATAAAAGCAAAGATCGCACTAAATACCGGTTCTGCTGTATATATTAATGCTGTATGAGTAGCTGAAGTAAATTTCTGCATAGTGTTCTGAACAATATATGCTCCGGATGTAGCTAATATTCCAGTTATAACAATACCTATCCATGTCTGAGAAGATGCAGGCATAGAAAAGTCCTCTAGAAATAAAGAAAATATAAGACTCATCACTCCAACCACACCAATTTGAATAACAGCTAAACATACAGAATCTACGTGTACAGTATATTTACCTACTAAAATTATATGAAACGCAAATCCAAATGCACAAAGCAGTGTATAAAAATCACCTATATTCGGTATTAGGCTTGAATTTAAAGTCATAAGACCAAGACCTATAATTGCTAGAATTACTCCAATAACTGCATTTTTTTCCGGTGACTTTTTTAGAATTATTGCAGAAATAACCGGAACAATAACAACCGAAAAACCAGTTATAAAACCGGATTTAGATGCAGTGGTAAAATTCAATCCAACTGTCTGGAAAGCATATGCTAAAAAAAGTATTAATCCTATAAGAATTCCATATAATATAGTTTTCTTATTTGCCTTTAAAATATTCTTATAAAATATTAATCCCGAAACAAAAAATGCTAATAAAAAACGAATAGCTAAAAAATTATAAGTAGGTATATCCTCTAATGCATTTTTTGTAATAACAAAGGTTGTTCCCCATACTACAGTTACTAATAATAAGGCAAAGTCTGCTTTAAGCTGTTTAGACATTTTAACACTCCTCGTATAATCTTAATTAATGAAAAATAAGCTTACAACTATTAATTATATCAAAAACTGTATCAAAATCATAAATTATTAAACAAATTGATAACTAATAAGAAAAAGGGGTATATAATCATTCAAACTAAATAAACAATTATTATATCACAAAAACATGATATAATGATATAGGTAACAAGAACCATTTTTTATTGACTTGACATCTAAGTATTTACATAAATATCAAATTATTAAGAGAGGAGTGTAAAAATGGTAAGAAACAGATTTAAAAAGAAAGTAGCGATATTTATAATGGTAATGCTGTTATTAAATTTTGCTCCTGTCATAGGTAAATTTGGAGTTAGGGCAGATTCAACCTTAGTAGGAGTTTCAATTAGTGATTCTGATTCAATAGTACTAGGAAAAACAAAAACTATTTCTGTAAACATATCAAATAATTATTCATCTTACTTATATAATACAGGTCTTGAGGTAGAATTAGAGTCGGGAATGGAGTTTGTGCCGGGTTCGGAAAACACTGATTTTGCTCCTATAGTCACTACAGAGGAGGTCAGTTATGACATTGATTTAGGAAAAGGTACTGAAACTGTTACAGTGAAGAAACAGAAGTTAATTTGGAACGACATTAAAGATTTAGCTCATAATGATGGAGTAAATGAAAACTTTAATGTTACGTTTCAGGTAAAATCACTTAAATACAAGCAATATATAGATAGTAATCAGATTATTCATGATTTGCCTATTGATTTTGGAGACAGCTTAATCGGGAGAGTAAGGGCTGCTGCCAGTACGGATCCTCAGCTATTACCTATGGAAGATGATTGGACAAGCTTTAAAGAGTTTCAGATGACAGTAAAACCATTTGAAGTAGTTCTTTCAGGTGGAGGAAAGCAACTAAAAGGAGCGGGAGAAGCTGGAATATGGCAAGATGCAAATAGGTCATATCAGTATCAGATAAAGCTTATAAATAACGAATTTTATGGTACAACACTAGATTTAACAAATAAAATTGACAGTGAGATTGAAGCACAAAATTTCAACCTTCCACCTGATTTTGAATCGTTTATGAATAACAATGACTATTATGAAGTGTTCTGGGAGGATATACGCTTACAGCCTGCACAGAATAGAAACATAACTTATGATGCTGCTGTTTTCAATAGATTTACTACTATAAACGGAGATATTAATGATGGAGATATAATACAAGATAATACTTCACTGAATAATAATCTTTTTTACAGTGGTTATGTAACAGATTTACAATATACTGGTGATAATAGTATAGAGTATACTAATGCTTCACAGCCTATTAAAAGACCTACGATAGCTAAAGACATTATAATTTCTAAAAAAGTTGATGGAGTAAATGGTTCAAATTCTTCAAGATTTCAATATGATGATGAATTTATCTATACTTTAACTGTTAAAGTTAATGGATATTATGATATGGATAATGTCAAAGTCGTAGATACCATTAAAGACGGACAATCATATGTTGATGGTTCAGCAATATCGATTCCAAGAATTGATAATCCCCCGGATGATGTCATACCTGTAGTTGATGAAGAAGCAGGTGACGGAACCAGAAAGATAACATGGAACATAGGAAAGATAGAATTTGATAATGAATGGACTAAGGTGCTGACATTAAACACAACTGTTGACGAATTCTATAGTGATAGTTTAACTCCAATTGTAGCTAACGATTCACTTAGAAATGAAGTTGATGTAGAAGGTCAAGGAGTTCCGGATTATAGAACTGGAGACACAAATCCAATCAGATTAGGTACAGACTCCGGTTCGGCATCAATTAATTCTGGAAAACCAAACATTTCAAAGATAATAACTAATAAAACAGGGTCTTTAGGACCTAATGATGAGCTGCAAGTTGGAGATAAAATAACCTTTACCATTACCTATACAGCTAACTTGGGAGTTAAACAAAAAGATGTAATTATAAGCGATATATTGCCTCTTGGGTTAAAGTTTATAGATACTGATCCTATTACTAATAAAACAGGGGGATGGGAAAGCTATAATTACGATGAAGTTATAAACTTAGATAGAAATATTATTACATGGACATTTAATGACTATCTATTACAAGATGTAGATACGTTAACTGTAGATGTGACTGCCGAGGTGCAGGATATTCCTGAGGTAACTATTGATAAACAAGATCAAAATTTAGCCAAGTTAACTTTTAAGAATACTAAAGGCTTAGTAAATAGTGATAGAGATGGAATTCCTATTACATATCTGGGTTGTGTACTTGGTATTAACAAGAGTGCTGATAAGACAAGCGGATTAAGAGACGGACAGGAAGTAGTATTTACACTTACAGTTGATAATATTAACGGAAATGCACCTGCTTATGATGTAGTGGTAGAAGATACAGTTCCTATTGAGTTTGAAAACGTAACAATGGTTACGGATTTTGCGAGTGATACTAATCTTACTAATAATAGTTCAGGTAATAACTTAAGTTTTACCGTTGGTGAGATACCTGCAGGTGGTACTATTGATATTCATTATAAGGGAACTGTAAAGAGCGGTATAGGTGCAAATTACAGTATGACAAATTCAACACAGGTCAAGTCATATAAGAAAATAAGCGGAGGTGCAGTTTATGTAAATCAGCAGCCTAGTGATTTTGTAACTATGAATACTAATGCACCAGTTATAACAAAGACTGTTCATGATTGGGAAACTAAGGCATTAGGTATACCCGTAAGAATTGGAGATTATATAGTATATAAAATTTCAGTAGATGTTCCTGCTGGTAACACTGCATATAATTCTAACTTAGCAGATAAATTACCTGCAAATATGAATTTTGTAGGAATTTATTCAGATTATACAGACCACAATACGAAAACAGATTTAAATGTCGATAAATATGTACTGGATGGAAGCAATATAACTATTGATACAGGTAACTTAAGCGGAGGAACTTATCAATATTATATTGAAACCGTTATTTCAAATAAATTAGATGAAGATAATGAAGCTGTATTCTCTTATTGGAACAAAAGTGTCCAAGGAGAAGAATTTCATATATCAGATACTGCTAATCAAAGTGTTGATATACCGGTGTTAAATTCCAGTTGGAGCAGCAGCAGAGTAGATAATATTATGTATATAGGAGAAATAGACAGCTATACTTATTCTATTGTTAATAATGGAGACAACACGGCTTATGACTTTATTCCGGTAATAAAGATACCACAACAGTTTGAAGCTTCAAATTTTACCGACAAGGACGGAACAGAGATTTCACCTGTATCAATAACTAATGAAACAATAGATGGAGATGTACATAATGTATATACTTTACCTAAAATTAATGAATTATTAAGTGGTACATCCTATCCAATAAACATGAATATAATACTAAGTAATAATAGAGGTTCAGGAGAAATATTGCATTTTAACGGATATACAGGATTTTATTATACTCATGATGATGATGCTAATATAAATAGACTAGAGCTAGGCCCGCATAATGATGATATTTCAGTAAGAATACCAATGGCAGATATAACAAAGAATGTAAACAGAACGGAGTATAATGATTCTAAAGATCAAATTAGACCGGGAGATACTATTTGGTACGATTTAAAAGTAACAGTTAATAAAGGAACAAATGTCTATGATCTAAAGCTTATAGATATATTACCTAATGGATTTGATTTAGTGAGCATTACAAATGATACATTAGGTACTAGTATAAATGCACCAGATTATATAATATCGGATTTAATAACAGAAACTACCAATGACACTGTATATGACATTACTATTGAAGCAGTAGCTAATCCCGACTATTCATTTAACAATCCCCAGACCATTCCTTTGACCAATAAAGCTAAAATTATATGGAAGACAAAAGAAACGGGTGGACAGAATAAAGAAACACCATTTGCAACTGCAAATATCAATCTAGTTCAACCTAAATTAAACATAGTTGGATATGGACAGACAGGAACTATTTTATTTAATGATATTGATGATGTTGAAAACTTTACGATAGACATTATTAATAATGGTTTTAGTACAGCTTATAATAGTGAATTTAGGATTGAAATTCCAGATTTTCTTGAATCGGCAGATGAGATTCCTGATTATACAGTCATAACTGATGGTGGTAAAAAATATCTTCAGTGGACTGATAAACAATTAACCTCAAGTGAAACTATTACTCTTTCATTTAATTTAAGGCTGTTGTCTGACGGGACTGCTGAGGCAGGTAAAGAGGGAAGCCTAAAGGCACAAATAATTGGATATAATTCATTAGATATTGAAGGTAAAAGTTACACATCATCTGATACTGCTTTACTTCCGGTTAAAGTTGATGAGCCGTCATTAGACCTTTATGTATTAGATTCTAGTAGTCAAGAGTCAAAAAAGGAAATCTTTATAGAAAATGATGATTTAACTTTGAGGACAAAAATTACTTTACCAAAAGGAACTAAACTATATGATGGAAAAATGGCTGTTGAGTTAAGTAAGTATATTGATGAAAACACATTAAATATAAAAGATGGAATTAACGGAGCAAATAAATCTATTGAAGAAAACGGAGGAAGATATTTATTTAAGTTTGACATTCCAAGTGACTATACTATTAATGGAACATTTGAAATAATAACTGATATAAAAGGTAAGACTGTTATGAATTCTCCGGGTTACAGCAGTCTGGCAGGAATTAATACGGCAACTTTGAAATGGATTGATGACTCAAAATCTCTACAGGATACTACTGAGGTAGGTTTAGCAGCAATAGATATAATTAAGAATGTTTCACCACTAAATGCTGTTTTAGGTCAGGAAATAAAATATACAATAACTGTTGAAAATAGGGGAAGTGAAACCTTAAATGACATATCAGTTATAGATAATTTACCTCCTTATATAGACTTAGATGGAACTATTCCAGCCTTAAGTCCCGGGGCAAAACAAACTTTTGTAGAAATCTATGAAAAAGTTGTGGAAGCAGATTTGCAAGGTACTGATAGTCGCACTGTTACTAATACTGTTTACGCAGAAGTTGATTATAATGACAATATATTAAAAGATTTTGCTTATAGAGATGTAAATTTACTAAGAGAGCATGCTATGCAGGTTGACAAGACTGTTGATATTGAAGAACCTTTAGTTGGAGAAACTATAACTTATACAATTACGGTAACCAATGTTTCATCAAGTAAAAACCTTACAAATGTAACAATTACAGATTCAATGTTAGGATTAATTAATGAACCTATTGGAGATTTAGATATAGGTGAATTTGGAATTGTTTCTGGAACTTACTTAGTAACTAATACAAACCCAATTCACAATATTGCAAGTGCAGTTGGATATAGTGATAACAGAAGGATAAGAGAAGATGGAGAAAAAATCGTATATGTAAATACACCGCCTGAAGTTGGAGATTATTACGAAGAAACTAATGAAGATACCCCTGTAGATGGAATTGTTGTAGGAACAGATATAGATAGGGATACTTTAACCTACAGTAAAGAAAGTAATCCTTCACATGGAAATGTAGTTGTTAATTCTGATGGATACTGGGAGTATACACCCCATACTAACTATTTTGGTACTGACAGCTTTAAAGTTAAGGTTTCTGACGGTAAAAGAGGAGAAGCTGTATCGACAATATATATTACTATAAAATCTGTTAATGATGCACCGGATGTACCTGATTACATTGATACAACTCCGGAGGAAACACCTGTAAGCGGTATTGTTACAGGTACAGATATTGAAAACGATGATTTAAGCTATAGTAAAGGTTCAGACCCTGATAACGGAATAGTGGAAGTAGACAGTTTAGGAAACTGGACATATACACCTGATAAAGATTTTGTTGGGGAAGATTCATTTACTGTATTAGTAGACGATGGCAATGGAGGAATATCAGAGTCAACTGTTACAATTACTGTAACACCGGTAAATGACTTTCCTACTGTTCCTGATTATTCAGAAACAACATGGTTAGATACGCCTGTAAGCGGTACTGTAATAGGAAGTGATATTGATAAAGACGTATTAACATATAGTGTTAATACTAATCCGTCTTATGGTAATGTAAAAGTAAATTCGGATGGAACATGGACATATACGCCAGATACAGGTTATCTGGGAGAAGATTCATTTACTGTATTAGTGGATGACGGAAATGGTGGAACAGTAATTTCTAAAATTATTATAGAAGTCAGACGAAGACCAATTAGAAATACTAATAATCCTCCATCAGCTCCGGATTATCTGATAGAAACTTTAAAAAATACTAGCGTAAGTGGTGTAGTAATCGGCACAGATCCTGACAATGATACTTTAAGTTACTCAAATACATCAAATCCGGCTAATGGAACAATAGTAATGGATATTGATGGAAGCTTTACTTATATACCTGATAAAGATTTTGTTGGTACTGATAGCTTTAGAGTACGAATCAATGATGGAAAAGGTGGAACTGCATTTTCCACAGTGACTATTAAAATAATAGATGATGATAATATAATTTCATATGAAATTACCTTAAGAGCTGATCCTTCAAAAATATTGGGAGATGGGAAATCTACCAGTAATCTTACAGCAAGAGTCACTGATAACTTTGGTAATCCGGTAGTAGGAGCAGAAGTCATATTTACAGCACCCTATGGATCGTTTCCTCAGGGAGATACTGCTGTTACAAATACTCAAGGTAACGCATCTGTAGTTTATCAATCTGAAAAAATAAAAGGGGTTAATCCTGTAGTTTCTAAAATTACAGCTAAGGTTATAGATAAAGAACGTAATATTTATGCTGAGGATGATATTGATGTTACATTTGAACCGGCTGCAATTAGAGGAGTAGTTGTAAATAACAGCACTGGTCTACCTGTAAAAGGAGCAGTTGTTACAATAAGTAAAGATTTTAATAATGACGGGATAATTGATTTTAGCACTGAGTATATAACAAAAGAAGATGGAAGATATATGGTTTATATACCAGAAGGTCATGTTGTTTATGATATTAGTATAACAAAGCCGATTATAGTGGATAATGATGTTGTTTATATGACATTTAAACAAAAAAGTGAAGTACGTGAAATCACCGGTATAGGAGGAGAAGTATTTGATTCAAGAAAAACTGCTACCGGAGTGATGTTAATAAAAAATCCTGACGGAAGTCAGTCATTATTATCTGATTATTCTAAATACAAGGTTGATTTATATGATGAAAATGGAAATCTAATAACATATGTCAATGCATCTATTGATTATCAATCAGGGATATTTCATGTTGAGAATCTTGAACAAAACAAAAAATATAATATAACTCTTAAAAGAGAGCTTGGTTCTAATGTTCATATCATAGTTGGAAAAGTATCTGTAACTCTTAATGATTACGGAGAGATTAATATAAGTCAAGCCTTGATTGACCCATATGGTACTATTACGGATTCCGTAACTGGAAAAATAATTACAGAAGCTGATGTTAAGTTGTATTATGCTGATACTCAGAGAAATATTAATGGAGGAATAACACCGCATACTCTGGTCGAATTACCTATTATAGATTTTCCTCCAAACGATAATCATAACCCACAATATAGTGACGAATTTGGCAAGTATGCATATATGGTATTTCCAAATACAGATTACTATATAGTTGTTGATAAATCCGGTTATTATCAGTATATAAGTCCTATAATATCAGTATATCTGGAAATAGTTAAACATGACATTCAAATTGATCCAATAACCAAGCAAGAGATTGACAAAGATGAAGATAAAATACCAATACCTAAGACAGGAGATAATAGAGGGCATCTACCATATGCACTATTTCTTACGCTTATATCAATTTTGTATATATACTTAGCAAAAAAGGAAGTATTTGAAGAAAGTCTTTAGTGTAGAATAAGTTAAGATTAAAGGAGAGAATAAACCCTCTCCTTTAACTTTATTAAAGGGTGGTTACATGAAAAAAAGATTATATATTTTTATAACTATAATCATTATTTTTATCATAATTGTTTTTTTAGTAAGAATCTTAGATACATTGAGAACTTCAAGGTTAAATAACAGTATTAAAGAGAAATATTATATAACAAACAATAAAGATAAAGATATTAAAACTCTATCTGATATTAACAACTTAGAACAAAAAAATAAAATACTGACACCAGCCACTGATGAAGACTTAGAAGATAATAAAAATGATATAAACGAAAAATTTATTGAATTACTTAAAACAAATAAAGAGATAGTAGGATGGATAAATGTTCCTAATACAAAAGTAGATTACCCTGTAGTAAAAACATCAAATAATGATTTTTATTTAAATCATAATATCTTGAGAGAAAAAGATTCTTCGGGAGCGATATTTATGGACTTTAGAAATAATATTGAAATTATGGATAAAAATACAATATTATACGGACATAACATGAAGAATGGGTCTATGTTTAAAGGACTAATGAATTATAAGGATGAAGATTTTTTTAAAGAGAATAAGATAATTAGTTTTTCAACATTATACGAAGATATAAAATGGGAAATATTCTCTGCTTATGTAACAGATACTGACTTTTATTATATACAAGTTAATTTTAAAAATAGTTATGAATATGAAAGTTTTTTAAATACTATTAAAGGCAAATCCATGTTTTATACATCTATTGATTTAAATAGTAATGATAAAATACTTACTCTTTCAACCTGCAGCTATGAGTTTGATGATGCTAGATTTGTGATTCATGCTAAAAGAGTTAATTAGGACAATAAAAAAGTGGCACAAGCCACTTTTTACTATTCTTCTTCAAACATATCTTTACCTACACCGCATAAAGGGCATACCCAATCATCTGGTAAATTCTCAAATGCTGTTCCCGGCTCTATTCCACTGTCTAAATCTCCTTCTTCAGGGTCATAAACATACCCACAAGGAATACATACATATTTTTTCATACAACAAAACTCCTTTCTTAATATATAGATTTAAATTAATTTCTAGCCTAATGTTACCCATATAATCTATATACTAAACATATTTTAGTGTCATTAATATCATAAAAAAAATATTTACATAAAATATTAAAAAAAGATTAAACGAAAAACTAATGGGTAAAATACAATTAAAGAAAAATAGTTAAATAACAATAAAGTTTATAAACATATTATATTAATCTAAGTTTTATTTTATGATATACTAATACACGCAATCATAGTTAATTTTTTAAAGAGTACACAAAAACTAAATCTTAGGTAGGTGTGATTTTTTATGTGTTTTATACTAAATAAAACTATATGTAGCGATTTGGATGAAACTAAAGTTTTTTTACAATTATTACTTAGTAAATTGGATGATAAAATACAAGATGAAAACCTTTTTTTTGATGTTAAGCTAATATTAAATGAGCTGATTGTAAACGGAGTAATACATGGTAATTGCAAGGATAAAACCAAAAATATCCAAATTAAGCTTGAGTTAAAAGAGAATGAACTAATAATTGAAGTTACTGATGAAGGTCTAGGATTTTGCTATGATAAAAATGCTTATAATCCTATGGATTTAAAGTGCAGCGGTAGGGGTCTTGTATTAGTAGACGGATTAAGTGATGAGTTTTATGTTGAAAAGAATAAAGCAGTTTGTATTAAATATATTTAATAAAATAAAAACCCAGTTATTTTTTGAACTGGATTTTTTTATTAAGTCTTATTAATGGTTAAAAACTCTATGAGCATTTAACATAGTTTCATATGATAAAACTACAATACTATTAATAATTTTACTCTTCTTTTCTTCCTTTGACATATCTGAAAAGCATATATCTCTAACTTTATTTAGCCATTTATCAACTTGAGGTCTATAAGTTTTTTCACATAAATTTATATATTTCTCAGGTATATCGGCTTCTTTTGTAATTCCTTTCATGTCCTTTAATTCTACTTGCATAATAGACATCATTTTATAATATAAATGCTTATTATCGTTACTTGTACTGTCTTCAAAAATTCTTATAACATTCATGATCATCTTCTTCCAAAAGTTAAACCTAATTATTAAAAGTTCTTGAATATATTCATCATCTAACGTAGGAACTTGATGATTTATAATATTATCAATTTCACATATATCTCGCTGCTTATTTCTGGCTATTTGCAGAGTTCCCTTTAATCCGGGTATTGCGATAGTTTTTAATAAAAAGTCGATAAAATTTTTAGGCAGAGGAACTCCCAGCAGGGTAAGATTCTCTAATATACTTATCGTTTCAGTAATTTGTAGGAATGCTACAAGGATTTGGGATAAAAAGCTTGTGTCAACAAGGGTAATTATTCCTACTTCTAAGAGCTTTATAGTAATAATGGTAGCCGTATAGGTAAGAGATTTTTTAATAAGTTTGTAAAGTCCTCTGCTGTTAAATCTCTTATATTTTAAAGCTGCACACATACCTGTAATGGTGTCTAAACCTATTAATATGAGTAATATAATATATGAAGTGTGAATCGTACCAAAAAATGTTCTTATTACAGCCAGCACTCCTGAAAGAAAGGACAGCTCAATTATATATGCGTTTCTATTCATATCTATTACCCCATTATTTTTAGTTTTTTTTCAGTACATTTTATGTAGAGTGTAGAGTTTTGACAATATAAAAAATAAAAAATTTTTATTAATCGTGGAACATTTTTCTATAGGTTTACGTCATAAATATAGAGTAGGTTAATAAGAATTATTTATTAACGGGTTATAAACTTAATAGAATTAATAGGAGGATGATGTATGAAGAAGTGTTTATTATTAGTTTTATCGCTAGTTTTGATTTTAACTTTAGCAGTCCCTTCGGTAAGCTTTGCAGATTATGATAAGGGTTTAGAAGAAGCAATTTTAAAGGCAAAGGAAGTTTTCGATATAACAGATGATTA
>JANQLB010000114.1 GCA_028280805.1 Tissierellales bacterium
TTTTAAAGATGTTCTCTTTTTTGCTTGACAGAAAATTAAGATAGGAATTAAGTAAGAAAATTGCTCTTTGCTTCATTCCTAATTCAATGTAAATTATAACCCTTTTTTATTTATTTTATTGTTAAAAGAGTTTTAACATTAGTAAAATACTAGTGTTGGATAGTATGACAATCGAAGCTTCCCAATGTTGTACCCAGATGATGTTGCTGTGAATGTGAAGAGATTTGTAAAGAGAAGTGGTAGTGAATATACTGAGTATGCTGTAGATATTTTGGGCAATGGAAATTATAGAGTGAAAATGACTAAACTTGGTAATGTGTCTGGTTATGCAGAATATTATAAGATTATGAACCCAAAAGGAGATACTATAGAGACATTCAAAGATACATTTGATAATCTAGGTAAATTAATACACAGAAAGTATAAGTGGGTGATAATATGAATGAAAAAGAAATAAAACTACTAGAATCATTTAGAGATCTTAAAATGAATAAAGAAGAGTTACTTAAAAAGTTAAATGTGAAATCGTTGAATGATGTAAAGCAAATTGCAATGATTGCAAGTGTAGATGTTATAAAATTATTAGAAAATTTCAAAGCAGGAAAGATAGATGAAATTGGGTTGTTGGAGTGGGTAAATACAATTTGGTTCTCAGATACCTATGACTATGTTGATGAAGAAATGAATAGTATTGCAAGCGTAATGAATAAATTAGAAGAGATTGATGAAGGAGAAAAATTAGACGAATCAAGTATTGATTTATTTATTAAATCTCTCAAAGCAAATGAAAAAATTAAATGATTTATAATAGTTGAATTAGAATAGAAAGAGACACATAGATTTTTTCGACTTATGGTACTAATGTTAATATAAAACTGTACCCAATTTAATTCATTGTTAAAAAAAATGTATCACTTAATCAACTCTTCTCATATAATTAAGTTGACCGACTAAATCTGAAGAATCACGGGGACAGGTACTTTGATTTCTCCATTTTGCACACATGAATGGTATTGAAATAAGAGTAGAGTTCTATCCAATATCTCATTCTAAACATGAAGGAAAATATATACTTCTTATCCAATAAATGCAACCATCAATACTATTAAGTAAATTAATGGAGGAAATTATGACTAAGAACTTATATAAAAAATTAAAACACTATATAGCCTTATCAGAATCATTAATATCAAAGCATGATTTGAAAGAGGTGCAGCATTTTTTCGAGCATGGTGAATATGAAATGGCATTTGAGGGACTAGTTATAGAATTGATGATAATAAACAAGTATCCAGAACAATACAACTATCAAGAATGGGAAAATATAGGATTAGAATTCAGACTAGATAAAGAATCCGTATTTGATAGTGAACTTTGGAATAAATTTAAAAAATGGGGAAGAAAACATAGTAAGCTAGATTAATAGAATTCAATACGTAATCTAAGTTCTATATCTAATTTACTGCTAAGTTAAATTTGCAACTAATGTTGACAGAAAGATCACAAAATACCTTTTGGGTTAAAGGTGAGAAAATTTTTCCCACTAGGAACAGACGGTTGCTTAGCAAGAATTTTAAAAACCTTATTTTACTAGCATTAAGAGTTTTTAACAAAAAATATGTTTATAATTTACATTTAAATAGGAATGAATTAAGAAAATTGTCACTTGTTTCATTCCTAATTCAATTTAAAGTATACATCTGTTTCATTGTCAAAAAACTCGCAAAACTAGTAAAATAGAAATGTTGACAAATATGACAATTGAAACGTCCCGATGTCATATAAGAGAAGTAGTATGAAAGGAGTGTTTAAGTGAGTCGAAAAATTCTCATGGTATGTACTAGCATTGGAATGATGATTACGGTAATAGTATTAGGTTTGAGCATATATTTTCGAAACCAAGGCAGAGGTATTTATGAATCACGTGAAGAAGCAATTATGATACTTTGGTTAATTGGTATTGTTGCATCACCAATAGCATATATCGTTTATAGACTTAAAAGAAAAAAATTTATGGAAAAAGAGAAAAAAGAAATTAACGATTAAGATACGAATGGGTGAGAGAACATAGACAATAAAGTCGTAAGAGTAAATACATTTGATTTATGATTATCAGAAAGTGCGTTAATGTTACAGACAAGGGGACAGCGACTTGTCTGAAAGCAAAGGATATGATGCCATTTTACTTAGGTGATATAACATGCTAGGACAAGTACGGAAAAGGAGCAAGACAGGAATTTGAAAAATACATGAAGGCAAGCAATGAAGATATATGTTTAGAATATGAAGAAAGACATTGGATAGCATATGAAGAGTTACTTAAACTAATTAAAGAGAAATACGTAGCAAAAGAGTGTTATTCTCATTTGTTGGAAGGACAAGAAATATATAATATACTAAATATTAAAAAACAATAAATGGTGTTACAATAAGACAACTTGCTAGAGTAACAGGGGTAAGCAAGTATAATGTTGAAAAGGAACACAAAACAAGTTCCCGTCCCATTGTCTGCGTACAATTATGATAATAACGGTAATATGGTTTAAGAAACCTATATAGATAAACCATTATATGATGGACATGGAAACGTAGTAAACCTTCTATCAACAAAAGAAAATATACTAAATACATATTAATATGATATATATGTAAAAGAGATAAAAACTCAAGTACAAATAGACAATCCGTTTAGGTACACCGGAGAATATTATAATGAAGAAAGTGGATTATACTACCTGAGAGCAAGATATTATGACCCGGATATAATGAGGTTTATATCTGAGGATACTTATATGGGTAAGATTACTAACCCACTAAGTCTAAACTTATATACTTATACTTGGAATAATCCTATAAAGTATATTGATCCAAGTGGGCATTAGCCTAAGCTGTCTAATCTACTTGATCTCGTAAAAGGTATTACTTCTGGGATTATCGAGTCAATTAATATAATTAATATTAATAATGATTTAGATAATTTTTATACCAGAGATAGTGAAACAGCATACTATTTAGGAAAAGCTATAGGTAATGCAGTTGCGTGAACAACTGGAATGATTGGAGTAGGAGGAAGTTTTGTAGGTGGTGTTGTTACAGCCCCGACGGTTGTGGGAGCAGCTGCTTTCAGTGTAACTGGAGCACTTTGTGTAGGAGTTACGGGAAAAGCTACTGAACATTTTGTTGAAAACTCGTATATGTTTGCTAAGAATTTAGGGAGTAAGGGGACGATAAATCTTACAAGAGAAAGTGTTGATGATAAACTAGCTAGATATTTGTTAAATATGGATCATTCTATTGGAGGTACAAAAGCAAAATGGTTTAAAGAAGCTTTAGGTTTTACACAAGAAAATGCTGATGAATTAGCTAAACAGATAGTTTTCAATCCCAACAAAGCTGTTCAAACAGCAATTACTGAGCATGGAATTAAATACAATCAAATTATACCTATTAAGGGTGCAAATGGAAAAGTAATAGATGTTAAATTTGGCTGGATTAAGAACAATGATGGTGTTGTGAGATTAATAACTGGAATTCCAACTAAAAAGTAAACACACAGTTATGGAGGTAATGAATTATGTTTAACGAATATGATATAGTTAAAGCTAAAGAAAATTTATCTGAAAAAGTTTATAAAGGCTGTAAAGGAGCTATATTAATAGTGTTCGAAGGGATTCCAATGGAATATGAAGTTGAGTTTGTTGATAACGAGGGTGATTCATTAGAAGTAATGACAGTAAAAGAATATGATATTGAGAAACTATAGGCAATATAAAATATTAATTACAGTAAGAAGGGGACAGAGTTGTTAACAACCCTAGATGAACAATCTAAAAGGTGAAAGGATAGTATTATCTATCTTGTCACCTTCTTTTTTTCGCAAAAACCACTAAAGTAATCCTTTTAGGTCTTTAAAAATCTTTTCTTCATCTCTCTATCAACTGCAAAGCAGTTGCAACACATGACATCGCGACGCTTGAGATCACTGAAAAAGAGGTGTTTTTCTCACCTCAATTTCGATAATCATAAAATTCTCAACTTTATCAACCAAAAACTATCATTTTATAAGCATTATATGAATTTAAAGGGAATATTAGCTTCGCTATCCTCTTTAAATTTACAGCTAATGCAGTAATTTTAGCTTGTAAAGACATGCTTTTTAAACCGTAATCCCTAGCTTAGTCCAGTCCATGAAATTTTTTCATTTCTTCATTTTTTGTGGCGGAAAAACTTTAAAAAATTTTTAAAGATGTTCTCTTTTTTGCTTGACAGAAAATTAAGATAGGAATTAAGTAAGAAAATTGCTCTTTGCTTCATT
>JANQLB010000126.1 GCA_028280805.1 Tissierellales bacterium
TGTAAGTGACTAGCACAAAATCATAGATTTTGGCTATCTACTTGCACTCTGTGTAAGTGACTAGCACAAAATCATAGATTTTGGCTATCTACTTAACTCGTCTTATCCGAATACTATAGAGTTCTTTACTCATAGCTTTAAAGCAAGAGTATTAGAATTGTAAGCTATCGGATAAAAGTAACGGTATCTTTTATAATTATTATAATAAATAGATAAGACTTATGCAATTCTATAAAAAAATAAAAGAAGCCATAAACAGCTTCTTGCTTTATTTTACATTCCGATTTTTAACCGGCAGAGTAATTTTAAATTCTGTTCCTTTATTAACTTCACTGTTTAACTCAATTCTTCCTTTAAAAGATAACACTATGTGCTTTACTATAGCTAAACCTAAACCAGTACCACCAATTTGTCTGGTTCTAGCTTTATCAACTCTATAAAATCTTTCAAACAATCTAGATATATGTTCTTTATCAATACCAATACCTGTATCTTTTATTTTAATAATAAGGTGTTTTCTTTTATAATAGCTTATTACTCTTATTTCTCCACCATTAGGAGTGTACTTTATAGCATTATCAATTAAGTTTATTAACATTTGCTTAAACCAACCCGGACTGCCGTAAATGTTTGGCAGGTTTTCATCAATTTCCTCAATGATTTTAATTTTCTTCCTTTTAGCTATCTCTCCTAAGAATAGATTTACTTCGTTTATAGATTTATTAACATTTATTTTCTCTTGCTTCATTTTATTATTTTTATTCTCAATTTCAGAAAGTAATAATAAATCTTGTATTAATAAAGTCAGTCTATTTGTTTCTATATCTATTATATCTAAGAACTTATTCCTAATTTTCTCATCTTCTACAGCTCCATTCTTTAATGTTTCAACAAATCCCTTGATTGAAGTCAGAGGAGTTTTTAATTCATGAGAAACATTTGCAACAAAATCTTTTCTCATCCGTTCAAGTTTTCTTATCTCTGTTATATCTTGAATTAATATTAATACTCCAATTGTTCTAGTAGGATCATGAGATAATCTGATAGGATTTGAATATATATTTAAAATCCTATGATTAGGAGTAAATATTTCTATTTCATCCTTTGATGAAACATTACTATTAAGAAGTTTTTGAATTAAATCATCTAAGATATTATTTCTTACAGCCTTTAAAATATATTTCCCTTTTATATCTTCTTCTTTTAAATTAAACATTTCTTCTGCGGCCGGATTAATAAACATAATCCTTTTTAAGTTGTCTAGTGCTATTACACCATTAATCATACTTGAAAGTATAGCTCTCATTTTTGTGTTACTTTCTTGAAGCTGGTTTATAGTGTCATGCAGCTTTGTACTCATTAAGTTAAAGTTTTCTGTTAGTGTGCCGAGTTCATCTTCAGATTTTAAATATAACTTTTCACCATAATTACCTTGAGCAATCTTCTTTGTAGCATTTGTAAGCTGCTTAATAGGGTCTGTTACAGTTTGAACATACCTAAAACCTAATAAAAACGCAACTAATAACCCTGCTATAATAGATATAACAATATATTCTAGCATGGTTCTATTTATGTTGTTTAGATACTCTAATGGCATTGATAATCTAATAACAGATATTTGATTTGAGTTATGTTCAAATGGTATAGCAACGTATATCATTGCTGAATTTAAAGCATCACTGTATCTTCTGCTTATGCCTACTTGTCCTTCAAAAGCTTTCTTAACCTCCGGTCTGTCACTATAATTCTCTAATTTACTTATATCTGCATCAGAATCTCCTACTACGCGACCATTAAAATCTATTAAAGTTACCCTAGCATTGACTCTGTCAGAGAATAATTCTGATAGATTTTGAAAATCCAATTGATCTATATTATCGTTCTGGAATATAAATTCTTTGATAAGCATAGAATTGGTCTCAAGTCTTTTTTCTATTCCATGAATATATTCTGCTCTAAAAAGACTTAATGCAAGTATACCAGTTGTCAGAACACCAATTAAGAGTAGAGTTATAAACGCAATGAGTATTTTTCTCTGCATGCCGTCCACCTTTATTTTATTTTATATCCAACGCCTCTTATAGTTTCAATGTATTTTGGTGCTTTGTCATTTTCTTCTATCTTCTTTCTCAGGTGTCTAATATGAACATCCACTGTTCTAGTTTCACCAAAATAGTCATAACCCCATACTTCATCTAACAGCATATTTCTAGAAAGAACTTTCCCTCTATTTTCAGCAAGAATTCTTAACAGTTCAAACTCTTTAAGCGTCAAATCAATCTTAGTATCTCCTTTTGTTACCTCATGTTTTTCAATATCAATTTGTATATCATTTATTTTAATAATCTTACTTTCTTCTTTTTTATCATCAATACTTCTTCTTAGAACTGCCTTCATTCTTGCAGTAAGCTCTCTAACGCTAAACGGCTTGGTTAAATAATCATCTGCTCCTATTTCTAAACCTAATACTTTGTCAGTTTCCTCACTTTTAGCTGTTAGCATTATAATAGGAATTTTTTCAGTTTCCGGGTCTTTTCTTAATCTTCTGCATACCTCTATCCCATCAATTCCGGGCAGCATCAAATCTAAAATAACTATGTCTATTTCTTCTTTTTTTGCAAGCTCCAAAGCTTTATTTCCGTCATAAGCTTCAATAACACTATAACCATTTCCTTCTAAGTTAAACTTGATAAGCTCAACTATATGCACTTCATCATCTACTACAAGAACTTTACCATAGTTCATTTACTTACACCTCCAAAAAATTATAGCAATTGAATGACAGCAGCCATTCTTCCAGTCTTTCCATCTTCTTTTCTATAGGAATAGAACTTATCATTATTGCAATTTGTACATAATTTACTTATTATAATATTTTTTTGTAAAATTCCTCTACCCTTTAATATTACCATATTAGCCTGCCATAAATTAAGATACCACTTATTATCTCCCTTTGAAATCAACAGTTTTTCAAGCTTTGTAAAATTTTCGTTAAATGTTTTAAATACATTCTCACCTACTTCATAACAGCAAGGTCCAATTGAAGGTCCAATCCCAACTAAAATATCTTTAGGTAAGCAATTATATAAATCAACCATTTTATCTATTATTTTCTCGGCAATCTTACCGGCTGTACCCCTCCAACCTGCATGAGCTAATCCAATAACTTTTTTACTAGGGTCTAAAAAATACAGCGGAACACAGTCAGCATAAAAAGTACAAAGAGCTATTTCTCTTTTATTGGTGATAAGCCCATCAATGCCTTCTTCATTATTATTAAGAAGTATGTCTTTTGCTGTATGGCTTTTATCTACAATTCTTATATCTGTACCATGAACCTGATTTGAAAAAGCAATACTATCAATAGATATATCTAATAATTTACATATGATTTCATAATTTTTCCTTACATCATCTATACTGTCTTCTCTGTTTATACCAAGGTTAAGACTGTCAAAAGGTGGTTTGCTGAAACCTTTAATACGTGTAGAAAATAAATGTTTTACTAATTTTGTTCTATCAAAAGAAGGAATAGTATAATATATAACTCCATCTTTCTCTCTTTTAGTAAAATTGGACTTTATCATAACTACCTCCTATAAGATTTAAAAATAGGACTCTTAAATGAGTCCTTATTTCCTTTCACCTAACAGCTTTTCTAGTTCATCCATAAATGTATTTATATCTTTGAATTGTCTATAAACTGATGCAAACCTTACATAGGCTACTTCATCAATATTCTTTAACCTATTCATAACTTTTTCACCGATGAATTTAGTAGTAATTTCTCTTTCTAAGGAGTTATATAACTCTCTTTCAATTTCATCAGCTATTGATTCTATATCTTTCACAGAAACTGGACGTTTTTCACATGCTCTAATAATTCCGTTCACAAGCTTATTTCGATTATAAGATTGTCTGGTTCCATCCTTTTTTATCAAAATTAAAGGAATTTCTTCAATCTTTTCGTATGTGGTAAATCGTTTATTACAGTTTATACACTCTCGTCTTCTTCTAATAGTTTGTCCTTCTTCAGTAGGTCTTGAATCAATAACCTTAGTTTCATAATAACTGCAATAGGGACATTTCATTTAATAACCACCTTTACTCTGGTATTAATTAAAATTATATTACAAATTCCTTTAAAAGTCTAATGTAAATACTAATACACTTTTTCTACTTTATTTTCTTTATGATTTTCCCATTCAGGACTTAAATCTACAAGTACAACGTGAACACCTATCTTAATAATGTTTTCCCATCTTATGATATAATCCTCGTTTTTCCCAAAAAAACCTAACACTCTGCCCGGACCCGGAATAATTATTGCTTCTATTTTTCCTTCCTGAAGATTTACTTCTATATCCGATATGTGACCGAGTCTGCTCCCATCTTTAACATTTACTATTTCCTTCTCTCTTAAATCAGAAGTTTTAACCATTTTATCACCTTCTCATCTTTTTTTATGTACTATTATATATATACTGGATACTTGTCTTAAAATATTCCTATACAAACAAAAAAAGATTAAGTATATATGGTTAATCTATCATTAATATTAAAACATCAGCTTTATTGTCTCTAAAAAACCCATAAAATGAACATGCTTGACGAAATGTCAAGCAATTAATTTTTTAAATCTGTTTTTGTTTTAAATAAGTTTTCTCATATGTCTTAAAGCTGTTTTTTCTAATCTAGAAACCTGAGCCTGAGAAATACCTATTTCTTCTGCTACCTCCATTTGAGTTTTTCCTTCATAGAATCTGAGATTAAGTATAAGTTTTTCTCTATCATTTAGCCGCCTTAATCCCTCTCTTAGTGCTATACCTTCTAACCATGTTTCATCTTCACTCTTTTCATCACTTACTTGATCCATTACATAAATTGCATCTCCACTGTCATGATATATTGGTTCAAATAAAGAAATAGGGTCTTGTATAGCATCTAAAGCAAATACTACTTCTTCTTTAGGTAAGTTTAACTCTTTGGCAATTTCAGAAATAGTTGGTTCTTTAGAATTTTTATTAATTAATTGATCCCTTACTTGTAATGCCTTGTAAGCAATATCTCTTAATGACCTGCTTACCCTTATAGAATTATTGTCTCTAAGGTATCTTCTTATTTCACCTATTATCATTGGAACAGCATAAGTAGAAAATTTTACATTTTGACTAAGATCAAAATTATCAATAGCTTTTATTAGTCCTATACAACCTACTTGGAACAAATCATCAACGTGTTCTCCTCTTTTATTAAATCTTTGAATAACACTTAATACTAATCTAAGGTTTCCTTGTATAAACTCATCTCTTGCACTCGTATCACCAGCATGTATTCTATCAAATAAAACTCTCATTTCTTTATTTGTAAGAACAGGCAATTCAGCAGTATTTACACCGCAAATCTCTACTTTATTTGTATGCATTATAGTACTCCATTCCTTTCTGAGTTGATTTGCCCCTTTCAATAAAAATTATTACCTTCTGCCCTTTTTTTATACACTAATTAATGTAAATAGATTAACTAATTTTTAGTAAAAAAATAAACCCTAAAAGCTTATAAACCTTTAAAGCCTTTAAGGTTATTTTTTAATCAAACCATTTTACTTATCTCTTTTTGTAATCTTCTTACAATTCTTTTTTCAAGTCTAGATATATAGGATTGTGATATTCCAAGAATATCTGCTACCTCTTTTTGAGTTTTTTCTTCTTCCTTACCAAGTCCAAACCTAAGCTTCATAATTTTTTTCTCTCTATTAGATAGATTAATCATGGCCTCTTGTAATAAATTTTTGTCAATTTCTTCCTCTAAATATTTGAATATTATATCATTTTCAGTACCTAATATATCAGAAAGTAAAAGTTCATTTCCATCCCAATCTATATTAAGAGGTTCATCAAAGGATATTTCAGATTTAGTCTTACTATTTCTCCTTAAATACATTAAGATTTCATTTTCTATACACTTAGAAGCATATGTAGCTAATTTTATATTTTTGTCTGGCTTAAAGGTGTTTACTGCCTTTATTAGTCCTATCGTTCCTATTGAAATCAAATCCTCTACACCTACTCCGGTATTATCAAATTTTCTTGCAATATAAACTACTAATCTTAAGTTTCGTTCAATTAATACATTTTTTACATCATCATCTTTCTTTAATTTTGAAATTAAAAACTGCTCTTCTTCTTTTGATAAAGGAGGAGGTAATACCTCGCTACCTCCGATATAAAATATCTCCTCTGTGTTATAAAGTCTTAATTTTTTTAATATTTTAATATAATATAATTTCAATAATAAACTAATTTTTTTTCTAAAGATTAACATTGTTAATCGCCTCCTTATTTTAATATTTCTGGATGTAGCAATGCCATATACTTGTTATCAGGAGATAGAGTATTATTATAAATCCCAACTACTATGTTAGATATAGTAGTGTGATTCTCATCTTTTAATGATACTTTATCAGGTTTAAATCCAAGAAGTAATCCATTTTCTAAACCAATAGACTTAAAAGGTATAACCCTAAACCTAATTTCATCTGTAGTTTTAGACATAATACTTGAAATAATTTCAAGATTATTTTCTTTATATTCCAGAAAAATATTCTGAATGTTATGAGGTAGTAACTCCTTTATAGCTAAAAACTCTGCAACGATTACGGGAGTTTCTGATATTGGATCTTTTAACGAATTTCCTGTATCCATCAATGCCATTATATCCGCCTTTTTATCTTTAAGATGAATTGTTATGGGGATAAATACCTTTTCCTTACTAATAATATTTTGAATATATCCCCAAGTAAATTTAAGTAAGATTAAAGATAAAAAGATTGCTAAAATTAGTAGTTTAATAAGTGAAGGTAATCCCTGTATGTAAAAAATTCCTCCTCCCACAAATGCTTCTATATCAAAGAAATAGAAAAACGCCAATGCAGCTCCGCCAAATACAAAAGTTACAATATAAAATGTTGCTATCTGCTTAATAAAGTAATATAATTTTGCAGGATTGAATCCAACTATTATCATTAATATAGAAACTGCTATCTTAACTAAAAACTTTGCTAAGAATTGTAATGATGGAAAAAAGACTACAAAAGCATATAATGCTCCTATAAGGGAAGCTAAAATTAATCTGATATTACTTGTTTCTGTTCTTGTAAATCTTTTGGTAGCATATAATATAATGTAGTTAATTATTAAGTTTTCTAACAAAAAGTATTCTGCAACTATTTCCAATATATCTCCCCCTTTAAAGCATAATAGTGCCATTACAATACTATTATTCACATGTCCTTATTTTTATGACTATTATATATTATTTCTTATTAGAAATTTGTCATATCCTGAAGTCGAAAAAAAGGATAATTTCCTAAGTAGGAAATTATCCTTTTAAATTCATGTTGTTAAGTACAATAATCTTTAAATTATATTTATGTTTTTTATGGTTTGTATTTTTTCCTCAAAAAAGTAGGTATATCAAGGTCATCAGATTCATAATACTTCTTGTCCTTAGCGTTTTTGTCCTTATTAAGGTTATTTGCGTTTTTTAACTTACTGCTGACACTATTGTCATTATCCTTCTTTTTAAGATCAGTAAACCCTGTTGCTATAACAGTAATTTTCAACTCATCTTTAAGATTTTCGTCTACTCCTGCACCAAAAATTATATTAGCATCTGGATCAACAGACTGCCTAATAAGGTCAGCAGCTTCATTGACCTCAAATAATCCAAGATTTTTACCACCTGTTATATTTAAAAGTACACCTTTAGCACCATCAATAGAAGTTTCTAATAAAGGGCTTTGTATTGCTTGTTTAGCAGCTTCAGTTGCTCTATTTTCTCCACTGCCCTTACCTATACCCATATGTGCTAAACCTTGATTAGCCATTACAGTCTTCACATCAGCAAAGTCTAGGTTTATCAAAGCAGGTAATGCTATTAAATCAGATATACCTTGAATACCTTGTCTTAAAACATCATCTGCGATTCTAAAAGCATCTATGATTGTAGTCTTTTTTTCTACAACCTGTAACAGCCTGTCATTTGGTATTGTAACTAAAGTATCAACTTTGTCTCTAAGTTTATCTATTCCTTTTTCAGCATGAACCATTCTTCTTCTGCCTTCAAATATAAAGGGCTTAGTCACAACTCCAACTGTTAATATCCCTAGCTCCTTTGCAGCTTCTGCAACTATAGGTGCAGCTCCAGTTCCTGTTCCTCCTCCCATACCGGCTGTAACAAATACCATATCGGCACCTTCTAAAGCCTGTATGATTTCATTCCTGCTTTCCTCGGCAGCCTTCATTCCAATTTCAGGGTTAGCACCAGCACCTAATCCTCTGGTAAGTTTTTCTCCTATCTGTACTTTTATTTCAGCCTTTGAAGAGTATAAAGCCTGTTTATCAGTGTTTATGGCAATAAAATCTACTCCTTGGACGTTATTCTCTATCATTCTATTTACAGCGTTATTACCGCCTCCGCCTACTCCAATTACTTTTATATGAGCAAATTGTTCTATATCTACATCGAATTCAAACACATAATGACCTCCTTATCTTTAGAATTAAAAATACTCGTCCCAGATTCTCTTTATTTTAGACATAACATTATTTTTCTTTGTTTTTCCTCTATGAGCATGACTTTTTACATCCACGTTATTATATTCTACATAATAATTAAATTTCCTCTTTAATGCATAATTAATTAATCCAACTGACGTTGAAAAAACCGGATGCTTAACTCCGATATAATTAGGTTGTCCAATTCTTACAGGCATATTAAGTATTTTACTTGCTAGGTCAGCAGAACCTTTAAGATAACTTACTCCGCCTCCAGTTAAAACTACTCCTGCAAGAACATCATCTTTGAGTCTGTTGTTAATCAATAATTGATTAGTTAACTCGAATATCTCACTTATTCTAGCACCAATTATCTCTAATAACTCAGCCTCAGACACTTTTATTTTTTGATCTATTCCAATAGGTAATACTTCAAGTTCATTTTCTAAGTTTGGGTCTTCACTATAAGCAATTCCATATTTCTTTTTAATCTCTTCACTTTTGTCAAACGGAATTCTAAGACCAATAGAAATATCATTTGTAATATGATTTCCTGCAATAGGTAAAATATTAGAGTACTTTAATCTATTGTTCTTAAATAATGAAATATCACTTGTTCCTGCACCAATGTCAATTAAGAGTACACCTAATTCTTTTTCATCCTTTGTCAGAATGGATTCTGCAAGTGCAAAAGGTTCCATAATTATACCCATTGAATTAAACCCAGCTTTGTTTATACTCTTTAATAAATTTAAAGAAGTTGTGGTTGAGCTTGTTATTATGCTAGCTTCAACCTCTAATCTTATACCTGACATACCTATCGGGTCTTTTATTTCGTCATAACCATCAACAATATACTGCTCAGGTATTACATCAATTATCTGCTGTCCTTGAGGTATAGGAACAATTGCAGCAGAATTTAAGACTCTAGTAACATCATCAACATCTATTTCTCCACCTTCTCCTGAAATAGCAATTATACCCTTGTTGTTTATGACATTACAATACCCTCCCGGCAAATTTATGTAAATGGATTCTACTTCAGTATCTGCCATATTTTCAGCTTGCTCTACTGCTTTGATAACATCTTGACTAACAGCTTCTATATCAACAACAACGCCTTTTCTCATACCATTACTTATGCTGTTCCCTATTCCTATTATCTGTAGATTATTAGTTTTATCTACACGAGCAATAATAGCACATACTTTAGAGGTTCCTAAATCTATTGAAGTTATAATTTCACCCATATTATCTAGCTCCTTCTTTAATAATGGCATTGTTTAATGCATAGTCATGCTTAATTAATCAGCAGAGTTGCTTTTTCCAATAATATGTCTTCTTATTATAGCAAAATTTTGGAATAGTCTTACTCCAAAAGCAAAAACAGCTGCATAATAAAGAGGAACAGCTAAACGGTCTCCAATATACGCTAAGAAAGCTGCTAAGATTGCATTGCCAAAAAATCCTGAAATAAAGATTCTAGCATCAAATACCTCTTCCATGTTTGCTCTTATACCTCCAAAAACAGAGTCCATACAAGCTAATATTGCAACAGAAATATACAAAGAATAGTCCGGAGAATATGTTATAGGCAAATAAAGCCCTACACCCACTCCAATTAAAATTCCGATTAAAGCTAATAACATTTTTACTCACCTTCTTTTATAGGTTTTGCGTACTTAAAATCTATATCCCCATTATATTTAGGGATTAATAAAAAATTACTTAAAGATGTCTCTAGTTTTAAACCGTAAATATCTCTTAGTTTAAATCCATAAGTGCCTGGAGCATTAACTGCTGCATTTAGAACTTTTGGATTTCCTATTGCTTTAATAACAAAAGGTATTGGATAAGTCCTTCCGTTTATTCTTATAGTCGGTCCATTACATTCAATTTCTGAAGTAGATAAAACCCTCTGACCGTTAACACTAACAGCTTCTGCTCCGCCAATCTTTAAATCATTAACTAACCTTTGAACATCCAAATCATGTACTAAAAAATCCCTTATATCATCTCCTATTTCAACTTCAGCTTCACTATCTGAAATAACAACTATAATACCAGATCCTTGAACATCTTTTAAACCGGCTGTAAACTTTACATTTTCAATTTCTTCTGAAATCAAATCTGAAACATTACCATTTTCTTCAACAGCCGTTTTATATTTTTGTATTTCTTCTTCTGTATTTTTTACTAATGCCTTTAAATCAGAAATTTGCTTTTTATTGTTTTCAATATCTTGCCTCATGTTGTAAACAGATTTTAATGAAACCTCTTGGTAATCGTTTAAATCAAATTTTATATTAGTAATTAGCATAATTCCTAATATAAAAGACATAAAAAACAATATACCATTATGATTTGTCTTTTTCTTCATAAAAACCCTCCTAAGGGCTAATCATTTAAAATATTAGCAGGTTGAGCATATCTAAAATCTTGAATTTTATTATATTTAGGAATTTCAATATTTGAATGTTGTGTGATTTTTACTTCAATACCATAGTATCCCATCTCCCAAACAACATTACCCTTCATCATTAAAGCATTTTCTAAATTATGTGAATTACCAATTGCTTTAATTTCAACAGGAGTAGTAGATGACACTCCATTGATAACTAAATGATTTCCTGCTGCTTCAATTTCAGTATAACTGGTATATCTTTGATTGTTAATTGATATAGCTTCAGCACCAGAAGCATTTAACTTACTAATAATTGTGATAAGCCAATCATAGTTTTGAACAACAGTACTGCTTCCATCCCAATATTCTGCATCACCTTTTGGGTCATCAATAATAACAACAATACCTTCTCCTTCTAAAGCCTCATAACCTCCTAAAATTCTATATTTTTGTAAATCGTCAAGTAAGTTCTGCACATAAGTATTATTATCTGCTTCACCCGTTTCATATTGTTTAACTTTATTTTCAAGGTTATTAAGCTCATTGGTTAAAATTTGTTTTTCTTCTTTAAGTCTTTTTAGCTCTAAAATTAATTGCTCTGACCTTTGAGTTGGAACATAATCCCCTTCTCCAAAAGTTTTCTTTACGGTTTTAAATTGTATAGCTAAAACTATACCTAGAACTATACAAACTATTATTAAAGCTAATTTATTTTTCATATAAAATCCTCCTAATTACTCTTTAAAGTAAACACTGCATCCTCACCTTGAGTTAAATCTATAAAACCTCTTGATGCATTATCTTCATTTAAATCTCCACTTTCATATAATTTGTTAAGTATTTCAACAACAAACCTTAATTTATATTTTACATTATTTAACCCACCAAATGCAACTGTAGTTCCAGTTTTTAGTCGGAAATTAATGAGTTTATTGTTAATATATTCTATTTCGTCAATTTCCTCATATAAACCTACTATATCAGATAATTTAAGGAAATTAACAATATCATCAATATTTTCATCATCGTTTAATAATAGTTTATTACCCAACTGAGGGTTATTTATTTGAAGTCCGTTAATAATTGGTATATTTTTATTTTCTTTAGTTGTAGATATGTTTATTAAAACTCCTTCATTATCTAAACACAAAACGGACCCAATATATGAAATTATCATAAAATCTACTCTTTCTTTAACATTCATAATTATCTTGTTAGGCAAGCTTCTCTTTATATCAGCTTCCTTTATATAAGGAAGTGTAGTTAGATTATTCTCTAAATCAGAAATATTTATAATAAATATATTTTCATCTCTTACTAATCCTGATGCCATAATTATTTCATCATTGGTAAGCTTGTTATTATTTATAACTTCAATGACAGTTACATTAAAAAAATCAGTTTTAGTAAACAATACAAAAAAAATACTTAATAAAAAGAATAAAATAACAATTATAAGTCCAATCTTCTTTTTTTTAATTTTCTTCTCAATCTTACTTGTTTTTCTCATAGTAGCTACACCTCCAGATAATGAAGCTTGTCCTAATGAAACATAGCAGCAAAAAGCTGCTATAGTACTCTCTTTATGTCTGCCCCTAAAGTCTCAAGTACTTTTTCCAAACTGTCATACCCTCTATCTATATGATAAATATTATCTATTTCAGTAGTTCCTTTTGCTGATAATGCAGAGAGAACTAAACTTGCTCCACCTCTTAAGTCCTTTGCACTAACCTTTGCACCGGTTAAGTTATTTACTCCCTTAATAACTGCAGCTTTTCCAACAGTTTGTATATTAGCACCCATCCTTATAAGCTCTTCAACATGCTTAAACCTGTTTTCAAATATAGTTTCCTTTATTATACTTGTTCCATTACCAATAGTTAACAAAGCCATCATCTGAGCCTGCATGTCAGTAGGAAATCCAGGGTATGGCAATGTCTGTACAGTTTCTATTGCATTAGGTGTTCTAGGTCCAATTATTTTTAATGTAGTACAATTGTTATAAACCATACACCCTGCTTCACGTAACTTAGCTATAATTGATTGAATATGTTCAACTTCAATGTTCTTAAGGACAACTTCTCCACCAGTTATAGCTGAAGCTACCATATAAGTACCTGCAACTATTCTATCCGGAATTATTGTATGATCTGCACTATCTAGCTTATCTACACCGTCTACTCTTATTACACTTGTGCCACCTCCATAAACCTTTGCACCAATTGTATTAAGATAATTCTGTAAATCAATAATTTCTGGTTCTCTAGCTGCATTTCTAATAACTGTAGATCCCTTCGCTTTAACAGCAGCCATCATTATGTTTTCCGTCGCACCTACACTTGGATAATCAAGCTGTATTTCACAACCTTTTAGGTTTTCTGCTTTACAATATAGAAAGCCGTGTAATTCTTCGATATTTGCTCCTAACTCTCTTAAACCTTTAAGATGTAAATCAATAGGTCTAGGACCAATTTCACATCCTCCGGGATAGCTTATCTCTACTTCTCCACATCTTGTTAACATAGCACCTAATAAAACTATAGATGAACGCATTTCTCTTACAAGATCTTCTGGAATTCTTACTTTGTTAAGATTTCTAGAATCTACATGAATCATATTGTCCATTTTATTTATCTTGCACCCAACAGATAATAAAATTTGCTGCATAATACCTACATCTCTCAGGTCTGGTGTATTTAAAATCGTACTGTTTTTTCCATTTATAACTGTTGCTGCTAGGATTGGGAGTACTGAGTTTTTTGCGCCACTAACTAATGCTTCTCCAACCAGTCTCTTGCCACCCTCTATTATAAATTTTTCCATCCTTCCACCTCCAGAATATACATATATATGTTAAAAAACGAAAGTATATAACTATATTATGCATATTCTAGATAGGTGTTACTTTGTTAAGTATTATCTATCGGCTAAATTAGTTATAATTTTAACTATCTTTCTTGTAGCATCAACTTTTCCTAATTTTCTGCTGTTAACAGCCATCTTATCTAGTCTTTTTTTATCATTAAGCAAATCTAGAATAAGTGTATTTAAACGATTTCCGTCTAAGTCCTTTTCTAATATCATTATCCCGGCACCATTGTTTTCTACTGCTCTAGCATTAAATTCTTGATGGTTATCAGTTGTATATGATTTAGGAATAACAATACAAGGTGATCCTATTGCAGTAACCTCTGCGATAGAAATTGCTCCAGCACTTATTATAACTAAATCAGATATAGCTTGTGCCTTAGGCATCTCAAATAGATAAGGTACAACTGTGATATTTTCATTTAAAGAAATATCTATGCCTTTAGATTTAAGACCTTTCATAAAATCTTCATATAATCTTTTACCTGTAACATGAATAACTTGAATAGTTCTATTATTAACATTTTTTTCTATCACTCTTAGCATAGCTTCGTTTAGTTTTTTTTGTCCCCAGCTTCCTCCAAATGATAATACTACTTTTTTATTTGGACTTATATTTAAACTTTTATAAGATTCATTTTTATTGATATTTAATATACTCTCTCTTATAGGATTCCCAGTAATTACAAGTTTTTTGTGATTTTTAAAATGTTTTTTTGATTCTTCAAAACTCAAAGCTACTTTATCTACAAATCTAGATAAAATTTTATTTGTAATACCGGGTAAAGCATTCTGTTCATGAATAAGTGTAGGAATACCTTTAAGAGATGCTGTTAAAACTACAGGACCACAAACGTATCCTCCGGTTCCTATAACAATATTTGGTGAAAAATCTTTAATCACCTTTCTCGCATCATTTAATCCTAAGAAAACTTCCTTTAAAGATTTTAAAGTATCAAATGAAAGCTTACGTGCAAATCCCTTAACTCTTATTGCCTGAAACTCAAAGCCTTCTTTTGGTATAATTTCTGACTCCATACTATTTCTTGTACCCACATATAAAATTTTTGAATCAGAATAATCTTCTTTTATCTTCTTAGCAATAGCCAAGGCTGGATATATATGACCTCCAGTACCTCCACCAGTAATTAATACCTTCAATTATATTCAACTCCTATCTAAATCAGTATGTCTAGAAATATTAAGCAAAATTCCAACTGCTGACATGTATACCATTAAAGATGTTCCTCCATAGCTTATAAAAGGAAGGGGTATACCTGTTGGAGGAATTGATGAAGTAACAACACCAATATGTATTAACGATTGTACAGTAATAAGTGCTACTATACCTGAAGCTAAAAAGCATCCAAATAGATTATCTGTATTTAAAGCAATTCTGATTCCACGCCATATTACCAAAAGAAATAATATAATTACTGTAACACATCCTATGAAACCAAGTTCTTCACCAATTATTGCAAATATAAAATCATTATGAGGTTCCGGAATATAAAAAAATTTCTGCCTGCTTTTTCCTAAGCCTGATCCAAAAAGTCCTCCTGAACCCAAAGCATATAAAGACTGAATAACCTGCCAGCCAGCAGTCTGCCTATATTTAAATGGGTCTAAAAAAGCTAATATTCTGCCCCTTCTGAATTCGTCTCCAAATAAAATAATGGCAGTAGCTCCTAATCCGCCTAAAGCTCCAAAAATCGCTAAATAGAAGAATCTTAGTCCTGCTATAAACAAAATTAATACTAAAGTTATCCCTAATACAGCACTTGTACTCAAATCATCCTGTATTGCTATTGTACCACATGATATTGCAATTATTATTAAAGAAGGTATAACTCCTTGTGTAAAGCTTTTTATTTTCTCTTTTTTCTTTGTTAAAAAATATGATATATATATTATAGAGCCAATCTTCATGGCATCTGACGGCATAAATGTAGTAAAACCAAGGTCAATCCATCTTCTAGCTCCTTTTATCTCAATACCTAAAGGAGTAAATATTAGTAAGTTTAAAACTATACATGATAAAAAAATTACTTTAGCAAGCTTATTTAATTTCCAATAGGGAAAATTCATGAAAAAAATCATACCAACAAAACCTATAGAACCAGCTATAAGCTGTTTTCTTAAAAAATGATACCCGTCTTGTATGGAAGGATCATGTAATGCTTTTGGCCAGCTTGAACTAAATACCATAATAATCCCTATAATAACTAAAAGCATAGTAGAAATCATAAGGGTAAAATCGCTGGCTTTTCTTTTCGACATATTAAGCCCTCCTTAAACTTTCAATGCTATCAATAAATTCTTCTCCTCTTTTTTCATAGCTCTCATACATATCCCAGCTTGCACAAGCCGGTGAAAGTAATACATTATCTCCGTTAGTAGATATTTTAAAGCTTAATGATACAGCTTCTTTCATAGTCTTTACTATATGTATATTATTATATCCTAATCTTATTGCAGTGTTTTTAATTTTTTCTGCGGTTTCTCCAAGTAGTATAAGTGCCTTAACCTTACTATTAAAACTTTGAATAAAATCAGTAAAATCACTACCCTTATCTATACCACCGGCTATTAGAATAATAGGACTATTAATTGCTTTAATAGCTGCTATAGAAGAAACTGGATTAGTTCCTTTTGAATCATTATAAAAAGTAACTCCATTTATATTGTCAACATACTTTAATCTATGCTCTATTCCCTTAAATTCTCTAAGAGTCTTTGCAATAATTTTTAATTCAACACCCATAACCCATGCTGTACTAACTGCTGCCAGAGCATTTTCTAAATTATGTTTACCCGGTATTCTAATTTCAGAAGAAGATATAATAATTTTAGATTTTTGACCATCATTTACAACAATATTACTATTATCTACATATACTCCTCTATCTAAAACATTTTTTGTACTAAAATAAACTATCTTAGATTTTAATTCTTTTTTCATTTCTCTGACAATATTGTCATCATAATTTAAAATAGTATAGTCGTTGTAATCCTGATTTACAAAACTTTTTTTCTTAGCGTTAACATAGTTTTCAAAAGTCTTATGCCAGTTAATATGGTCCGGAGTAATATTTAGAATAACACTTACATCAGGCTTAAAGTCTTTTGTGCTTTCTAATTGAAAACTACTAGCTTCTACTACAAATATATCATCTTCATTGGCATTTACTATTTCCCAAAGAATACCTACTCCTATATTACCTGTAACACAACAATTAGTATCTGTGTTTTTAAATATTTCTCCAACTAAGGCTGTTGTAGTAGTTTTTCCATTAGTTCCGGTAATAGCTATAATTTTATTGTTTGAAATCCTATATGCAAGTTCTATATCTGTAATAATTTCTATGTTCTTATCCTTAGCCATTTTAAATAGTGGAATTTCTAATGGTACACCCGGACTTTTTATTATTAAATCAATATTTTTTAAATCTACATCATTACTGCCTAAAATATATTGAACATCTATGTCTTTTAGCTCATTTATACAATCTTTTAAATCATCTATTCCTTTCATATCAGTTATAATAATATCAGCTCCAAGCTTATATAATGCCTTTGCTGTAGAAACACCACTTATAGCTAAACCAACGATTAATATGTTTTTATTTTTTAAGTTCATAAAAATCACCTTCTTTATCTTTTAACTTATACTTAACAGGCCTATTAAACAAAGTATAACAGTAGCTATCCAGAATACAATTACTACTTTGGTTTCATGCCAGCCTTTCTCTTCATAGTGATGGTGTAGAGGACTCATCCTAAAAACTCTTTTACCGGTTAGCTTATAGGAAGTTACTTGAATAATTACAGATAATGTTTCTGCAAAATATATTCCTCCAACAATAGGTAAAATTAAAGGTAGATTTAAAATTATTGCTGATGAAACAACTGCACCGCCCAAAGCCAAAGAACCTGTATCTCCCATAATAACTTTTGCCGGATGTGAGTTATATCTTAAGAAGCCTAAGCAGCCTCCCACCAATGCTGCTGAGAATATGGCAACACTTTCTGAACCCACTTTTATAGCTACCAGACTAAAGAATGCCATAACTATTAACGTTACTCCTGACGCCAAACCATCCAGTCCATCTGTTAAATTTACACTATTTACTGTTCCAACCACTACAAAAGCTATAAACGGTATATATAAATATCCTAAATCAAATGTAGTGTTCAAAAACGGAACAATTATTTCAGTACCTGCAATTGATGTATTAGACTGATAAATAGCAAGAATTACTGCTAATATTATCTGCATAATCAGCTTTTGATAAGCTCTTAAACCAAGATTTCTTTTAAGAACAACCTTTATAAAGTCATCTATAAATCCAATAAGTCCAAAACCTAAAGTCGCAGTTAAAAGTATTATTAAGTCATTATTTATTACTCCAGAGGTTAAAATCGTTATAACTAGAGCAATTAAAAAAATTAATCCACCTATTGTAGGTGTTCCGCTCTTTTTAAAATGGCTTTTAGGACCTTCCTTTCTAATACTTTGACCAATTTTCAGCCTTCTTAAAAACGGTATTAATAAAGCTCCAAGAATTAGAGTTATAACAAAAGAAATAATAATAATTCGTATCATGTCCTTATACTCAAGCATTTTCAAGCTCCTCTCATGTGAAAATCTATTTTACAACTATCAAACAAGTATGTTTAGATTAATAATTACAAGTATGAATAAAAAATAACAATGATTAGTTACCTTCATCTAATTCACATAAAGCCTCCATAACAATTTCTCTTTCATTAAAAGGCTTTTTCTCTCTTCCTATAATAATATAATTTTCGTGACCTTTTCCCGCTAATAAAATTACATCATTAGTTTTACTGTTTTTTATAGCATATTTTATTGCTTCTCTCCTATCAATTATAGATACATAATTATTAGAGACCTTTTTAACTCCTCTTTCAACTTCTTGTATAATTCTTTCCGGATTCTCTGTTCGGGGATTATCAGAAGTAATTATACAGAAATCACTATTTTTTGCTACTATTTCTCCCATAGCTGCTCTCTTAGACCTATCTCTATCTCCTCCGGCTCCAAAGACTATGATTCTTCTTCCTTTAGCAAACTGTTCTATAGTTTCTAAAGCCTTTTTTAAACTATCAGGAGTATGAGCTGAATCAATAATTACTGTAAAATCTCTATTAGTTGGAACTGTTTCAAACCTACCTGCAACTCCTTTAATTAATTCAAGTCCTTTCTTAATAGTCGGTAAAGAAATATTATAAGCTATACCGCAACAAGCAGCTGCTAAAGCATTATAAACAGTAAAAAGTCCAGGCATATTCATAGTTATATCTATACTGTCGTTTGGAGTATTAAGTCTAAATTTAACACCCTCACCTCTATACTCTATATTTGTAGCATAAATATCTGCATCTTTTTCTATTCCATATGTTAATACTTTAACTCCAAGTTTACTAATTTCTTTAACTATAACCTCTCCATATTCATCGTCAATATTAATAATATTACATTTATTAGTTTTATAAAATAGCTTAATCTTTGCATTAAGATAATTTTCGAGAGTTTTATGATAATCTAAATGATCTACAGTAAGATTCGTAAAAACTCCAATATCAAATTCACAGTAGTCTACTCTATGAAGTTCTAAAGCATGAGATGAAGCTTCCATAGTGCAAATTTCTACTTTCGATTCTACCATTTGGTTTAATATCTTTTGAAGCTCTAAAGATTCTGGAGTAGTATTCTTACTTTTATATAATTTCCCATTGATTATATTCCCTATACTCCCAATAATCCCTACATTTTTGCCTTCAGCTTTAAAAACGGCATCAATAAGATAAGTAGTAGTAGTCTTACCATTAGTTCCAGTGACTCCAATTATGCCTAGTTTTTTTGAAGGTTCATCATAAAAGGTAGAAGCAACCTTTGCTAAAGCAATTCTTGTGTTATTAACTCTTATTATAGTTACATCTCTATCTAAGTTAATATTTTTTTTAGCAATAACCGCACAAGCTCCACTATCTACTGCTTGAGTTATATATTTATGACCATCTACAGTAAAACCTTCCAGAGCTACAAATAAGCTGTTTTTTTTAATTTTTCTGGAATCATGCTGTATTTCATCTATTTCTAAATCTGTGTTTCCATTTATGCTTATGATGTCCAATTCTTTTATTAAGTCTAATAGCTTCATCTGTTACACCTCACACAAATTAGTCAAAACTCCCTATTAGATAATATCATATATTTAAAAATTATAATAGCCTAATAAAGGGCAATTTCAAAGTCTTGGTTTGAAGTTGCCCAAAAAAATTTTTTTACCAGTTTTTATCTATAAATTCAACTTCAATCAGAGAATTAAAATCTACCTCTGTACCAGCTTTTGGTTCTTGATTAATTACAATTCCATTACCTTCAAATTTAAAACGCAGACTTAGCTGGTTTAAAGTTTCTACTACTTCATCTGATGATTTTCCCATTAGATTAGGAACAACTACTGTATTTACTTCATTTCTTTTTGTTTGTAAGTATAATTCAATGTTTGACCCTTTATTTACATTTACATTTGGCATTGGAAACTGATCAATAACTTTAGCATCTGCTTCTACATCTAAAGTTTCCGTACTATATTTAAATCCTAATGTACTAAGTATTCGAGCTGCTTCATTTAACGTCTTATTTCTCAAATCGGGAACAGCTACCTTACTCTGATTTGCTTTCTCTAACTCTTGTTGAGTATATTTTAATTCAATCTCCAGATAATCTAAAACTTCTTTTGTTACCTCACCGGCAACCGGAGCTGCTATCTGACCACCATAATATATGCCTGCACTAGGTTCATCAATCATTGCTAATACTACAACCTCCGGATTATCAGTAGGAGCTGTGGCTAAAAATGAAGCTACATATTTACCAGATACATATCTTCCATCAATTACTTTTTGAGCTGTTCCAGTTTTTCCCCCTATCCTATATCCGGGATAATAAGCCTTACCTCCTGTACCTTCTGTAACAACAGAATTAAGAATTTCAAGCATAGTTTTAGATGTCTCTTCAGAAATTGGATTCCCTTTAATTTTTGGCTTGAATTCGTGAATGACATTTCCACTTTGATCAGTCAAATTCTTCACAAGTCTGGGTTCCATAAGTTTTCCGCCATTAGCTATGGCAGATGCAGCAGTTACAAGCTGAATTGGCGTAATTGCAATGCCCTGACCAAATGAAATAGTTGCAAGATTAACTTCTCTCATATATTCTGGTCTGGTTACGATACCCGTTTCCTCACCACTTAACTCTATTCCTGTTTTATATCCAAAGCCAAATGCTTTAATATACTCATACATCTTTTCCTGACCTAGCCTTAATCCAACCTCAACAAACACCTCATTACACGAATTTTCAACTCCTACAACGAATGACTGACTTCCATGAGGTCTATAGTATCTCCAGCACTTTATTGGCTTAGGACTTTTTACCTGTCTAACAAATCCATCACAATAAAATTGACTATTAGGAGTAACAACTTTTTCTTCTAATCCAGCAGCTGCGGTTATTATCTTAAAAGTAGACCCCGGCTCGTATATATCGCTTATGGTATAGGGTCTCCAAATAGCGTTCCATTCCTTAACAAGCTGATCTTCGGGCAGACTACCCCAGATTTCTTTTAAATTTTCATCTAGGGGTTCTCTAGGTTCATTAGGATCATAATCAGGCTTTGTAGCCATTGCTAAAATATCTCCAGTTTGAGGCTGCATAACTAATACTGCAACTCTCTTTGCTTTATTCTTTACTTGAGCCTCTAATGCAGCCTTTTCAGCAATATGTTGAATTGTTTCATCTATAGTCAAGGTAGCATTTAATCCTGATTCCGGCTCGACTATTCTCTCTACATCTTCTGGAAGCTGTCTTCCAAATGAATCTGTATTTTGAATTAGTTTCCCTGGTGTACCGGTAAGATATTTATCATAAGTTCTCTCTAAACCATAAAGTCCTCTGTTATCAATATCAGTAAAACCTAAAATATATGATGCAAAGTTACCATATGGATAGTATCTTTTATTACTAGGAACTACAATGATACCATCCAGAGCAGCTTCCCTTAGCTTATTTACCTCTTCTTCTTCTATCCACTGCTTAATCTTAACTATACTTTGTCTCTTAGTAATTTTATTATATACTTCATCTTCATCCATATCTAATATTTTTGCTAGTATACTTGAAGTTTTTCTAGGATTTACAACATCAGCAGGAGTACAATCTACAGTAAATGCACTTATATTTATTGAAAGAGGTTTTCCATTTCTATCATAAATTATTCCTCTTTTAGGCTTTATGGGAATATTTTTAGCCCATTGTTCCAGTGCTTTTTCTTTTAAAAATTGTCCCCAAAACAATTGAACATAACTCAATCTTATCATAAGTGCAAATAGTAAAAATAAAACAGCAAAAAATATAAACACTAATCTCTTTTTTGTAGAAATAGTAGGTGAGGACATTTTTTTAACCTCCTAATACACATAATGATAATTTCAAATTTTATTTTTCCAGTGTATTTTAAGAAAGTTAATCAATAGGTTAATTAAGCTGTGGGGCAACGTTTAGATATTTTAAAGTATCTTCTACTACTTTTGCTGCTATAGGTGCAGCTACTTTTCCTCCGTGAATGTTAATATCCGGATTAGGTTCATCTACAATAACTAATACTACAATTTTAGGATCGTTTACAGGTGCAACAGCAACAAATGATGAAATAAATTTATCTTCAGAGTACTTTCCATCTATAGGTTTTTGAGCAGTTCCACTTTTTCCACCAACTCTATAGCCCGGAACGTAACCATATTTCCCTGTTCCTTCGTTAACAACCTTCTCAAACATATAAAGCAAAGTTTTTGATGTTTCCTTGGAAATAACTTTCCTTATCATGTGGGGTTCAAAATGTTCTAGAATTTTCTTATCCTCATCAATTACATTTTTAACAATTCTCGGCTGCATAAGTATACCATCATTAGCTATTGCTGAAATAGCGGATAACAGTTGTATAGGAGTAACTGATATACCTTGACCGTAAGACATAGTTGCAAGCCTTATCTGCCTCAGAGATTCATCCTCATTCGGAACAATGCCTGATGACTCACCTAATAAGTCAATTCCCGTTTTTTCACCAAATCCAAATGCATTTATATATTTCATCAAATTTTCCTGACCAAGAAGTTGTGATACCTCTACAAAGACTGGATTGCATGAATTCTGCATACTTTCTAAAAAAGTTTGTTCTCCGTGAGGGTCATAATGTCTCCAACATTTTAATGTACCACCCGGTACTTTTATGTAACCATCGCTGTAAAATTTAGTGTCTAATGTCAACAGATTTTCTTCTAATGCAGCAGCAGCAGTAATAACCTTAAAAGTAGAACCCGGTTCATATACATCTGTTATAGGATGAGGCTTCCACAAACTATTCCATTCTATTTCCAATTCCTTCTGGCTTAATCCTTCCCATCTTTGCATTGTATCCATATTTATTGGCACTCTTGGTGTATTAGGATTATAATCAGGTTTTGAAACCATTGCCAGAATATCACCTGTATTAGGCTCCATAATGAATACTGTAGCTCTTAAAGCACCATTATCTATTAAACCTTGAGTAGCAGCTTTTTCTGCAAAATGCTGAATAGTTTCGTCTATGGTTAATACGATATCATTACCGGGCTTAGGCTCAATACGCCTTTCATTATCATATGGAAGCTGTCTTCCCCAAGTATCAGTATTTATAATTAATCTTCCAGGCGTACCTCTTAAATATTTGTCATAACTTTTTTCTATTCCGTACAAACCATCTGTGTCAATATTTGTAAAACCAATAATATGAGAAGCTCGATTATTCATTGGATAATAGCGTTTTGAATTAGATACTACTACTATTCCATTTATTCTTTCTTCCTTAAGTTTATCTCCTACTTCTTTGTCCACCCAATCCTTTAGTTTTACATATCTTTCATTAGAAATTATCATCTCATGAATTTCTTCTTTATCAATTTCTAAGTAAGTTGATAATTTCTCTGCAGTTTCTAATGGATCTTTAACATCAGGTGTTATACATTCAATCTTATAACCATCAATACTTATAGCTAATCTTTTAACTCCTTTTCTATCATATATAACTCCTCTTTTAGGATCAATTTTTATATCTCTCGCCCACTGCTCTAAAGCATCTTTTTTTAAGTCTGCTCCAATAACAATTTGAAAAAAACCCAATCTTGAAACCAATACAAAAAAAATAATAAACATTATACCCGTAAAAACAATAATTCTTAATCTAGCAGATTTAAGGGGTGATTTCATAGCTAAAGTCCCCCTTATAAAAGTCCAAATACTTTATTAATAAATCCTCTAAAGGATTTTAAAAATACGAAACTCTGCTTTTTTTCTTGAGCTGTTTCTTCTTCAAATACTTCCTCATCAACGTTTACATAAACAGTCTGACTACTAGTAGGATAATCCATTCCTAACTGATCCTTAGCCATTGACTCAAGCCATTGAGATTCCAGTATTTTATCTAATTCAATCTGTAAATCGTCTTTTTGACTCGATAAATTAGAAATTTCTTTGTCTAAATTAGAAATTTCCATTCTAATCTGAGCTATATGTGTATATCTTAACAGTAAAGATAAACATATAAGTAATGCAATAGTTATAGAACAAAGCAACCTAAGTTTTGCATTTGATTTTCTATTTGATTTTTTCTTCTTGACTTTTATATCAGTTTTTCTAGGATTTCTTCGTTCAGTATAATAATATTGTTCTCGTTTTGCTACTACCAAATTTATTCACCCCTTTTATATTTTAGAACACTAAACTTTTTCAGCTATTCTAAGCTTTGCACTTCTTGATCTAGGATTGTTTAAAAGCTCATCCTTAGATGGAGTTATTGGCTTTCTTGTAATTATTTTTATATCTCTTTGTTTATTACATTGACATATTGGATACTGAACAGGACAGATACAATCTAAACTTAACTCCTTTAAGGTTTGTTTAACTATTCTATCCTCTAGTGAATGAAAAGTTATTATGCATATCCTCCCGCTGGGTTTTAAAGCTTTAACTATATTTACGACAGCATCTTTTAATATATCTAACTCCTGATTAACTTCAATTCTTATAGCTTGAAAAGTTCTTTTTGCTGGATGAGGACCATTACGTCTGGCACCAGAAGGTATAGCTTTTTTTATAACGTCTACTAATTCTAAAGTTGTATCAATAGTCTTTTCTTCTCTTTCTCTAACAATAAAATCTGCAATTCTACTCGCCCATTTTTCTTCACCATATCGTCTGATTATTGAAAGCAATTCATTCTTAGAGTAATTATTAACTATGTCCCATGCCGATACCTTTTGATTAGGATTCATCCTCATATCAAGTGATGCATCTTTATTATAGGAAAAACCTCTGTCTGCTACATCTAATTGATGAGAAGATACCCCTAAATCTAAAATCATTCCATCTATATTTTTTATCTTTAACTCTTCTAATATAGACTTTATATTGCTAAAATTATTATGTACTAATACTACATTATCTAAAAAATCCTTAAGCTCATCCTGAGCCTTTTGAATTGCATTTAGGTCTTGATCTATACCTATTAAAAATCCTTCCTTTAAATGTTTAACTATTTCCTTAGAATGACCGGCACCACCAAGCGTACCATCTGCATATATACCGTCTCTCTTAATATTTAATCCATCTATACATTCTTTTAACAATACTGATGTATGTTCAAAGTTCATATTTTCCACCTCTAATTACTTTAAATTATATATAGTATTTGTTAAAATCCTATATATATGATCTATATACCTAATTCAGCCATTTTTTCCGCTATATTTTCATAGCTTAAGTCGTCGTCGTCATTATATTTATTCCATTCTTCACTGCTCCAAATTTCTATTCTGGTAGATACACCTATGATAACTGCATCTTTATCAAGCTTACAGTGTTCACGAAGATTACTAGGTATTAATGCTCTGCCTTGTTTATCTAGTTCACATTCTGTTGCTCCTGAAAAGAAGAATCTTACAAAAGCTCTAGCATCTTTCCTGGTTAAAGGCAGTGATTTTAGTTTGTTTTGAACAATATTCCATTCATTAGTCGGGTAAACAAAAAGACAATTATCTAAACCTTTGGTAATTATAAAAGTTTCTCCCAGCTCATCTCTAAGTTTAGAAGGTATTATTATCCTTCCTTTATTATCTAATGAATGATTATATTCACCAATAAACATACATCTCACTCCATTTTCATGGGTAATCTCTCCACTAACCACCACTTTATACCACATTAATGTTTACTTCTATAATAAAATTTAAAATCCTTTATTTTTTTAAATTTTCCCAAAAAAAAATAAAACAGCCCATATAAGTATGACTGTAATAAAAAAATTTAAGGAATTAAAGAGACAGGTAAGTTGATTAGACAAACCCAGAATCATGTGAAATCAACGTACCTGTCCCCGTTATTTTATTAATATTTATCAAATAGCTTACAATTCTAATACTCCTGCTTCTAAAGCTATTGGTAAAGAACTGTTTTGAGTGTTTACTCTTTTACAGAGTTTAAGAGTTTTAAATCTTGGTTTAGGTTATTGGCAATCAAGCTCTTCTTATAGTATTTCGTATTGGAATATATTTCTTCTTTTAATGGATTTTTTCTGTCCCTTATGATTGTGTAAATCATATATGTAAATACACCTACATTAAATAGAAATGCTATAATACTGATGGTCATAAGCCCGCTTTCGTTATATGTAGGAAGTATTTGGAAATACTCACTTTGTTGAAAATCTACGGACAGAGAGAACATAGCATAAAGCGATAAAATCTGAGCTCTGTGCTGAAGCCACACTCCTCTTTTGAATACATATTCTGCAATAAGTGCAGCTAGTAAGATACCAAATCCGGCATACATTGACCTTGTTGAAATACAATTGTAAACATACGCAAAATTCCATAATGTATAACCTATGATGTACATCCAAGTCATATCGGGCCAAACCATATCTCTTGATTTATCTCTTGATACTTTGATGCCAACAAATCCTGTTAGAGTTATTATACATAAAATTCCTGCTACTGCATTTAAAATATTCCAGACACCACCAAGTATAACGATCCCTCCCGGATCGACTTCCAAGACTTTATAGTTTGCAAATACTTCAAATTCTCTATAAACCGCTTCTGATATGTTTAATGATAAAATGGTTACAGGGAATATAGCAGCAAATTTTCTTTCACCTAGTTTGGTGAATCTAATCAGCATAAAACCATAAACGCCTATTAATGCTGATACGACTTTAACCCATCCAAACCATGTTCTTCCAGTTGGTGAGCCTAGTACATCTGTGAATACCAATACCGCCAATACTACAGGCAGGACACAGTACACTAATACGGATAATACTTTTGATCTTCTTGTAGCTTCATTCATTATCAGCAATGCAGCTACAAACAAAACAAATACAGCAAAGCTCCCTACTGTTATACCTTCAAATAATAATCCCACAATAAAACCTCCTTCTTAATAATATCTCAAATTTTTTAAACACATCTTAATTCTATTTAATATGCTACAATTTCTTTAATATTAAATTCCTGCCCTGAAATTAATTCATATTGATTTGCATCACATTGAGGGCAAATTTTCCTGTACTTTATAACATTATAGACTTCATTGCAATTCTTACATTTTGCATTGGCAGGAAGTACAATTATCTCTAGTTTTGTATCTTCATATGCAGTTTCACTAACTGCTGCCGGATAACACTCTTCAAGAAATCTAGGTATTGCCTGAGATAATTGTCCAACCTCTAATACAATTTTATCGACTCTTGTCAGTTGATTTTCTTGTGCAAATCTATCAACTATTTTAATAACTTCGTAAACGATGCCTAGTTCATGCATGAAGCTTCACCTCAATTTCTATGGAGTAAATTTATCCGATAGCTTACAATTCTAATACTCACTCTTATAAAGCTATGAGTAAAGAATTGCATAGTATCCGGATAAGACGACTATGCGTTCAGATGGAGTTAAAACTCCACCTGAACTGAGTCTTACTTTATCTTGTTTTTGTAAAAGGATTGATTTTATTTGCCATTATTTTGACTTTTCTAACTAATACTTTCTTAATAACAGCCTTTGGTAAATCTGCAATATCATAACCTTTAACATCATAAATTTTCTCAAGCTTAATCGCATCAAATTTACACTTAAGTGTACATGCTCCACATCCAACGCATAAGTATTCATCTATTTTAGTAGCACCACAATCTAGACATCTTGCTGTTTCCTTCTTAATCTGATCTTCTGTCAACATTCCTCTTAAATCTTTAAAAGTCGTTTTTGACACATTGCCATCTACATGATTAGTTCTTTGTCTTACAGTACCGTCATACCCTTGAGGTTCAGTCAGGTTATCTTTATCAAAAACCTTATAGGAATGTGTATCTCTACCAAATACTAATGACTGGCCTCTCTGAACAAATCTGTGAATGGAGACCGCGGCCTCTTTACCTAATGCTATGGCATCAATGGCGAACTTTGGACCACTAGCAACATCTCCGCCTGCAAAAATATCGGCTTTTGAGCTTTGAAGAGTCACATGATCAACTTCAATCGTGTTTCTATTGGTCAATTTTACAGCTTCACCTTCTAATAAATTTCCATATTTGAATGTTTGTCCTGCTGATAATAAAACGTAGTCACATTCAACTATCTTTTTATCTGCTTCATCAAACTGCGGATTGAATCTGCCATCTGCATCGAATACTAAAAGACAACGCTTAAATTCAACCCCTGTCACTTTACCGTTTTCTGTTATAATCCTTGTTGGTCCCCAGGAATTATTGATGTTTACATCTTCCGCTAATGCCTCTTCTACTTCTTCAGCATGTGCAGGCATATTCTCTCTTGTTTCTAAGCAGAAAATATCTGTTTGCACAACACTATTAAGTCTTACAGCAGATCTGGCAACATCAATGGCAACATTACCTCCACCGATGACTACTACTTTACCTTTTACGTTGGTTGGTTGAGATAAGTTAATCATTCTAAGGAAATCTACTCCGCTTAATACTTCATTGGCATCTTCCCCTTCTAAACCTAGTTTTCTGCCTGATTGTGCACCGATAGCAACATAGAATGCATTAAAACCTTTATCTCTAAGTTCTTGGATTGGTACATCTTTTCCAACTTCAACACCTGTTTCAAACTTAACACCCATCTCCCTTATTATATCAATCTCTGCTTCAATAACATCTTTTTCAAGTCTGTAGGATGGTATTCCTAAAGTTAACATACCGCCCAGCTTATTTTCTTTTTCAAATACGGTTACATCATACCCATAAATAGACAGATCATAAGCACATGTTAACCCTGAAGGTCCTCCGCCTATAATGGCAATCTTCTTGTCACTGTAATCATGCCTTTTTCTCGGTATGTAACGAACATCTTTGTTTAAATCCTGCTCTGCAATAAACTTCTTTATATCATCAACGGCTACAGCTTCATCAATATCACCACGTGTACAGTCCTCTTCACATAATCTTGGACAGACACGTCCACAAACTGCCGGAAATGGATTATGTTTTTTAATCAATTCTAAAGCTTCCGTATATCTTCCTTGAGAAGCCAGCTTAACATAACCCTGTACCGGAATGTGTGCAGGACAATTGGTAATACAAGGAGCTGTACCGGAGTCTATCGTATTTTTTCTATTAACTCTGTAATCACTGTTCCATTTATCTTCCTTCCACTCTGTATTTCTTGGTGTTATTTTAATCATCTTTTCATCAATTGGTTCTTTTGAACATAGTTTTTGTCCAAGTCTTAAAGCGTTTGTCGGGCAGACATCCACACACTCACCACAAGCAACACATTTAGATTCATCAACCGTTGATTTGTAATTGGACCTTACAATGTCATTATTCACATATTCATTGGCAAGTCTCATAGCATAGCAGCCACATCCACAGCAGTTACAAATGGCGTGAGTGTGTCCGGGTTCATCCAGGTTTGGAATAGAATGCATTAAACCATTGTCTTCTGCTTTTTTAATAATTTCAAAAGCCTCTTCTCTGGTGATTTCACGACCACGTCCTGTTTTTATGTAATACTCAGCTGCGTGATCTAATTGAATACACATATTTTCTTTTAAATGTCCGCAACCTTCTCCCATCTCTTCACGAGAGGTTCTACAAGAACAATCAGATACGGTGAAAACATCTGCTTCGTTTAAATGTTTTGACAATTCTTCATAAGAAGCTCTTCTTGAATTTCCATCAATAGATCTTTCAATAGGCAGTACACGCATTGGTCCTGAACCTACAGGCATTATACCTGCTGCCATAGGTCCTCTTTTACTTCCGAAATAGTAGAAGGCTTCCGCTACTTCCGGATACTTAGCAACTATTTCTTTATTGTTATTAATCATCTCTAAATGTCCCGGAACAAAGATGTCCTGCCAATACATATCTACTCCATCTATTGTATTAACAAAAGCAACTCCGGCCCAAGCAATATAATCCAATGCCTCTTTTACCTTTTCATATGGTTCTCCTGAAGTTTTTACAACATCTTCTGCACTGAGTTTTTCACGGAACTCTAGGTGCATTGCTATTTTAGCTTGATATTCATCAAGAATTGGAGCAAGTGCATAGTATTCAGGTCCAAATGGAATTGCTTCCCTTCCTGTTCCAGCCTTTGTTCTTCCGATCTTGTTTGCAAGATCCAATATTTCTTGCCTATACTCTCTTCCATCCACATCTGCCCAAGTTAAAGCAAAATTAAATCGTTCTGACTTGTTAAAATTTGTTTTTTCTTGTTTTTTTGTCATTGCTTTACCCCCTTTTTCTTAATTGCTGTCTAATCCAATTTGTCCATTCTTTAACACCTTCTCCGGTTTTAGCCGAGATAGGAAAGATAATAATATCTTTGTTTAGCTTTCTTACTCTTTCTTCAAGTAAATCTATTCTAAAATCAAAATGTTCGATAGCATCAATTTTGTTAACTATAAGTACATCCACTTTTCCAAATATCATAGGATATTTTAAAGGTTTATCATCACCTTCAGGAACACTTAATATGGCTACATTTTTCATTGCTCCTGTATCATATCCTGACGGACATATTAAATTGCCGATGTTTTCTAAAAAAACCAGATCCAATTCTTCTACACCTAATTCATCAATTCCTTGTTTTGTCATCGTAGCATCTAAATGACACATCCCGTCAGTGTGCAGCTGGATAGCTTTTGCTCCTGCTTCTTGAACAGTTTTAGCATCAACATCAGAGTCAACATCTGCTTCCATAACACCAATTTTAAATTCATCTTTTAAAGCTTTAATCGTACTCACAAGTGTCATTGTCTTTCCACTACCTGGTGATGACATGATATTAATAAGATAAGTCCCTTGTTTCTTTAATTCATCTCTTGTAGCTTCAGCAACTTTAGCATTATCTTCATGGATATTTTTCTTGATAGTAAAAACTTTTAATTTATTCATTTTATACCTCCAACAACTGATTATATCTTGATTATAGCAAGAGAAAAACGTTTACACAACAGAGATTTTCCTACGAATTTTTGAAGAAATTACTTTGCCAAAGTGTTTACAAGTTAAAAATTATTGTAAATCTAAATAATTGTGCTGTTTTCAACATAATTATATATATAAACTGTAAACAGAAAGCCAAAGTAATTTTTTTTGTAAACAGCATTTGATACTCGTATTTTTATATATAGTTATTTTTTTTACTATTGAAAGAACTCACTTAGAATGATAAAATGTAACTGTATATTTTATCTACAAAGATATTTAATTCTTAAATCATGGTGATTTTTATGCACAAAAACCTTAAGTTTAATATCATATTAGAAGGACAAATAAACAGTGTAAGTGAGACTTGTCGAAAATATAACATTTCAAGGACTATTTATTATCGTTGGTTAAAAAGATATAAAGCTTTAGGTATCGAAGGTCTAGACGATACTAAGAAAGATTTTGTCCCTAAAAATAAAACAAGCATTGAGATAGAAAATGCATTGTTTAATCTTATCAAGATATACCCTCATTATGGACCTAAATCAATTAAGTACTTGTTAGAAGAAATAGGATATAAAATAAGTGAATCAGCAGTTTTTAATATCATGAAAAGACATAATCTTACAAATAAGGAAAATAGAATTAGATTCGCGAAAAAGAAAGAGAATAATATTACTAACGTTCTTCCTCCTTTAAGTGAACTAAACAGCGGAGAATGCTGGATATCATGGGTGGCAGATTACGGAGAATTTAAAAGTATAGGTAACATATATGAATATTCTATCTTTGATTTTAAGAGTAGAATAGCGTGTTCAAGGCTGTATCATGATGTTTCATATAGTAATCTTGAAAATCTGTTAACTGCAGTAGCTATTCCAATAGCACAAACGCTGAACTTTACTGCAAAGTATTTATGCTTTTTTCAAGATTCAAAAATCATAAAAAAAACTGAAAATATCTTTAACTCAAAAATTAGTAAAATACTTCAGGATAATGGAATTGATGTAAAAATACATATTCTTAAATCAAATGATACCTTTACTAATATCAATAATTTAAGAAAACAATATACAGAGGGTTGTCTATCTTTTCTAATGCCTTTAATCTATAAAGGTATGTCATTTAACGAGCTTAAAATCCAGTTTCAAAAATACATTAGAGCATATAATATAAACCATAAAATAACATTTGAGAACGAGATATGTTCTCCTATCGAATACCATAGTATATTAACCAATAATGACCTTATCTTGCCTTTATGGGCATATATTGATAGGCAGTACTGAAGGGGATTTTATGAAATTAGCAATTATTGGAGCAGGTTTTAGCGGAATGCTTGCAGCATATTTATTGAATAAAAAAGGAATAGATGTTACGGTTTATGAAAAACAGGAATGCATAGGTGGTCATTGTAGAACATTTGCAAGTAAAGACATATGCTTTGAACTTGGAACAGTTTTTTCTTTCGCCAAACAAATTAAAGAGCTGTTAATCGAACTACAAGTTGACTATACTGAACGTTTTACCTACAGAAACTTTTTGAATAAAAATTTTAATAATGTTGAACAAATGTCAAGAGAAAATGTAATTTTACTAATGGATGAACTAGCTAAACTTAAAGTGATTTTGGAAAAATACTCTATATCACTTCAAACTGTTGACTATGGATATGTTCACGAAGAATTATTGATGCCACTATGCAAATTTCTCAGAAAACATGATCTGAGAATTATCTGTAAAGTCATTGCACCTCACCTTTCCTCTTATGGATTTGGAAATATATGCAGTATACAGGCTTACTATGCATTTAAGATATTTAGTATAGATATAATATACTCTTTTATTCGTGGAGATAAGCTTTTGTTTATTAACAAAGGTACTTCTGAACTCATTAGAAAACTTAGTCAAAACATATCGGATATAAGATATTCTATGGAAGTTAATAATGTAGAGGTTATAGGTGATAAAGTAAAAGTTGAAACTACATTTGATTCTCACTATTATGACAAAGTGCTTATTACTGCAAAACTTCCACGAGACGTCATTAAGGATGATTTATATAATCAATTAATGAAGAAAATTGATACAAATCCATTTGTCACATGTGCATATGAAATTAGCAACAAAAACCTAGTAACTACATATTATAAAGCTCATCTAGGTAAAAAAGGTAAAATACAGTTTTTCCATACTTTTAAACAAAATAACAGAACCATACTTACTGCCTATGCGTATGGAACTATCCATAAGGGTTTAATCGATGGAATAACACATGATATTCAAAAATCAGCAATCGATGTAAAACATTTAATAACAGCTAAGCAATGGTATATATTTCCACATTTGAAAAAGGATAATCTAACACAGAATTTTTATAAGGATATAAATGAAAGACAGAAGGTTAGTAATATTTTCTTAATCGGTTCATTATTAACTGAGCCTGCAATAGATAATTTATATCAATCAGTCAAGAATTCTGTAAATGAAATATTAAAGAGATATAATACTAAATGATAACAGCTTAACATAGTTGTGATATACTCACCTTTCAGTGAGTCGTTCCAGTTATGAAAGAATAGTTATCTATGTTACAATTTATGGAATACACTTAGTTTTAAAATATTTAATGTATAAAAAGAAAAAAACGTAGAAGCTTTAAATCCTGTATAATTGTAACTCGATTATTACTGATCTTAGGATTTATTTGACTTTACAATAATTTTTACAGATTGATGGGAGCTTTGCAATATCATAAATTTATGCTATTGCAAAGCTCCTTTTTAAAAATTGCAAAAGGCACAGTTTGAACTGAACCTATTAATCTATCTAACAAAAAATCTCCCTGTAACACACCTCAAGAGAATTGCTCTTGCTGATTAAATTATCTTTTAATTCTAATATCCCAGCTTATAATACTGATTAATAAGCTGATCAAGCTCAACACTTAACTTATAAATATCATCATAGCAGGTACCATCTACTATATACTTATTAAGCTTGTCCCTTAGATTAACAATTTTTTCATTAAGTTTCATATTAATCCCACCTTTTTTAGAGGTGAATAAATCTTATAATAAAAATATCTACGAGGTCAAAGACATCATAAGGCGTTTTACACTAATTTACCTTATTTTACATAAAGTATCTTGCTTTTTTGTCGTTTATTAGACAATTTCACCTATGTTTTGTTTTTTATTTTATTATACTTCCTTTATTCTACATTATTGCTGCCATCTAGTAAATAATTCTTTCTTCTAATGTAAAATAATATTACTACCCCTACTATTAATACAATACTAATTATCTGAGCTACTCTCATAGGTCCTACCATAAGACTGTCAGTACGTAACCCTTCTATAAAAAATCTCGCAAATGAATATAAAGCTACATATAATAAAAATACTTCACCTCTAACCTTTACTCTATTTTTTCTATACCAGAGTAAAAAGAAAAATACCAAAAAATTCCATAAAGATTCATATAGAAAAGTTGGATGATACTTAACTCCATCTATCATTAATCCCCAAGGTAAATCAGTTTCTACGCCATGAGCTTCTTGGTTTATAAAATTACCCCATCTACCTATAGCTTGACCTAATATAATGCTAGGTGCACATATATCTGCCATTTTCCAGAAACTTAATTTTTTTATTCTTGTAAAAATTAAAGCCACTATAACTGCCGCAATTATTCCCCCGTGAATAGCTAAGCCTCCGCCTCTAATATCAACAATTCTCCATAAACTATCTCGATATTCTTCCCATTTAAATATTACATAATATATCCTTGATCCTATAATAGCAGCAGGAATAGCAAAAATAAGTAAATCAATTATGTATTCTTCATTAAATCCAATTCTTTTTGCTTCTCTTAACGCTAAAATTGCTCCAATTAACATTCCTAATGCTATAATAATTCCGTACCATCTAACAGCCAGACCAAATATTTCAAATGCTACTGGATTCATTGTAGAACCTCCTTTTGAGAAAAATTAACTACTAGATTTGCTAGTAGTTGTTTTTTTACCTACATTAAAATTATATTTTTATAAAACTTGAATGTCAACACTACTTAGGTAAAATAAGTGATAAAGTATAGTTATCTAATGTGAGATGCTGATTAAATCTATCTTCTAAGTCCTCAAAATTAATACTTTCCATAATATCTAAATAATTTAAGATACAAGAGTTGTTAAAATAATGTGCTACAAAAGAGTTAGCTATAAACTCAATTGAGTTAAATTCCATTACATGCTGACCAATTGTTTTCTTTTTTATTCGATTAAAGCTATCTTTTGATAGCCCAACGTGTTTTTGTTCCTCTATATAATCTAAAACTTTATTTAAGAAAATCTCAGGTTTCTCTGAATCTCCACTCATAATTGTATAACCATAGTCTTTATGAGCTACAAACTGACATCCAAAAGAGTTATTAATCAAACCTTCTTCATACATCTTTTTATAAAACTCTGTACTCTCTCCAAATAGCATCTCAAGTAAAATTTTTGTTGAAATTTCCTTATATATAAGTTTGTCGCCATCAAATCCAATATCTAAATCCTTAAATCCTATATTAAACATAGGGGTAGCCACTGATAAATGTTCCTCTACTCTTTTTTTATTAATACTATTAGGTTCATCATCATATTCTCTCTTGATACTTCCTTCATAAATTTTTATATCTTTGGGTTGATTTTTCTTAACTACATCTATTGCTTTTTGGAAATCTATGTCTCCTATCATAAATAAAATCATATTCTTGGGATTATAAAAGGTATTGTAGCATTTATAAAGATCATCTTTATTAATTTTATTAATACTTTCAATGGTTCCTGCAATATCTATTTTTACTGGATGATTTTGATACATACCATCTAGGCAGTTAAAAAAAACTTTCCATTCTGGTGAATCATCATACATACGAATTTCCTGTTCTATTATTCCCTTTTCCTTGTTAACATTATCTTCAGTGAAATAAGGGGTTTGAACAAAGCTTACTAATAGGTCTAGATTTTCATAAAACCTATCGGTACAAGAAAATAGATATGAAGTTTGATTAAAGTTTGTAAATGCATTAACATAAGAACCTAACTGAGAGAATTTATTAAATATATTCTCTTCTGGGTCTTCAAAAAGCTTATGTTCTAAGAAATGAGCTATTCCCTCAGGAAATTCGCTGAAATCACTCTCTCCAATAGGTACAAATTTATTATCATTAGATCCATAATTAGCTGAATAAATTGCATGTTTCTTTAAGTAATTTTTTTTAGGCATATAAAATATCTTTAATCCATTATCTAGCTCTTTAAAATAAATTTCTTCATTAAGTTTATCACTAACCACTTTATCCTCTAACATTAGAACTCCTCCTATTTATTCTTTTTTTGCAAGAAAGTAAATGGTATCTAAATGAGTTTTTTCAACAGCTTTAATAATATCTTCCTTTTCTACATTTCTAATATCTTCAATAATTTCATAAATATCTCTACCGTCTTGTGTTAAAGACTGACTTAAATAGAATTCTAATAATGAATAATTACTGTCAGTCATACTTCTTATTGCTGTAATAGTAGAGTTTTTAAATTCTTCTATATCTTCTTTAGTAAAATTACCTTCCTTTAACTCTTCAATTTCTCTTTTAATAATATCTAACGTTCTATCAAAATTTTCAAATTCAATTCCACAGGTAATTATAACTATAGATTTATATTTATAAGATCTAGAGTAAATATAATACGCTAAACTCTCATCTTCTCTAACAGTTCTAAACAATTTTGAGTTTGGTCCGCCGCCCAATATCTTATTAGCTAATACTAAAGCCTCATAAAGTTTACTTTCATATGGTATATTCGTCCTTAATCCTAAGCTTAATTTCCCTTGATTTATATCCATTTTTTCATTGACCATATTTTTTGTTTGTACTAGCTTTAAGACATTCTCTCTAGGAATGTTTATGATTTCTCCTCTTTTAAAATTAAAACTATTCTTTATTTCATTTACGGCATCATCAATAGTTATATCTCCAATTACACTTATCTCAATTGGACTTGTTTGTATAATATTTTTATAGTGATTGTATAAGTCTTTGCTATCAATTTCTTCTAAATCTTTCACGTAACCATATTTATACAAGCTGAATTTTTCATTTTTACACATTTCTTCAATGCATCTATCTACAGCATAAGTTTTCTTATCGTTGATTCTACTAGATATTCTTTTTCTTAAGTTTTCTTTTTCTTGAGAAACATATTTTTCTAAAAAACTATTATTTTCAGTATAAGGATTGTTTACTATTTCATTTAACATTGATATTACTTTATTAAATAAATTCTTCTCTTGAACAAATGCTTTATTGACAAATTCTATGCTAATTCTAATTAACTGTCTTTCTCCTTTTTTACTAACATCTATGCTAAGGTTTGCACCATACAAATCTTCTAACTTTCTCTGAATATCTAAAGATGATTTATATTTATGACTTCCCTGCCTTAAAATTAATGGAATTAAAGCATTTTTTGTAACTTCATCCTTTTTTAAAGGACGGATTATGTATATGCTAATAAGATTTGTTTTAAATTTATCTGTTGTTATTAAATTTAGATGTACTCCTTCATCAATTTTTTTTCTTAGGTTTTTCAAAGTCATTAATTTACCTCCTTCTTTTTTAGTTCCATGTTTTAAGCATTTCAACTTGTATTTTATTTCTTATTTCATATATAAAATCATAGCTATTTAAAAAACCGTCAACAACTTTAATCTTAACTCCGTCCGGGAGCTTTACATCTTTTTTTAGATGCTCTAAAATAGTGTTATTCTGTATATAGTTTACCTGAGGATCTATATATATACAAATAATTTCTCCTACTCCATATTCTAAAAGTGCTTTAACCTCATGGGTGTATTTTGGCTCTATGTGTATATCCCATCCTAATCTTATCTTCTCTTCAGGAAAATTTAAAATTTCTACTAAATAATCATTAATTTTTTTACGAAACATAATATTCTGTTTAATTGATGTAATAAACTCACTATCCTCTTTACTACTTTCCCCTTTTCCAATCATAACAATTCCAGTATTAAGAATTTCATCTTCTGTTATATTATTGTTAATTTTTCTTAAATATGTTTTAACTATTGTTTCATTATCCCATAAAGGATTAGTATATCTAATTTGAATATTTCTATTAAACAGCTTCATTTTATTAATACGACTTTGTAATAAGTAATAGCTTTCATCTTCTGTTAAAAAAATCGGAGCAACTATAATTTTATCAAACCCATCTTGAACTATTTCAATTAATGTTTCTTCAATATATTTTTTATCATAAAGGTATCCAATATACACTTTGTTATTTTTTGGTAGTAGACTTTGTAATCTAGAAGCAACTTGCTGTATATTTTCTTTGTGTTGACTTTTACCAATACTTTTATAGCTATCTTTTTTATTATTTAATAAAAATGGAGACTTTAATATATCTATTTTCTTATTCCTAAGTGTGATATTACTTAATTCAATAGATATGTCATACATTGGACTTTCTCCATTATACACTAACATAACAGCTATTTCATCATTTTCCTTATCAAGATGTATATTGTCATGTTTAATATTATATTTTTGAGTAAATAAGAAAAAAATAGTGAAAACACATGTAATTACAACAGTTATTAATATGACTATTAATCGTTTATTATAAACTTTTTTTAATTTTCTATGTAATAGACAAGATTTTAGAACAAAAAATAATGATATGAAAGCTAATCCAATAAAAATATTCTCCCAAGGATCATTATATACAAATGAAAGTATCTGAAAAAATACAAAAGCTGATGTAAATAAAATTTCTCTATTTAAAAAATTCTTTATATTCATTTACATCCCCCAATTATTGTTTCTTACTTATTTCCTTTGTAAATAATATGTCTTTAAAGCTTAATTATGAGAATTGTTCTAAATTAACTTTTCTTATCAGTAAAAAAGAACCTAAACTCTAGGTTTAGGCTCTATTCTTAATTTAATTACATGTTTCTTGTAATCATATCCATTATGTCTCTTATTTCATTGGTGAATTCTGTTACTGGTCTTCCTCTCCTCATTGATAATACAACGTTATTTATTCTATCATACATTCCTTGGTCGGTAGTTACTCTAACTTCATTTATCCTATTATCTGTAGTTCTTACAGTTGACTCAATTCTTCTTCTCATATCTTCAGAAACCCTATTAGCATTATTGTTTGCCATATCTACACCAACAATTGCAGTGTTATCAGAAATAACTACTGCAGCCCGCCTTACCTCATTCATTTGTAATAACGCCTGAGTAATTCTTTCTGACCTTTGGGTCATGTCATTGTTATTCATATTATTCATGCGATTACCTGTGTCGTCGTCACCATCAATTATGCCGTCTCCATCTTCAATATTGTTTTTATCCATATTGTTTTTATCCATATTGTTGTTCCTCATGTTGTCATTACCCATGTTGTTATTACCTCTATTATTGTTCATATTATTATTTGGATCGTTAGGCTTTTCTACGGCTGGCTGACAACCGATAACAGCTACTATTACCAATAATAATGCTAATCCAATATAAGAAAAAGCTTTTATTTTATTCAATTTTTCCACCTCCTAAAATTATTTTTCCTATAAAATTAAAAAATATTTATTCCAAAAAAATCATAAAAAAATAAAAAACACCCATTTTCATGAGTGTTTAAAATTCTAGTCTATGACCTGTGGTCATATAAAAAATTCCTTCACAAATATTAGTAGCATGATCTGCAATTCTTTCTAGATATCTACCTATTAATAGTAAGTTAATTATCTGCGGCATAGTATCTTTATCATTGGTCAATATCTCAAGCAGTTCTAAATATATCTGTTGATATAATTCATCAACTTTATCATCCATAATAGCTACTTCTTTAGCCATTTGCGGATCTTCATTAATAAAGCTGTCAAGACTCATTCTAATCATTTCTTGAGCTATTTCAGCCATTTTAGGTATATCTTCTAAAGGTTTAATAAGCTTCTTATTACATAATGATTTTGTGACTTTAGCAATATTTACTCCATGATCACCTATTCTTTCTAAATCTGTGATTATTTTAAGTATTGTACTAACTATTCTTAAATCTTTTGCTAAAGGCTGTTGAAGTGCTAAAACATCTAAGCATTTATCTTCTATGTCTATTTCCATCTGATCTGATTTTCCTTCTAATTCAAAAACCTTATCTAAAAGGTCTAAATCTTGATTAATTAAGGCTTTTACTGCAATACCTATTTCTTCTTCAACTATTGCACCCATTTTAATAAGCTGTCGCTTTAAACATTCTAACTGTTCGTCAAAGTGCTTTCTCAAATTATTCACTCCCTTCAAATACATTAATAAAATTAATCTATCTATATAAACATAATGTTTTTTTCTTACTTAATATATAATATACAGTTTAAAATATATTTTTGCAAGTAATCAATAAACGTATTCAATTTAATTTTAATTTTTTTGCTTAACCAAATCTACCTGTTATATAATCTTCTGTTCTCTTATCATCAGGATTTGAAAAGATTTTTTTTGTATCTCCCATTTCAATTAAATCGCCCAGTAAAAAAAATGCGGTTTTATCAGAAATTCTTCCAGCCTGCTGCATTGAGTGAGTCACTATAACAATTGTGTACTCTTTCTTTAGATCTTCTGTAAGTTCTTCTATTCTCCCTGTTGCTATCGGGTCTAGTGCAGATGTTGGTTCATCCATTAATAACACTTCAGGTTCAACAGCTAAAGCTCTGGCAATACAAAGTCTTTGCTGCTGTCCGCCGGAGAAACCTAAAGCATTTTTCTTTAATCTATCCTTTGCTTCATCCCATATAGCAGCTGATCTTAAGCTTTTTTCTACTATTTCATCTAGAATACTTTTCTTTTTAACACCATGTGATCTAGGTCCATATGCAACATTATCATATACACTCATAGGAAACGGATTTGGTTTTTGAAAAACCATTCCTACCCTTTTTCTTAATTTGATTACATCAACATCTTTATATATATCTTCACCATCTAACATAACGTTTCCATCAATCTTAACTCCTTCTATCAGGTCATTCATTCTGTTTAAAGTTTTTATAAAAGTTGATTTTCCACATCCGGAAGGTCCAATTAAAGCTGTTATCTTCCTTTCTTCAATATCAATGTTTATGTTCTTTAAAGCTTGGAAATCTCCGTAATATAAATTCAAATCTTTAACTGTAATTTTCATATTATTCATAATCGTCACCCCTCTCAGTATTCATTTAGCTATTCTTTTTATTTAACCGTGAAGCAAGTTTATTAGCAATAAAATTAATGACTATAACTACTAATATCAGAACTGTAGCGGTTGCATATGCCTTATCCATAGAAATACCTTCTTTTGCTAAATAATACATATGTACTGATAGAGTTCTTCCTCCATCCATAATGCTTTTAGGAAGTGCTTTTGCAGTCCCGGCAGTTAAAAAAACTGCTGCTGTTTCTCCAATAATTCTTCCTATACTTAATATTACAGCCGTAAGAATACCGGGTAAGGCACTAGGTAATATAACTTTTCTAATGGTACGAAGCTTAGAAGCTCCCAATCCTAAACTACCTTCTCTATATATATTAGGTACTGCTTTTAATGACTCTTCTGTAGTACGTACGACTGTGGGAAGTACCATTATACTTAAGGTAAGGGCACCAGATAACATCGACCATCTAAAACCCAGCATAGTTACAAAGAATATTAAACCAAATAGTCCGAAAACTATTGATGGAATTCCTGCAAGACTTTCTGTTGCAAAACGAATAATCCTAACTATTTTACCGGGCTTTGCATACTCTACAAGGTAAATAGCAGAAAAGATACCTATAGGTGTTGCAATAAGTATAGTAATAAAAATGATATATAGTGTACTGATAATATAAGGGAATATACCTCCCTCAATCTGACCTTCCTGGAATTCAGTAAGAAATTCCCAGCTTACATGTGCAATTCCATTTGATATAACATATATTAGAATCCATATCATTGTTCCTAAAGTTATTATTGATGATAAAATTATAAATAATTTCATAAAGTTATCTGATAAATTTCTTTTTTTCAATTTATTCACCTACTTTGTGGGTAATAAAATTCAAAGCTATATTAAGTAACATAATAAATACAAATAATACTATTCCTGTAGCAAACAAAGAGTTTTCATGAAGACCGGGAGAAGCGTATGACATCTCCAAAGCAATATGTGCAGTCATTGGTCGTACTGAATCAGAAATAGAAGTTGGAAACTTTATAGAATTTCCTGCAACCAATATTACTGCCATAGTTTCTCCAATAGCTCTACCTATCCCTAAAATAACGGCAGCAAATATACCGGATTTTGCAGCAGGTATCATAACCTTAAAAATTGTCTGTATATGAGTAGCACCCATTGCTAAAGAACCTTCTTTATATTCTATAGGTACAGCTTTTATTGCTGCAATAGAAATGTTTATTATCGTAGGCAGAATCATTATACTTAATATAATGATTGCAGCCAGCATGCTGTTACCCCCACCTTTAAGCTGTCTACCATAGGCTTCATAAATCATAGGAACAATAATAATTAGTCCAAAAAAACCATAAACCACTGACGGTATTCCTGCAAGCAATTCAACTGCGGGCTTCATAATTTTAACAAGCCATTTAGGTGCAATTTCAGCAATAAAAACTGCTGTTAAAATACCTATAGGAACTCCTATTATAATTGCCCCTAATGTTATATAAATTGAAGATAAAATCATAGTTATTATATGATAAATATCTGCTCCCGGCTGCCAGAGATATACTTTTCCTCCGAGCTCGGTTGTTCCAAACATAAAGTTAAAAATACCTATTTCTAACATAGCAGGTCCGCCCTTGGCGAAGATAAATATTGTAATAGTAGCTATACTAATTATTGCCATACAGGCTGATATGAAAAAAATCTTCTCTACAAATTTTTCCCATAAAACAGTCGACTTACTTTTCTTCATATTCAAACTGGCTTGAGAAATATTAGAATTATCTACTCTTTCCATTGCTATACCACCTCCATTACATATATTTGAACTACTCTTAAAAGAACGTAGACTCCACAATAGAATTGTGGAGTCTACCATCTAAAATTATATCATTACAGTTAAATATGTTCGTTAAGTATTTGTTAAGTTTATTACTTAACCGGTATAGCTTTTTTACTAACTATGTCTTGACCTTTGTCTGAAAATGCAAAATCTATGAAAGTTTCAGTTACTATATCAATTTCTCCTTTAGTTAACATTAAGAATGGTCTGTAAACTGGATACTTTTCAGATTTTATGTTTTCAACACTAGGCTCTATACCATCAACTTTTACAGTCTTTATTTCATCGTTTATATACGATAACGAAAGATAACCAATTGCATCTTCTTTATCTGCTACATTAGCTCTTACCGTACCATTACCTTCACCTATTATAGCATCACTAGTAAGAGCACTTACTTTCTTATCATTTATCTTTTCTTCTAATCCAACTATATCTTCAAAAGCTCCTCTTGTTCCAGAACCAGCTTCTCTACTTATTACGATGATTTCTTTATTACTTCCGCCAACTTCGCTCCAGTTAGTGATTTCACCTTTGAATATTTTTTGTACTTGTTCCATTGTTAAATCATTTACAGCTGTATTACTTGGATGAACTACAACAGCAACACCATCAAAAGCTAATATGTGCTTAGTTAATCCCCAATCTTCTTCTTCTGTCTTAAGGTTTCTTGAAGCAGTACCGATTTGTGCAGTTGCATTGTCTGCAGCCTTAACTCCTGATGAAGAACCTATTCCTTGATAGTTAACTTTGATACCCGGATATTTAGCCATGAAACTATCTGCTACTAATTCAGCTACCGGCTGTACTGAGGTTGATCCAGCTATTTCAAGTGTTGCATCTAAACTAACCGGGATAGCACCTTCAGAAGCTACAAGCATTTGTCCTTCTGTACTGAATGCAAAATCTAAGAAAGCTTGAGTAGATTCATCTAACTCACCTTTTGTTAACATTAAGAATGGTCTGTAGATTGGATATTTTTCAGTTAAAATATTATCAACTATTGGTTCAACACCATTAACCTTAACTGTCTTTATTTCATCATTTATATAAGATAACGACAGATAACCAATTGCATTTTCTTTTTCTGCTACGTTAGCTCTTACCGTACCATTACCTTCTGCTATTATAGCATCCTCTGTAAGAGCACTTACCTTCTTGTCATTTATCTTTTCTTCTAATCCAACTATATCTTCAAAAGCTCCTCTTGTTCCAGAACCAGCTTCTCTACTTACTACGATGATTTCTTTATTATTTCCTCCAACTTCGTTCCAGTTAGTGATTTCACCTTTGAATATTTTTTGTACTTGTTCCATTGTTAAATCATTTACAACTGTATTACTTGTGTGAACTACAACAGCAACACCATCAAAAGCTATTACGTGTTTAGTTAATCCCCAGTCTTCTTCTTCTGTCTTAAGATTTCTTGAAGCAGTACCGATTTGTGCAGTTGCATTGTCTGCAGCCTTAACTCCTGATGAAGAACCTATTCCTTGGTAGTTAACCTTAATGTTTGGGTTGTGTGCCATGAATCCACCTGCTAATGCTTCTCCTACAGGTTGCACTGAAGTTGATCCAGCAATTTCAATAACGCCCTCACCAGTATTTTTTCCATTGTTATTTTCTTGTTCGTTTTGATTGTCTTCTCCTGATGTATCTTTGTCATTATTACAGCCTACTGCTAAAAATGAAACTGCTAAAAGCACTATTAAAGCAATTGTTAATAACTTTGTGTTCTTAAAAAAATTCATTATATTATCCCCTTTCAAAATATTTTTTTTTATAAATCCCTTATCTTTTGTACATGTAGAAGTATAGCAATAAAATTTCCTATGTGTGTTTAGGTACTGTTAATGGTTGGTTAAGATGGAGTTAAAATTGTTTAAGCCTTTTCAGTTTTGTATAGAACATAATTTTAATACCTTCCTCTTATTACCATCAGTATATTATGAAGTTCTTTAAAATACTATATTTCGACATTTATTTTTAAAATATTTTTTTTATTTACCTTTTATATATATGTTTATACAACTTAACAAAGTGTTAACAATGCTGAAAAACCCTTATTTTAAAATCCTTTCCATTGAAGTATACTGAATCTTAGTGTATAATTTATTAGTGCATTTTAGAAGTCTAATCGAAAGGAAGATATTATGAAACTAGGAATTGTAGGTTTACCTAATGTAGGTAAAAGTACATTATTTAATGCAATTACATCTGCAAAAGCAGATTCTGCTAATTATCCGTTCTGCACAATTGAACCAAATATAGGTGTTGTTACTGTTCCGGATGAAAGACTTGATTTTTTAGAGAAAATATATGATTCAAAGAAAAAAATTCCAACTGCTATTGAATTCTTTGATATAGCAGGATTAGTAAAGGGTGCAAGTAACGGTGAAGGTCTTGGTAATAAGTTTCTATCTCATATTAGAGAAGTTCAAGCTGTAGTTCATGTTGTTAGATGTTTTGAGGATGAGAATATTACTCATGTGGAGGGAAATATTGATCCTTTGCGAGATATTGAAATCATTGACTTAGAATTAATATTATCAGATTTAGAAATAATGAGTAGAAGACTCTCAAAAACAGAAAAGCTTGCAAAAAGCGATAAATCTCTTTTAAGAGAAGTTACAATTATTAAGAAAATTGTAGAAGCTTTAGAATCAGGAAAACCGGCACGAATATTAGAGTTTGATGAAGAAGATACGAAATTCGTTAATCATTTAAATCTATTATCAAATAAACCGGTGCTTTATGCCACAAATATCTCTGAAGAAGATATTATTAATGATGGTGATAATAAATATGTAGATTTTGTAAGACAGCACGCTGATAATCAAGGAGCAGAGGTTATTACACTATGCGGTAAAATTGAATCAGAAATTTCAGAGTTGGAGGAAGAAGAAAAAAAGGAATTTTTAAGCGAGCTTGGATTAACAGAATCAGGATTAGATAAACTAATAAAAGCAAGCTATAAACTTCTTGGTTTAATTTCTTTCTTAACCGCAGGTCCAAAAGAAGTTAGAGCATGGACGATTAAGAACGGAATTAAAGCACCTCAGGCAGCCGGAAAAATTCACTCGGATATTGAAAAAGGCTTTATACGAGCTGAAGTTATTCATTTTACTGAACTGAAAAAATGTGAAACTATTACTAGAGCTAAAGAAAAAGGTCTGTTAAGACTTGAAGGTAAGGAATACATTATGAAGGATGGAGATGTAGTAGAATTTAGGTTTAACGTGTAAATAAAAACGTCCACAAAAATAATTTTTCATCATCCACAAACGCTTTAATTTCAATGTTTATAGCTGATTTTTAGAAATTAAATAAAGCAGTATTATGTAAGTTTACTGCCATTTTACTGTAATCAATATAAAAACACCTTTATCTCTTGACTATTTGATTAAGGGAACATCATCTGAGACTAATAAACCGAAGGATGAAACTGAGCTACAACAATTAATTAGTAAATGTTCACAGAAAGAAATTTATGTCATTACAGATATAGTTAAAGCTATTTTGCCTCATATAGAACTGTAGCTTTTTTAACCTGATTAAAGCAAGTGTTTTTGAATTTTATTAATAAATATAAAATAAATTCTATTATTATATTTGTAAATTTTTCAAAAATTCTATAAATTATAAAAATGAATATAGACTCAGCATGAGATATTACCGCTTGGAAAAATTGTTTTTATTAAAAGAACTCTGTCAGGTTAGTTTTTAGTTGATACTATACCCTGGCAGAGTTAATTATTATACTTATTCTAAGTGTTTCCAGAAAATATATATAATTTTTTGTCCTATAGATTTTCAGAATTAGGCTAAGCTATATATTCAAGCTATTCTATTGTACCTGACCAATTCTTGTACAAATTGATTTTTTCACTCAAATGATTAAAATTATCCATTCTACTCCTTTAAGTAACATTTGTTTTATAATATATGCAAATCAATATACTACAGTTTAGTATTTTCTTGTCAAAAAATCCTATAACCATTAATTTTCCAATCGCTATAGTCGATATTCCAATTTGCTATTTCATATTAGCTCATGCATTTGTAAATTAAACTTATAAAAATTCAAAAAATTAATCTATATTTCTATCTTTAAATTACTTTCAATTATAACTTTATTATTTTCATAACAAGCACTAAAACCCTTAACTTTCATTCCTCTATCAATACATCTAAGAAGTAAGTTTGAATACTCATTGAATTCTTTATTGATTATCACTTTTTTTACTACCGAGCTTAATGAAACAAAATAGTAGTCTATTCGCCATCCTAGCTCTAATAGCTTTAACAAGTTGTTTAGCTGCTTTAACGCCCGTTCAGAAAAAACTGTTGGAAATAGTGATTGTTTTCTTATAGCAATCAATCCTTTCGCTTCAACTATCAACTTTTCTTTACCATGAAGCAATAGATCTGCTTTATAATCATTAATAGTTTTTTCTCTAAAAATTTTTGTATAAAAATAATTTTTATTATTCATCTTAATATATTCTTCAACTAAGCTGTTGACAATGTTAAGATTTAGCATAATATACTTTCCATAATACTTTACTGCAAAGACACTGTATTTTGTCCTTGTTTTTTTTCCTTTGTTAACAGTTAATAACACCTTTTTATTTTCCAACTTTATATAGTTATCTAATTTGGATGAGCTAGGTATATAACATTCGTGTATTTCATTTTTAATTAATATATTGCAAAGAAATCTATTTTTACATTCATTTATAAAAATACCCTCAACTATATCTCGGTTTATTTCCAAAGTTCTAACAGCCTCTCTTTTTGAAATTTCATTACAATTAAATTTTTTCTTCTAAATATTCTTCCAATTCTTCCTCACTAATATATAATCCCTGAATTCTTGAAATATTACCATTGAGAGATAGTAGCATATCACCTTTTCCTAATAAGTCTTCTGCTCCTGGAGCGTCTAAGATAGTCATAGAGTCTTGATGAGCTGGCAATCTAAAGGATATCCTACAAGGAATATTTGCTTTCAAGTTTGAAGTTACTATATCTGCACTTGGCCTTTGGGTAGCAATAACAAGATGTATTCCAACATTCCGAGCTATATACGCTAATCTTGTAACCTTTGCTTCAAACTCTTTTCTCAAACTTAGCATATCTGCTGCCTGTATTAAGTCTGCATATTCATCAATAACAACTACTAACGGCTTAAGCTGATTGTGAGGGTTCTTTTTATTATAGGAAAAAAGATCTCTTGCTCTGCAGCTCGTTAATAGATTCTGTCTTCTTTTTAATTCTTCATCTGCTAATGTACTTATCATTTCCACAGCTTCTTTAGGTTCAATTATAACTTTCTTATCCCTAAGATACTGTAATTGATTAAAAAATACAAAGTCTGTTCTTTTTGGATCAATTAAGATAATTTCAATATTCTCTTGTGAGTGTTTATGCATTAGACATACCAAGACAGTATATAGGAATATAGTCTTTCCCGAACCAGTTGAGCCTGCAACAAGCATGTGCGGAGCCTTGGCTATATCAATTATTTTAAAATCTCCACTTCCTTCCTGACCAACAATAATATTTAAATTTCCTACTAGGGTGTCATTTGGTAGAAGAAACAAGTTATGATTCAATCCTATAACATCACTCTTTTCTCTTGGAATATCAATATAAACAAGGTTTGTTCCTCTTTCGTTTCCGATAGCCACTTCAAATGTTGCTTCCATTTCTCTTGTAATATCAGCTTTATACTTTACTATTTTTTGCAATGTTTCACCTGATTTTAATCTTACTCTAAACCTTATATACCTTGGTGCTACATGAACTTTCTCGGGATCAATTTCTCTAATATTAATGTTGTAGTCATCTAATATTCTGAATAAACGCTTTGTTTTTGCATCTATGCTCTCTTTAGATATTGAAAAAAACATCCCTAAATTGTCATCCGTAGTAGGCTTAAGATCATTGATTTTACTATAATTTGTTTTATTAGAAGCTGTATTTTTGTCTTTATTAATATCATTATCTATATAATCTTTTTCTTTAACTTCATCTATAGAATTATTATTAATATTCATTATATTATCTAAAAATACACTATCATTCTTATTCTTCATATCCTCATAATCGTTCTTATATTTAGTATTCCCCATATTCTGCTCTTTCTTAAAGATACTCTGACCAGTGTTTTTCATATATTCAAAATTCAATGCTTCAATATCATTGCTTAGCTTTTTCATTAATTCATTACAATTTTGAACTACTTTTTTTGCAAATTTATTGTTGATCTTCACTAGTTTTAAAGGTTTTTCTTTGTCAAATGTTATTTCTTCTACTTCTCCGTGCTCTCCAAAATCAATAAAATATATAAATTGATTAATTTCTATATCAATTTCTCCAGCAAACAATTTATTTAATTTTTCAGTCCAGTCCTTTTTAAGTCGTTTTGGTAAGAGCAACTGATAAAATGCTTGAAAAATTTGAAGCCTTAATACTTCTCTTCGTGATGTGCTAGTTATTCTACTTTTATGCATAAATACTTCTTCAATTATTTTGTATATTGCATTTACTTGTTCGACAGCTCTCCCATGTATATCATTTTTATCGTAATCAATTGAAAAATCATTTGAATGTGTTTTGACTTCAATAATATCAATATATGCCTTATGATTATCAAACCTTATTCCAATCAAATCTGATAAATAATTTTCTTCTCTTTCATCTAACCATCTATGAGCCACATCAGTATCTAAGCTTGCTAAAATGCTCACTCCTGACTTATATCTATACCATTCATATGCTACAGCTAGACCCAAATTACCTTTAATTTGATTCTCATTAAATGATCTAATACTAGCATTTGAGATTGAGTTTAATATACCTTTTTCATTTAAAAGTTGTATATCTATTATTATATTTTGTACACACTCTTCTTTAGGATCATAATTTCCAGAACGACGTAAAAAGCTATTAAATTCTCTATTATATTTATCCCATTTATCAGTGTATACACCTATATCTCTATAATTTATAGATTTATAATATAACCTTTTTCTGGTATCCAAGCTATCGAACTCTATATTCTTCAAGTTTTGATCAGCAATTATTAGCCACTCAGTCTTACTAAGTAGGTTGTTGAATTGTTTTTTTGATATTGGCGATTCTATCAAAACACTATTGTGATAATCTCTGGGCTTATCATTAAGCTTTTGGATTAACTTATTATAGTCTGAAAAGAAATATCCTTCCGAAGCTGGAGTTATAAGAACATTATCATAGTACTGATCATATTCAAAAACATTTGGTATGCATAGTGGATGAATTTTCACAAGTTCATTAGAAGATACATTTCCTGCTAACTTCTGATTAGGATCAAATAATATAATCATATGGTATTCATCATTAGCTTCTTCAGTAAATTCCTCATAGCTTATTTTTTTATCGTGTAATTTTATATTATAATTTGGATTGCTAATAGATTGAAATCTACCAAGTATACTTTCATCTACATTATCAAAACTACTCCAATCTTTATCAGTTTCCTTTGTTCTATAAATATGCAAATCTAAACCTAATACTTCATGACTAGAATTCTTTAGCACTTCCTTAAAAACATATAGTGCCTTCCCCATATCCGGTGGATTTACCATAGCAATCCTTAATCTAAATAGACTATGAGGAAACAGATTTATGTATTTGCTTGTTAGCATTTGAATAACTTCTAGTCCATGAGCTAAATTTATTACTTGCTGTTCAGTAGAATATATAGGTAAGTTTCCTAGCTTTGATACTTCTGGTATAATGACATATTCAGTTTTTGTAATAAATCCACTTACATAGGTTGCAGTTAATGGATTTGGTATTTCATTTGATTTCCTTATTACAAATTCCTTATCATCATTATCTAAATTAGATATCTTAATTTCATTTGCAAGTTCAATATATTTCCATAAGTATATTGGGTTTAAAGATGTTGGAATTGCATGTAAAAAATCATCACCTTTAAAGTATACCATGTCCAAAGCGTTAATTAATAGAATTACATGCTTTGCACCCCTAGAACTATATTCAATCATTTTACTATAATTATCATTAAGAACAGATATCAAACTACTGTATATATCAATATATCTAGAGTACAATTTTAGTTTATCTGCACTTTCTGCTACCTTTAGCATAGGTGCATCTGCTAATCTAAATTTAGAGTCTACAATCTTATATCTAACTTCAACAAAACTACTGAATATAGATAGTAGTTTTACATCTTCTCCTATATCCCCTTGAAAATTACCTAAAAACTCTTCTATCTCTTTAATAATATCCTCATTAAAACTTTCATAGTCATATCTTTCAAGATTCTTCAAGCAATCTATAGGATTGCTTTCATTTACATAAATAATTCCTCCATAGCTATCACTACTGACAAAAGTATCTATTAAATTTACAATTTCAGGTATAATCTCAATATTAATTGGTTTGTCATCAGTACTAATTTTTATTCTTCCTTTTTTATTTTTATCCTGTTCTTCAACATGCTTGTTAAATTGCTCCTCAATCGTGTCTAGTACTTCTTTTATTTGCTCTTCATCCTTGTCTATTATTAAGCTTGCTCCTAAAGCTTCTGAGGATTTTATCTTTGGCTTCTTTATATTTGGCTTATTTTCTGTAGAACTTCTCTTACGCCTGCTTACAGACTTAAAAAACTCTTCTACCTCACTTAAAAAAAGATTCTTTAAAATTGCTATATCTCTACTCCTATAAAACTTTAGAATATTAGAGCTTAAGTAAATATTACTTTTCTTTGCTTTTGATTGGATAATCTTTCTATCAGATTCATCCAAAGTGCTTATCCTTACTACCATCTTATAATTTTCTAATAGTAGTTTTCTAATTTTTGAAGGCTTATTAGCTTGTTCTAGCCTTACATCTATCATTAACCCTAATTTATATAACTCTGAAATAGCTTTTTCAGTATAATTTTTTTCATTTGTGTCCTCCAAAGCCTTATAATAATTCACTAGCTTTAAAAGAGATACAGTTTTTGCTAATTCTTTTGAATTTAGAGCCTTCCATAAGTTTTTAACTGGCTCATTTTTTGAAACTTTATTTATACCTGCTTTACAAATGTGTCTGTATACTTCGTCAACCTTTATTGAACTATACCATCTTAATGATGACAACTTAGGTACATATCTCTTTACAATTACAATTCTAGTTAATTTAGGGTCTCCATTATTTCTATATTCTTCTGCATCTTCAACCGAATAGAATAAATTATTGTATATGTTAAATTTTTCTTTATATTTTTCAACTTCATGCTTCTCCAGTCCAGCAAAAAATATACAGAAGTCATGATCATTTAATTGATCTCTTCTTGAGAATAAATTATCAACAAAATACTCATATGAAAATTCAGTAAAATCTTTGATTACTATTCCATATTCCTTCTCATTCACTTTATTAAAAATCAAATCAGATATAAATACTGCCAATAAATCATAACCATTCATATTATCTCTCCTTTATAAAGATTGTGTTTAGTCCATCGGCATATTTTTTCCCATACCCCATTGACATAAATATATCTGTAATTATTTCAGCGTTTTCTACAAATTGTCCAATCAAATCTCCAGGTGCATTATTACTTATGTTCCATTTTACTAACCTATTATAATCTTCTTCAGGATTATATCCTACAATTATTCCAAAATTGTTCCAAAGTCTTTCGCCAAATTCATTTACAGTTATTTCTTCGTACATTTCAGCATCAATCACAGTCATTAATAATGTTTCTAGAAAAAAAGGTACTGGAGTAAATCTTTTTCTCTTTGTGTTCTGTGGTCCTATTAATCCAATCTTTAATCCAAAACTACTAATAAAATCTGCTGGACTTGTGAAATCACTAGTAAAGAGCATAAATCTTGTTGCTTCAATAAAAGACTTATAGTGATCCTTTATATCTTCATAAAACCCCATATATATTGATAGATACATATTATTTCTTGCGTTACTATCCATTCCTTTTTTTACTTGTAAATCCATTCCATTTATTAGGTCAATAAGTTGATCATGCGAATATGTATTATAACCTCTTATATCGAATATTTGCTTTAAACCAAATTCAAAATACTCTTCTACTCTTTGCTTAGCAATAACTAAAGATTCTGCACTTGCATATTTAATAGCTGATAAATCTGCCTTAGAATCAAAAACTATTGGTACATTATCATCGATAGAATAATTGCTGTTTATGTCCAAAATTTTTGAAATCAGATGGAAGATAATTAAAAAGCAAGATATTAAAACCACTCTTTGTAAGGTTATTAATTTATCCTCTTTCAAAAACATACAATTCTTAGTCAAAGTTTCTAGAGCATGCCTAATTTTTAGCTCTGTTTTTCCATTTTTTATTTTTTTATCCTGCAATTTCTTTTTATTTGAAGCATTTTTAACTTCTTTTGTATAGTATTTTACAATCGGTTCTGCAATCATACTATATTCATCATCCTCAGAATCGAGACAATTTTTTATCATATCAATACAATTTGACTTGTCGCCAAAGGATTTTTCAGTTAAAATATCGTATAAGAAACTATGCATGCTTGATTCAGATGGAACACTACCTCTTACCTGTCTCTTTGAAACTATATTAATAACAGTATTAGGCAATGATGCATACGCACTACTATCAGGATTAAACAATTTTCTTAAGTACAATCTTAAAGTGTTTAGCTCCTCATCTGATATATTATCTACTTCATTAATAATTTCTCTAAACTCTTCTTTTATTTTTCCAGCACTGTTTACTTCTTTTCCCCCAGAGCTCCTTACAACCCATTTATTTAAATCTTCAATATCATAGTTTTTTTCTAATATTAATCTAAATAAACCATTTGCTATATGTACAGGCTTCGTACCACTCGAGGTTGGTGTATAACCTATATAATCATCAAATACTTCTCTGGCAAATTTATCTAATTTATCCTTTTTCCCAGTCATAAATTTCCCCCTATTTAAAAATATATTTATTCTCCATAATTGCTATTTCGTACTTTTGATTATTTGTTCTATCTTGAATAGTGAAACTATTTTTCTTTCCATTCTGAGAATATTTTTTTAGATTATTTATAAATTTAAATATTTTAAACTTATATTTTTGCGGTATTAATTGAGGTGGATATCCTTCTTCTATTTGAGTTAGCAATTTAAAAAAATTAAAATCAATTTTCAAGTCAATATTTTGCTTTTTATCACTAACTCTAAACATAAAGTGGTCAGGCTCATATTCCATATCAACTAATGCTTCAGATAATGACGGTATTAATAATTCAATTTCTCTATAATAAATATCTCTATTCGATATTGCTGTTTTAGGCTCATTTTTAAAATTATATTGATGCATTGTCCATATTTTCAATTCATTTTCATCTATATCACTTGGATTAAAAAACTTATTTATACCTAGAATAATTCTTTTTTTTATTTCCTCAGGCCTGTCCTGAACCATAGCTAAAACATTTCCAAAATTATAAAAACTTTCCTTCATTTGTTTAAGCAGTTCTTTGCCTTTTTCGTTTTCAAAATAAAATTTTCTTTTTAGTGCTTTAAAACTTTCCTTAGCCTCATCTATGTTTTCAATATCTCTTGGTAAGACTATGTTCTCATATTCAAAATGCCAACTCTCAGTCATTTCTCCATTCCATAATTTCTCGTCAATTTCTGGTATTGTAAAATTTACTGGATCAAAAACTTTTATTACTTCAAATAAATTATTGTTTCCATTAAAAAGTGAATTATAATAATATCCTGAGTTATTTCCTTCTAACAAATCTTCATTAACAAAAATATATGCAAATAAGCCTATTATATCTCTAGTCACAAAGTGTATACCGGTGTTAGAAATTAATTTGAATATTTCAAACAGTCTTTCTTGAACCTTTGGTAGAGATAAGGCATAATGATTATTACTCACATATTTCTTTTTTTTATCCTTTTCCAGAGCTGTATTTATAAGTTCTAGCATTAATTTCATTGATCTTTCTAAAAAATTATCCACTAATAAGTTTCTACAGTTTAAATCAAGTATGACTATTTTATCTTTATTGTAGGTAGTATTCTTTTCATAAACAATACTTTGTTTTCTTTGATTTTCAATAGCTTTATAATACTCTTTATATTTATTTTTTAGTTTATCTAGAAGTTCTTTCAATGGATATTCGTTTATCGCTATAATACAAGGCCTTTCGTCTTTTATAGCTACATCAAGCTTTTGAATGAATTCATCATAATCCTTTACTCTATTAGCATCTAACTCAACAAAAGTATTCTTTTCACTTAACACATTCTTCACCTTATCTAAGTAATTAATTATATATGTCTTTCCATCTCCAGGGTTTCCTGTTAGGAATACTACTCTTCTTTCATCTACAAACTTCTCAATCATTTTTTCAACATCTGATTCTATATGGAGTAGTTCAAGGTGTTCCTTTTCAAAAACATCAGCATAGCTATTTCTATTGTTATACAGCTTAGAAATAAAATCTAAATTTAATTCCATACCAATAGCCCCCTAAAAATCTTTACTTAATATTACAGAATTTTTATTAAAGTCTCTAAATCTTGTCTCAATATCAACATTATATATCCTCTTGTAGAGCCATCTTTTCTTCCAAAACTCTATTAGTTTTTTTGTCTCATTATCTATATTATCTTTATCAAAGTAATACTTTACATCATTTTCTATTCCAGTTAAGAATTCTTTTGTATTCTTCGCTAATTCAATTCCATATACAATTCTGTAAAAGTGATGTTTTAAAAAGTCTGAATATGTTATCCCAATAGCTTTAAGTCCAGCTACTATCAGTCTCATACGAGGGCTAGTGCCTTCGCCAAAAACATTATTAATCTTTCTCCCTCCATCAATTATTTCAAGCATTTTTGTTATTAATGAAGTTGTCTCTTCAGAAAAATAAACTGAGCCATAACCTTCTGTTTTTCCTAACTCCTTAAATTGTAGATTGAAGTCTTCATCTTGTTCAATTTTTATTCTATTATACTGGCTACTTCCAATACTGTATAAACTGGTAGTTCCTAAGAATGCAAGTCTCGAATCTCTTATAACTTTTTCCCCTTTCATTCTAGATGCAATTTCACTAATTTGCTTCTTATATTTCTCTTCATAATCATTAATTGCTTTAGGACTACATGTTAAAATACTTACTAATTTTCCTCCTAACAACTCATTGTACGGAGGGATTGCACCGCATACAATGATTTCCATCATATTTGATCCTATTTTATTTTTTCTGTTAGCTATTAATGCAGTAGTAATATTTCGTCTTTCATCAGAAGAATTTAAAAGCCTTTCTAATTCTTCAACACTATTATCCGTATTTATTTCCTTATACCTGATTTTTGCTTTTAGCAACTTTGCCAATTCACCAGCTCTTTTTTTCTTAAATAAATTTGTGTTTGATTCTTCAAAATAATTGATCTCGCCCTTACTTCTTTTATTATTCAAATCTGACCTTCTAAAATATTCAGCCAGTCCATTTAGCTTTTCAACAATTTCCTCATTAGGGTTTAATATATCATCTTTGTTTAGTAAATCATCCCATCTTATTTCTTCTATTGCTTTTTCAATAAAATCTTTTAGTGTATGTAACACGTCTCTACTATATTTTTTAATTCGCTCCTTATACTCATAATCTGATTCTAAATAAATCATTTTCTCGTTTGGTCTGCTATTATATATATTGCCTTTTAGCATCACTCTGTTCTTTTCCACTTTATACTTTCTCATCATGTTTTCTTTTATATTTTCTATAGTCCAGCCTATGTATCTATCTCTTACGTTTAAATTCAGCATTGTATTTCCTAAAGCTGCTATTCCTATTACTGGATTAAATGGCTGAGCCGCATCTCTTACTAAGTAATAAACATTTCTTCCTGGAGTATTTTTATATGGGATAGACCATGTATATCTAAAATACCTCCATATCTCTCTTAATTTATATCCCGTAAATTCATCTTTTGCATCATCAGCCAATTGTAAATATGGTTCGACAATTTCTTCGTTAATTTCGCAATTATTATCTTTTAAGTTCTTATATTCTTCAATTTTAGATAATAAAACTTCGCTATCTCCTATTAAATTCTTTATACTGACTTTCTTTCCTTCAATTTCTTTTTCTTTTTCCATTCTATTAATGAATTTTTTTACACTTTCTTTATTCAGCTGTGCTTTTCTCTCAATATCTAAGCTTTTTCGCAGAACATACTTCGATGTATTTTTTTTCATCTCAGGAGGTCCTAGATATATGATGTCCTGAAAAATTCTAATCCTCCACCCCTGTACTAATAAATCTCTTAATATACATAAACTTACTAACAGTTTTCTCAAATCATTAGAATTATTTTGATTTAATATGGACATCTTTTCTCTAATTATTTCATTCATATATTTATATCTATATTCATGCATTTTTTGACTGATTTTGTAACAAGTATTAGATAAGTCTTTCTTATAGCTACTTTTCAATGTTGGATCAAATTTTATATACCCACTAATATATTTTTCTTTATCTTCATTAACAGAATATGCTATATCCAGATATTCAGCTAAATTACTTTCCATTCTGCTCACCCTCATCCTGTATGTCTAATACATTATTTTCTAAAAATTTATCAATAAGTTTCCTAATTACTGTAGATCTATCTTCATTATTTCTTACACAATAATCTTCTAATGCATTAAATGTCTTTTCTTCTAATCTAACAGAAACTTTTCTACTTTTTGTTTTACTATAATTGCAAGGTCTACCTTTCTTTCTCTTTTTTATGGAAAATTCATGATTTCTTTCGTTAAATACAATATCTAAATATCCATATTTTTTTAAAAAATTCATCTCTCTAATGCACATATTATCCCATTGTTTAGCTGGAGAGGCATGTGTATAATTAACTCTTTCTACTCGTTGAATAAGCATTTTATAAAACTCATTAAACTCATCAAAATTCTTACATCTCTTTTCAGTCATATAATCAACCTCACATTTATTGTCCTACAATAAATCATAATCAATCTTATCATTTTCTATTTAATATTTCAATTATTCTATTATCACCCAAGCCAATAACGTATTTTATTAATTCTTTTTTTATATCAGCAGACACAATTCTCTTTTCTTTTATACCTATTAGTAATCCTGATTTATAAAGTATGTTAATATAAACCTGTCCTAGTTTAGTTCTAACATAAGGCTTCCAACTAGCTACTACTAAACTTTGATTTTTCTTAGCTTCAAAGAAATTAACAATATCTCCTTTTGCTATTACTTTATTACTAGAATAAATCCTTGCTGCATAAACTTCCTTAACAAATTCATAGAAAAGTAGATTGTTTTTCATAACTAAATATAGTGCAACTATCTTACTATCATTCTCATTTCCATTAATTAATAAATCTGATAGATAATCATCAAGAAAAATCATTCTTCTAATAATAACAGGAATAATTCTTTTAACCTGTTTGATTGATCTATAGTTAAATAAATTCTCTTCTATAACCCTTGATCTAATTTCTTCATCTTTGAATCCTGATAATTTTAGCTCAACAATAGTTTTAGTTTCCTCATATAAAAAAGGCTCACTTGTTAAACTAGAGCTATATTGCACTACACTATACAACTTGTTGTACATCAAACATACCTCCTAAATAAATAGGGACTAATATAGCCTTAACTATACTAATCCCTTGATTTTGCTTTTATTCACTTGTACTGTAATTTACTGCAACAGTACTGCAACCTCTACAATATTAAATGGAAATAATCATATTT
>JANQLB010000049.1 GCA_028280805.1 Tissierellales bacterium
ACCGGGCACAGAAAAACCCTTAGTAAAATCATTGCCATTTCTATCAATATAATACAGTCTAAAGAGACCATTTATATTATAGGCCAAAGAATCCGGTAACTCTCCTGCCCTAACAAAATGTTCTCCCTTAGTAAACCTTTTATAGGTAGTTAACTTGTAAATCTCATCAATCATATCCTCTGTCACAGTATGTATATTGTTAAGTCCAGACCTCATGTTTTTCTTAAGGTCTACATCCTTTATCCGAGTATTCCCATAGTCCATTTTATAACCCCTCTTTACCAAGATAAAATCATTTCCCAAACCTTGAAATTCACTAAAACCAGTATTCTATGTCTATTATACCAAACTTCAAAATAGGGTCAATCTCTAAAGGGGGTCAGATACTATAGAAAGTCAAGTAATTTTGACAAAAAAGAACCCCCAGTCAAGAATGGTAAATGTAAAATTTAAACAGTAATGTATGATTCAAGTACCTATCATATCCCATATTATCCTATATTATCCTGCGAACTACTAGTTTGCCCTATGGCAGTGACTTAACATACTATTCAATATTTATATAGATATGAAGGTTAAGACAATCTGACCCACGTGCTTTTAAGCACAAGGCTTGAAACGAATTCCTTCATAATCTGTTTAAATTATTTATTTCATGGTATAATATAATTAACTGTGTAGAGAAAGCTCATCAAACTCGTGTTAAGTATGTCTCAAGCATATTTTGAGTCCCTGATCGGGCCTTTCTCATTTTTTGATAAGCTATTTTCTTCTCTTTTGTAAATCTATGGATTCTAGAGTTCGCTACATCCAAATCTTTAGCTGTTGGAGGTTTAAACACCTCACCGCTGTGCATCATTCTAATTAGTACTCTGAGGATTTTATGAGCTGTGGCTGTAACTGCTAAATTTATATCTTTTCCTTTTTCAATTACTAATCTATTATAAAAAGCTGTAAAATAAGCTGTGGTGCTTATGAGCCTTTGGGCTAGTTGTATCATTACACTTCTTAATGCCTTATGTCCCATTCTTGAAATTTTCTCTCTCTTTTCGCTGATTCCACTACTTGATTTTGAGGGCGTCAGCCCAGCAAATTGTGCTGCCTTGCCACCATTTTCAAATCTAAATGGGTTGTTCAGATACGCTATTATCCTTCCTAAGGTTACTACTCCTATACCTCTTAGTGCCAGGATGTTTTCTGTAAAGTGAAAGTGGGATAGTAGTGATTTCAGCACTAGTTCTGATCTAATTATAAATTTTTCTAGTAATATATATTGCTCTATAAGCTCCCTAAGGGTATCGATCTTAGATTTTATTATTGTTTTTTTAGGTATTAACATTTGTCTTGCTCTTTCTATGAACTTCTTTGCGTAAGCAGGTTTTAATCTATATCCATGTTCTTTGAACAGTATAATCAATTCTTCTGATCCCATTATTTTAAGTTTCTTAGGATCAGGTAATATCATTAAGAACTCTTTACCAGACTTAGTATCTATTAAACTGCTTCCCCTTTTTTCAAACTGAGGATATAGCTCATCTAGATATACATGTATTCTATTCTTTAGTGCTGTTGATTCCTTTGTATATCTATCTATTCTACGTACTACTTCCTTTATTTCATCAAATACATGATCATTAATCGGCATTTCATACGAGTTTCCTTGAATCAATAGTTCGAGTATTGCAGCGGTATCCACTGGATCGGTTTTATCTCTTTCCATTGCCATTTCTCTTTGGGATTTAGTTGCCCTTGGATTGATTAGTCTAAAGTGCGCCCACTCATAATCTTCTTATAACTTGTTCATGAGATTTAGATAGTAGTGCCCTGATGGTTCGCATCCAAAGTATATATGTTTTGGCTTTACTCTATTAATAACTTCATTTATCAGCCTCGTTAATTCTCTATAGCCAGTTTCATCCGTGCTAAAGGTGTATGGAGATAGAAGCGTATCTTTGTAGCCATTCCAAACACTTACCACATGATGATATTTACCAATATCAAATCCAACAAACAATACCTTCTCATGACCATACTCTTTAAACAATGCTTTTAATACTTCATAATTCATCATACGATACATCTCCTTTTTTCTTTTATAGTATCGTATATGATAGTTATATCAAAATCCTATCACAGGCTTGAAGTGTTTTATAAACACCTTACTCCAATACTTAGGTGGTTTAGGTTTCTCATCCTTCTCTTTCTTTTCACCTCTAATAATGGCGTTAGCTGAATCAAAGGTCAGTGGTGCTTTCTTATCTGCTCCACGTAAGTCCCTTGCCCTTTTCATATCAATCTTGAAATTTTCTTCTGTAACAATAGCATGGACAATATCAAGGCTTTCTTCTCTTAAGTAAGAGAGGTCAACACCTGCTCTGATAGCAATCTTCCCTTCATCTACTAATTCTTTAAATTCTTCGGGGAGTTTGGCTATGCGAAGATATCGGGATACATTTCTAGGTGATAATCCATATTCATTGCCTACCATACCATCTGCATTTAACTTTTCGCCCATTGGGCGAGAAGTTAAATCTTCACTACCAATAGGTGAACGAGATAACTTCTCAATTTCTTTCAATAAATCTGTCCTAAGTCCCTGTTTCTTCATAGCTTCATGCCTTACAGCTACAACCGTTGCTCTCTCAGAATGAGGTAAATCACCAAAAGAACGTTGCATCGTATTGGTCTCTGTTACAATAAGTAAGGCTTCTTCTTCTGATAATCCTTCCTTCACAACAGCAGGTATCTCTTTTAACCCAAGTATCTTACACGCTTCTACTCTGTTATGCCCACTTAGGATTTCAAACTTAAGTCGTTTTTTCCTCACAACAATTGGTACTATCACACCAAACTCCCTGATACTCTCCACCATTTCATTAAGCCTTTCCCCTTCATACAATTTGAAGGGGTGTTTTTTAAAAGGTACTAATTGTTCTATCTTAATTAAGTCTTGATTTGGTGATTCTTTATTTTCTGCATTGGGATCATAATCTTCTCTGAATATCGCCATAAATGGCTGAACCTTTTTTACTTCACCTTTACTCAAATGACATCACCTCTTTTTTCAGCAACTCTCTTGTAAATCTTTCGTAAGCAATTGCCGCTTTATTCGTAGGCATATAGTCAATGATACTCTTACTTCTTGCGTTGGCTTCACCAACCTTTACCGACTTAGGTATCTTGGTTCTAAATACCTTGATATGCTCTCCATAAGAAGCTTCAATCATTTCTAGCATTTCTTGTGCAAGATTGGTTCGTTCATCAAACATGGTCAGTAGAATACCCTCAAAATCTATCTTCTTATTGATACGTTTCTTGATTTTAAATATGGTTTTTAGAAGTAACTCAAGACCCTTAGCTGATAGATATTCAGGTGTGGCAGGAATCAATACGCTATCACAACTGGCTAGTACATTAAGTGTCATAAGTCCAAGAGAAGGCATGGCATCAAGTAGTATATAATCATAATCCTCTTTGATTTCATCAATAATGGCTTTAAGAATATACTCTCTACTCATAGCTGACACCAACTTGATTTCAATATCCGATAGTAGGATACTGGCAGGTAGAACATCTACCCCTTCTCTATTAATAATGTAGGCTTTCTTCTCAGGTAAGTCTTCATCCATAATAATACGTTCCATTAAATGATAAAGAGTCACATCCAACTTATCTGGACTTTCAATACCAAAACAATCTGTTAAGTTCGCTTGGTTATCACAATCCACAACCAACACCTTGTAACCCATATATTTTAAAATCGTCGCAACATTTCTAAATGTTGTACTTTTTGCAGTGCCACCTTTTTGACTTGCTACAGCTATCACTTTACTCATCTTCATATCTCCCTTCGATTTTAATGTTTTTCTGCAAAAACAAAAGAGATAGGTATCTGATTACTAATCAAATCCTATCTCTTTGCTCTCTCTCATAAAGTCCTCTGAATCAGAGGTACTGTACGTTGACATGTCTATATTGAGTTAAGTGCACACTGCAATGATAATTTCAAGTTCTCCAACGGGTAATTTATTCCTAAAATCACGTCCATCTTTGATAAACTTAAAATCACTCGTAGCCCTTGTAAATACAGCTATTTCGCTGATTCTTTCCTTTGTATTCGTACAATAGTCTCCACATGCGTTGTATGAGGAAACATATCTACAGGCTGTATTTCAATAGTTTTGTATTTATTCTCATCTAAATATTTTAAATCCCTTGCCAATGTAGAAGGATTACATGAAACATAAACTATTCTTTGAGGCTGCATTTGCACTATAGTATTTAAAACTGATTCATCACACCCTTTTCTTGGTGGGTCAACCACTACTACATCAGCCTTAATGCCTTGATTATATAGTTTAGGAAAAACTTCTTCAGCTTTTCCTGTATAAAATTTGGCATTATCTATATTATTAATTTTAGCATTTTCTCTAGCATCTTTAATTGCCTGATTAACAACTTCTATACCGTAAACGTTTTTAGCCTTTTTTGCTAAAAACAAAGATATGCTTCCTATACCGCAGTAAAGATCAAACACTGTATCATCTTCAGTTAGACCAGCATATTCTAATGCCTTATCATAAAGTACTTTAGTTTGCACAGGATTTACCTGAAAGAATGATAGCGGAGATATATTAAATTTTAAATCTCCTATGTAATCAACAATTTTATCATCCCCATAAAGTGTAATACATCTATCTCCAAGAATTTTATTAGTCTTTTTACTATTGATATTTTGAATCACACTTTTAAGTTTTGATACATTCTTCTCTAATAATTTTATAAGTTCATCTTTATAAGGTAATTTTACTCCATTAGTTATTATAACCACCATAACTTCATCAGTGTGGAAAGACGTTCTCGTTAAAATATGTCTTATAACTCCCTTTCCTGTTGTCTCATTGTAAGGAGCTGTTCCAAATTCATTCATATAAAATTTTATGGTTTCTAATATCTTATCATTGACTTGATGCTGGATAACACAGGAATTAATATTAACTATACTGTGAGTTCCCCTTTCATAAAAACCGAGTTTTATTTCTTTACCTGTAATACTAACAGGAAATTGTGCCTTATTCCTATAATAATAAGGATTTTTCATTCCTAATGTATCATGAATTAAAATATTTTTTAATTTACCAATTCTTTTAATATCATTTTTCACCTTATCAGTTTTAAACTTAAGCTGAGCTTCATAGCTTAAACTCTGAAGCTGGCAACCTCCACATATATCGGCAACAGAACATTTACTGTCAACACGATATAAAGACGGATTTAACAGTTTAACTATTTCTCCAACAGCATAATTCTTTTTTACTATTGTAACTCTTACTCTGACTTTGTCTCCTATAAGCCCTCCATCTACAAAAACCGTAAAACCATCTATCATACCAACCCCTTGACCTTTATGATTAATATTTAAAACTTCTATGTCTATAATATCGTTTTGATTTACAGGGATTATCATTAATATCTCTCCTCAATAACTATATTGTTAATATTTATAAAGCTATTTTAAGTATCACTTTTAAATATATCAATTATACCATAAAAAAAACACACCTAAAGAATAGGTGTGCATAGATAAATTAGAATTAGTAGCCCTTATTTATTTAAAGACATACTAAAAATTTTTAACCAAATTGATGTAAAATATACAATTTACCCAAGATTTTCATGCACTCTCTTAAGAATATTTCTTATAGGAAGATTATATGGACATTTAGGCTCACATATGCCACACTCTATGCAGTGTCCAGAATTTATTTTTAAACCATCATATCTTTCCTTAGCCCACTGTTTGAGGTTATATCTTAAATAATAACCTTCTATAATCATCTGTGTAGGAATATCTATTTCCTGAGGACAAGGTTTGCAGTACCCACATCTTCTACAAAATTCATATCCAAGCTGATTTACTTCTTCTTCAATAGCTTGTATATCTTCAGACGTTAAATAGATAGGTGACTTACCTGATTTACTATTCTCAATTATATGTTCAACCTTATCCATACCTGGAATTATAACTGATATATTAGGATTTTGCATTATGAATTTCAAAGACAGCTCTGGTCTTGTTATTGCTCCTCCAGCCATAGGTTTCATAACTATTACTCCGATATTTAACTCCTTAGCCCTCTGAAATAGGTTTTCTCCTTGTCTTTCAACAAGGTTATATGGAAATTGGATAGTACTAAACTCGTTAGTTTCAATGGCTTTTTCTAATATCTCAACATTATGGCTGGTAATACCAATCTCTTTTATCTTTCCTTCTTTTTTAGCCTCTTTTAAAGCTCTTAAAGCTCCATCTTTACTCATAACTTGTATGTATTGATTTTCTTCACTGACATGATGAAGTTGGTATAAGTCTATTGTATCAGTTCTAAGTTTATTTAAGCTATCATCTATTTCTTTTTTCATATTTTCATAATCTCTAGCGGGACATTTAGTTGCAATTATCCACTTATCTCTTCCGGTTTTCTCAATTCCGTATCCAATAAGTTCTTCACTTCTTCCATACCCTGTTGCTGTATCAATAAAGTTAATACCTTGTTTACTAGCTTCTTGTATCAGCTCTAAAGCCTGATCTTCATTAAGTCTTTGAATAGGTATGCCTCCAAAGCCTATTATAGATACCTCAAAGCCCGTACTTCCCAATATTCTCTTTAGCAATTATTAATCCTCCCATCTATAATCGATGTGTATATCTTGTCTATCAATAATTCGTCTAAATTTTCTCTTAATATATAACTTGTAAATTTCTCTTAGTCCGGGAATAACTAAACTAAATCCTACAATATCAGTTATTAATCCCGGAGTTAGTAATAACGCTCCTCCTACTAATACACATAGTCCGTTTATTAGCTCATTACCGGGAAGTTTACCTTGATTTAATTCTCTTTTTATCTTTGATATAATTAATCTTCCCTCACTCTTAGCTAGGTATGCTCCAGCTATTCCAGTGATAAATACCAATCCAATTGTAGACCATGTACCCATGATTCCTGCTAATTGAAACAAAATAAATAATTCTATTATAGGAGTTAGAGTAAACAATAAAATTAGCTTCATTAACATAAGCAACCATTCCTCCACTATTCCAGATTTTGACTAAGCATATTCCATACTGTGTTAAATTTTTTCTTAAAATTAACTGGCTTTAGTGCTTTATCTACAAATCCATGCTTTGTATATCCTTGTGCTAAAAGTTTATTATCTGTATTTCTAATGATTTCGTATTCAAATTGTATTCTTGCACCCTTTAGAGTAGTTATCTTTGTTTTTATAATTAACTCATCATCATATTTAGCCGCAATAAAATATTTACATCCTACATCAATCACAGGTAATAAAATATTTTGATATTCTAAATCTTTATATGTTATACCTATTTTTCTTAAAAAATCAGTTCTTCCTATTTCAAACCAAGTAAAATAATTAGCATGATATATTATTGACATTTGATCAGTTTCTGAATATCTTGTTCTAATAGTAGTTTCATGTTCCATTTTTATCCCTCCAATATCTATTCTGATTATAGCATTTATTTAAGATTATTTAAAGAGATCCCTTTGGTTATTTCTATCATAATATAAAGGGAAATGAAATTAAAATTCCATCCCCCTCGTCATATTAAAATTTTCTTATAGAACTCTTGCTTTACCTTTATAAATCAGTCCTCTAGTACAATCGACTGTTACAATCTCTCCATCCTCTAATTCAGTTGTAGCATCATAAGCACCTACTATTACAGGTTTAGAAAGGTTCAGCCCTACTATAGCTGCGTGAGAGGTTAATCCGCTCTCCTCAGTAACAATTGCAGCAGATTTCTCCATATACGAAACCATTTCTTTACATGTCCCTACTGTAACTATTATGTCACCTTCTTTAAACTTTTCTTCCAGTTCTTCAATGCTATGAACAATACATACTCGCCCTGTTCCGGCTTTATCTCCTATGCCGGTTCCCTTCATTAATACCTCTCCGACTATATGTACTTTTATCAAGTTTGTACTTCCTGAAACCCCAACAGGAATTCCTGCTGTTATTACTACTAAATCGCCTTCACTTATTAATTCTTTGCTAAGAGCATCTTCTACAGACATATCTATTATCTGGTCAGTAGATGTTGAATCTTTAGATAGTACAGGATAAACTCCCCATACTAATGACAGCTTTCTCATAACCTTCTCACATGGAGTAGTAGCTATTATCGGACATTCTGGTCTAAACTTTGAAACAGCTTTCGCAGTATATCCTGATGAGGTTGCTGTTATAATAGCCGATGCTTGAAGACTTTGAGCAGTGCTGCATGTAGCATGGCTTATAGCATTTGTAATAGTTATATCCTTGCCTAAAATTCTAGACCTTTGAGCCCTCTTATAATCAAGAGAATCTTCTATTCTCTCTGCAATATTTGCCATAGTTTCAACAGCTTCAACTGGATACTTACCAGCAGCAGTTTCTCCAGAAAGCATAATAGCATCTGTTCCGTCTATAATAGCATTAGCAACGTCTGTTACTTCTGCTCTGGTAGGGCGTGGATTTCTTATCATTGAATCCAGCATTTGTGTAGCTGTTATAACAGGCTTACCTACTACATTACACCATTTGATTAGATTCTTTTGAACTAAAGGCACATCTTCAGTGGGAATTTCAACTCCTAAATCACCTCTGGCAACCATTATTCCATCAGAAACTTCTATAATTTCTCTTATGTTATCTACACCTTCCTGATTTTCTATCTTAGAAATTATCTGCACATCATCTGCTCCGTACTCTTCTAAAATTTTTCTAATATCTATTACATCTTCAGCCTTTCTAATAAAAGAAGCAGAAATAAAATCTATATCATTTTCTATGCCAAATTTTATATCTTCTATATCCTTTTTAGTTATAGCCGGCAGGTTAATTTTAACTCCAGGTACATTAATACCCTTATAATTTTTCACCGGTCCTTGGTTTCTTACTAGGCATCTTATATCTGTTTCGTTTATAACTTCTAATACTTCAAGCTCAATTAAACCATCATCTATCAGTATGTCATTACCAGCTTTTACATCCTTCGGTAAATCTTTATACGTAATGTTACAAATTTTTTCATTTCCTACTATTTCTCTAGTAGTTAATATGAATTCTTGATTTTCTTTTAATAATATTTCTCCATTTTCAAACTTTCCGGTTCTAATCTCTGGTCCTTTAGTATCCAGCATAATTGATACAGTTTTACCTAATTCAGCTCTAATCTTCTTTACTAGATCAAATCTTTCCTTGTGTTCTTCATGGCTTCCATGAGAAAAATTCATACGAGCCACATCTAGCCCTGAAATTATTAATTTTTTTAATACTTCTTCAGTTTCTGAAGTCGGTCCTAATGTACATACAATTTTTGTATTTCTCATTGATTTTCCACCCCTATATTGATAGTATTTTTGTTAATTCATATACTTCTTTATCAAATTTTTTCTCTGTAGACAAAGCTTCATCAATTTCTATGTCTATAATCTTGTTACCTTTTAATCCAACTACCCTAGATGACTTTCCTTCTAATAACAACTCTACTGATCTTGCTCCCATTTTACTGGCAATTATTCTATCAAACGCAGTTGGACTTCCACCTCTTTGAATATGACCTAATATAGTGACTCTAGTAGATATACCTGTCTTATATTCAATTTCCTTGGCTAAATCATAAGAATTTAACATATTTTCTGCAAGTAGTATAATACTGTGAAGTTTACCCCTGTTTCTGCCTTGAATTAGTTTTTTACATACTTCATCTGAACTAAAATCCTCCTCCGGGACAATTATGCTTTCTGCTCCTCCGGCTAAGCCTGCATAAAGAGCTATATCTCCACAATTTCTTCCCATAACTTCTACTATATTTGCTCTTCCATGAGATGTAGTAGTATCTCTTATATTACTAATGGCATCCACAACGGTGTTTATAGCTGTATCAAATCCTATTGAATAATCTGTATATCCTAAATCATTGTCTATAGTTCCAGGTATTCCAATAGCTTTAATTCCCTTTTTATTTAACTCTTTAGCTCCTTTAAAAGATCCATCACCACCAATTACTATAAGTCCATCAATACCAAAAACCTTTATCACATTTAATGCCTTTTTTAGACCGACTTCCGTTTTAAATTCTTCACTTCTTGCAGTTCTTAACTTAGTACCTCCTCTATGAATAATATCTGCTACTGAAGATAAATTCATTTCACTAATATTACCTTCTATAAGACCTTTATATCCCTGTCCAATCCCCATCACCTTTAATCCATGGTATATACCAGTTCTAACAACAGCTCTAGTGGCTGCATTCATACCGGGTGCATCTCCTCCACTTGTTAGTACCCCTATTCTTTTCATATACAACCTCCTTAAATTAAATCAATTAAAACAGTATAAGCTTCTTGAGCTTCAAATTCAGGAACTAAAATTTGATAAGTTTCATTATCGCCTTCTTTATAGAAAAGACTTATCTTAACTAAGAAACCTTCCTGTATCAGTTCGTCTTTAATTTTATTTGCAGCCTCATTTCCTTCTATTACATGAATGGCAGTCCACATTTTACTCCTCCAGATTATATATAATTTAAAATATATTATAATGTTATACATAGACATCTAAATTCTAAATTTACTTTATTCAAGAAAAAATATATACAAGGAATGGCTTTAATTGCTTAAACTTGATATGGAAGTTATATATATTTTTATATATATTTTTTATTTTAATCTTGTATGTCTATTTTAAAATTTAACCAGAAATCTTAATACACTCATCTCCTAACATGTTTTTCAGATTATCTATTAAGCTTCTATTATTAATGTCTACCCAATAATTCCTTTCTGCTATAATAGTCTGTTTTTGCTTTTCAATATACACATAAACAGGTACATTACCACTATGTTTCTCTAAGACTACCTTAATGTCCTTTAAAAGTCCTGCTGATTTATTTTCTGGTATCTTGATAAACAGTTTTTCTTTATTCACTGAAACTAAAGGCTTTACAGTTTCACAAATAATCTTTATATCTTCTTCTTCATGTACACTAATTTTACCATCTATAATTACTATGCTGTCTTCTTCAATATACCTTGAATACTTTTCATATGTCCTGGGAAATATTATTAGTTCAACAGTACCATATAAATCTTCTAATGTAACAAATGCCATCATGTTATTATTCTTAGTTATCTTGTTCTTTTTACTAGCAATTATTCCACCTATTGTAACTTTTTTACCGTCATAAAGAGTAATTGAGGAATTAGGATTGATTTCTTCTTCCCCTTCTGTTACCTCATTTAGTTCACTGGTGCTGACAGTAGATATTTTTTTTAATTCCTTTTCATGACTGGACAATGGATGACCGCTAATATATATACCTGTCATTTCTTTTTCCATTGACAATAGCGTTTTTTCAGGAAATTCCTTTATGTCAGGAAGATTGTCTTTATCAAGCTCAGGATTTTGCTGAGGTATTAAAGTATCAAAAATAGATAATTGTCCTTCTACATTCCTCTTTCTATCTTGTTGAACACCATCTAAAACCCTTTCATATACTGCTAACAATTGAGATCTGTTTACACCTAATGAGTCAAATGCTCCACTCTTTATTAAACCCTCTATAGTTCTCTTGTTTACAGCTTGAATGTCAACCTTCTGACAAAAATCCATTAAGCTCTTAAATTCGCCTTTTTCTTTCCTTGCTTTAACAATTGCACTTATTGCTGGTCTTCCAACATTCTTTACTCCAGCAAGACCAAATCTTATTTTTCCATTAGTGACAGTAAATCTTGAATAGCTCACATTAACATCAGGAGGTAAAACTTCTATTCCAAGTCTTTTACATTCTTGTATATATAATGATACAGAATTGGTATGACTAATTACACTTGTCATTAATGCAGCCATAAATTCAACAGGATAATGATATTTTAAGTAAGCTGTTTCGTAAGCTATAACTGCATATGCTGTAGAGTGTGATTTGGGAAAAGCATATTTTGCGAAATCTATCATTTGATCATAAATCTTATTAGCTGTCTTTTCATCAACACCATTTCTAATAGCACCTGATATTTCATACTCACCCTCTTCATTCTTTTTACCATAAATAAAATGTCTTCTTTCTTCCTCCATGACATCCATTTTTTTCTTACCCATAGCTCTTCTAACTAAATCAGAACGTCCCATAGAGAAGCCGCCAATATCCCTAACTATCTGCATAACCTGCTCTTGATAGACCATACAACCATAGGTTACATTTAGAATAGATTCGAGCTTAGGATGTAGATATTTTACATTGTGAGGATTATTTTTATTTTCTATATACACAGGTATCTGGCTCATAGGACCTGGTCTATATAATGAATTAGCAGCAACAATAATTTCAAAGCTATCTGGCTTGAGTTCCTTCAACAAATTTCTCATGCCAGTACTTTCAAATTGAAACACCCCTAGAGTTTCTCCTTTACTAAACATATTATATATATTTGGATTATCATAATTTGAATTTGATAAATCAATAATAACACCATGATTTTGATTGATTAATAATTTTGCATCCCTAAGAACCGTCAAGGTCCTCAGTCCAAGAAAGTCCATTTTCAACAGCCCTAAATCTTCTAATTCCGTCATGTTAAATTGAGTAGTTATAGCATCATTATTCTTTGATAAAGGTACATATTCTGTTATGGGTAGCTTTGAAATAACGACTCCTGCTGCATGAGTTGAAGTATGTCTTGGTAATCCTTCAACACCTCTAGCCATATCTAAGAGTTCTTTAACCTTCTCATCGTCATCATACATATCTCTTAGACTTTTATTAACCTGTAAAGCTTTATCTATAGTCATTCCCAATTCCATAGGAATCTGCTTGCATATTATATCTACTTCACCATAGTTCATATTTAAAGCTCTGCCAATATCTCTAATAGCACCTCTAGCAGCCATAGTACCAAAGGTTGCGATTTGAACTACTTTATCTTCTCCATATTTTTTTATAACATAATTAATTACTTCTTCTCTTCTTTCATAACAAAAATCTATATCAATATCAGGCATACTAATTCTTTCAGGATTTAAGAATCTTTCAAAAATAAGCCCGTATTTTATTGGATCTACGTCTATGATTCTTAACGAATAAGATACTAAGCTTCCGGCTGATGACCCTCTTCCCGGTCCTACCATTATACTATTATCCTTAGCATATTTAATCAAATCCCATACAATTAGAAAGTAATCAACATAACCCATGTTTTCTATAACTCCTAATTCCATCTCTAATCTATCTTTCAGTTCTTGAGTTACAGAAGCATATCTTTTTTCTAAACCTTCATGGCAAAGCTTTCTTAAATATTGAGAATTTGTATATCCCTTTGGAACTGTATACTCTGGCAGATGAAGGGTTTCAAAGTCAAGTTCTACATTACATCTTTTAGATATTTTAACTGTATTCTCAATGGCTTCTTGAGCATTAGGAAATAATCTTTTAATTTCTTCAGGTGACTTTAAATAAAATTCTGAAGAGGGAAATTTCATCCTTTCGTCCTCATCTACAGTCTTTCCTGTCTGCACGCATAATAGTACATCATGAATCCTTGCATCATCTTTATTTGTATAATGAACATCATTTGTTATAACCAATGGAATATTAGTTTCTTCACTCATCTTTATTAACTGCTGGTTAACAGTTTTTTGTTCTTTTATACCATGGTCCTGTAACTCTAGATAAAAATTGTTATGACCAAAAATTTCATTATATAATAAAGCTGTTTCTTTAGCCTTATTATAATTATTATCAAGAAGGTAGGTTTGAATTTCTCCACCTAAACAAGCACTTAATGCTATAATTCCTTCATTATACTTCCTTAAAACAGAATAGTCAATCCTTGGTTTATAATAAAAACCATTTATATAACCTTCTGATACAATTTTCATGAGATTTGAGTATCCTTTTTGATTTTCAGCCAATAAAACAAGATGATACTGGTTTTTATCTCTTACGGGGTCTCTTTCAGTGTATTTTCCCTTTGAAGTGTAAACCTCACAACCTAGGATAGGCTTAACACCTTTTGACCTGCAGGTTTTATAGAAATCTACTACTCCAAACATTGCACCATGGTCAGTAATGGCAATGCTATCCATTCCCAGCTCTTTAACCTTATCAATAAGAGAAGATACTCTTGAGCTTCCATCTAAAAGACTATATTCTGTATGAACATGTAAATGCACAAATTTCATTATAACCATCCTCTCTACTTAATAAAAAAAGATAGCGATTTTTCACTATCTATATTATACCAAAAGTATTATCATACATCATCTATTTCTATACTTTCAATAATTTTAATATCTATTTTTCTGATCAAATTTATGTTATAAGGTCTATTAAGCTTTTTTCCATTTACGTTGTGAGTAATTCGAACCAGCGGTCTAGTAGGATTTTTTGAACTAATGTTTAATATGTAACCTTTTTGACCTGTACTAAGTAAAATGCCTTGTCCAATTGAATAAGCAGAAATATTTGATGTAAGACTCTTAACTATATTTGGGTCAAACTGCTTATCAGACATTGAAATTATATAGTCTATAGCTTCATTTTTTTTAACCTTTGGTCTATATACTCTATTATTAGTTAAAGCATCATATACATCCATAACGGAAACTATCCTTGAAAATAAAGGTATGTCTTCACCTTTTAATCCATTAGGATAACCTTTTCCATCATACCTTTCATGATGATTTAATGCAATTGATGAAGAATCTTCATTTAACTTACCGCTATTTTGAATAATATCAAACCCTTTAAGGGTATGTTTTTTTATTTCACTATATTCTTTATCAGTAAGACGTCCACGTTTATTTAAAATATCTAAAGGAACCCTTGTTTTACCAATATCATGTAGTATAGCTCCTAATCCCAAGTCTAAAAGTGTATGCCTTGAAAAATTCATAATAATACCTGTAATCATTGATAGTATACCAACATTGATAGAGTGAATAAAAGTATAATCATCTATAGATCGAATCTCTAAAAGATTAAGAATTAAATTTTCTGTGCTTAGAATCTGGTTAATAATATCTTTTATAATTATCTCTAATTTTTCAATTTTTAAATTATCAGAATGATTAAGATTAGATATTTGCTTATGTATTAACATAACTATTTCTTGTCTGGTTTCTTCTTTTATACAGTCCTGTATTATAAATTCGCAAAAAGACTCATTCGTTATGTATATATGTGTTATTCCTGTTTCTTTAATTTTTTCTATACACCTTTGCTTAAGCCTCATATTTTTATTTATAACAATATTATCATTTGCTAGTTGAATAGTCTTAGCAACCATCATCCCTTCTATACACTTATCAGTTGAAATTAATCTCATTTCAGTCACCTTTTGTAAGTTATTATATAACAAAACACAACAAATTTCGCTTTTGTTGTAGTTTAATTTTATTATATAAGAAAAACTTTAAATTTTCTATTAAAAGTTTGTTATTTGTTAAGTTTTTAAGTAAAATAATTCGATTTTACTATTTTAATATAAGAATAAAGTATTTCACCTCATGGGAATGCAATAATAATTAACAGTTTAAAAATATAGCTAAAAAGGTTTCAGCATAGAAAGCACCCCTGGATAAAAGTTTTTCAGAGGTGTTCTCTATTTTCTATAAAATTTCTATGTTAAGTGCCACAAAAGGTTCTATAGGGCTCAGAGGACGGCGGCGGCGGTGTAGAGTAATCAGCTTGCTTTGGAGAGTGAGCGTAGGGATTGGAGATTACATCAAGTAATTTCTCCATGACACTATAGTCTCCTTGTTTAACCGCAGCTTCTAAAGCCTCTTCTACTCTATGGTTGCGAGGGATTATTGCCGGATTACTATTCCTCATTAACTGCCGAGAAGATTCCTTTGATTCCTTCTGCCTGCCTAGTCTTTCCTTCCACAACTTATGCCAATTAGTAAATTCCTCTGTACTAAACAATGCCATATCCTCACACTTATCAAAGGTTAGTGCTATGAAAGTATTAGTATAGTCAGAGCAATGTTTATACATCATACTGAGGAGTTCTCTAATAAGGTCTTCATCTTGTGGCTCTTCATTAAATATCCCTAGCTTTGCTCTCATTCCAGTGAGCCAATTGCAATTATACAACTCAGTAAAATCTTCAACTGCATTTTGTGCCAATTTAACAGCTTCTTCTTGATTATCATGTATAAGCGGTAATAGAGTTTCAGCAAATCTAGCTAGATTCCAACCGCCAATCTGAGGCTGATTACCATAGGCATAGCGACCATGAATATCAATAGAACTGAATACCGTAGCCGGGTCATAGGTATCCATAAAGGCACAAGGACCATAATCAATAGTTTCTCCACTAATAGTCATATTATCAGTATTCATAACTCCATGAATAAAACCAACTAGCTGCCATTTGGCTATTAGGATAGCTTGACGCTTGATCACTTCCTTAAGCAGAAAAAGATATTGGTTGTTATCAAAGTCAAAGTTTGAAAAATGTCTTTGCAATGTATAATCAGCCAAGGCACGAAGTTCCTCAACAGTACCCCATTTTGAAACGTATTGAAAGGTTCCGACCCGCAGATGACTGGAAGCTATTCGTGTTAGAATTGCACCAGTTTCCTCGGTTTCACGGATTATTGAATCTCCGGTTGTCACTACTGCTAGACTCCTGGTAGTAGCAATTCTCAGTCCATTCATTGCTTCGCTGATGATATACTCCCGCAGCATAGGACCAAGTGAAGCTCGACCATCTCCCCCACGGGAATATGGCGTTTTACCTGAACCCTTAAGTTGAATATCAAGCCGCTCTCCTAAGGGAGTAACCTGTTCACCAAGGAGCAAAGCTCGACCATCTCCCAATAAGGCAAAATATCCAAATTGATGTCCTGCGTAAGCTTGAGCAAGAGGCAAAGCACCTTTAGGAACGTGATTGCCGGCAAGCACCGCTACCCCATCAATGCTTCTAAGTGCCTCAGCCTTCAATCCCAAAGATGTTGCCAATGAATGATTAAGAATGATTAACTCAGGTGAAGATACAGGGGTTGGATTGAGGTTCGTAAAAAATAATTGCGGCAGATGAGTATAACTGTTATCTAAATTCCATCCTATTTCTATTATCGTTCCTCTCTCTGTCATGGTCTCTCCTTCCCTTATTCTGTGTTTTCTTAGCTATATACTTTCTATTTCAACACAATTAGTATCTGCTTCTACTACTTTATTATACCCTTTCCTACAAAGATACAAAACAATATACATGTTATATTAACAGTAACATGAGTCAGTTGAAAAGGAGCATTATCAAGCGAATAGTATTATATTTATCAAAAACTTTTTAGGTTAAGATCTCTACCTCTATAAGTGAGCTTAGAATAATGATATATAATCTCATAGATTTAATAAAAGATTGACAAACATAATAAAGAATAGGCTATCACCTATTCTTTTGACAATTTATTTTCCAATAAATCAATTAATGTATTCATTGCTTCTTTTTCATCTTCTCCTTGGGTAATTATCGTAATTTCATCACCATTAGAAGCTCCTAGGGCCATTATACCCATTATGCTCTTGGCATTAACTTTTTTATCACTCATTTTAACATATATGTCACTAAAAAATTTTCCAGCAGTTTGTACAAATAAAGCTGCCGGTCTTGCATGTAATCCAACCTTACTCTTAATAATCACTCTTTTTGATTGCATCATTTGTCTCCCTTCTGTTTTTTTAATCTTTCAGCAATCTCCTCAATCTTTCTTAACCTATGGTTAACTCCAGATTTACCCACGGGTGGATTAAGCATCTCCCCTAATTCTTTTAAGCTTGCTTCTCTATTTTCTAACCTTAACCTAGCAACTTGTGCTAAGTTATCAGGTAAACTATCTATACCTTTATTTTCATCAATGTACTTTATATTATTAAGCTGCCTTAGTGCTGCATCTATAGTCTTACTAAGATTTGCTGTTTCACAGTTTACTATTCTATTTATGTTATTTCTTACTTCCTTTAAAATACGAATGTCTTCAAGTTTTAATAAAGCCGAATGTGCCCCTATTATATTGAGTAAATCAACTATCTGCTCTCCTTCTTTTATATAAATAACATAGTTTTCTTCTTTACGCATAATCATTTTTGAGTTTAATCCAAAAGAATTAATAAGCTTACAAAGTCCTTTTCCATGTTCTTCACTATGTGTTACAAATTCTAAATGATATGTTTTGTCCGGGTCACTAATTGAACCTCCTCCTAAAAAAGCTCCTCTTATATATGCTCTTTTACAACATCTATTTTTAACAATCTTACTTGGAATTCTGTAACTGATTTTATAAAGACCGTTTTCGTCTTGAACTAATACACCTGTATCTTCTAAAATTTCCTTTGTATTTTCCTTATGACTAATAATTATTAGATAATTGTTATTTTTCTTTAGCTGCTTGTTTCTTGTAACCATTACCTCAGTGTGAACACTATATATTTTCTTCAATAATGAAAATATTCTTCTTGCTATAGCAGCATTTTCAGTAGAAAACCTTATGCTAATCCTCTTAAGTCCTCCTATTTGAATAGTTCCACTCATACGGATTAAGGCAGCCAGTTCTGCAACAAGGCAACATTTAGTTTGAGATTCTATCCTAGATAAATCATTTTTAGTTTTTGATGAAAATGACATACTCACCTACTCCTAACTCAATATCTAAAAAACATCTATTTTTTATGTCAATAATTTATAATAATAGTATTTGTAACTGACAATTATTATATTTGTCTAATAGCTTTTCGGATTATACTTCTCTCATCATCATATTTAGCAAGTTTAGCTGCCCTGTTTATATGAACAAACCTTGCATCAATAAATCCTTCTCTTTTTTGAGGAGTACAATGCATATTTCTGCTTATCATTAAATACCAATGAACTGTTTTATTAATAATCTCATTTTCTTCTCTATTATTTCTAAATGTATAATGAATTTTACCAAGGTACTTGAGAATATTACCTTTTACTCCGCTTTCTTCAAATACTTCTCTAATAGCTGCACTATCAAAGTTTTCATTTCTTTCTACTTTACCTTTTGGTAAAACCCAATCTCCATTATATTTTTTTAACAGCAAAATTGTATTGCCAAAAATCACAACCCCTCCTGCACTTATTTCTTCTCTCATAATGACACGCTCCTACTCCAAATCCATTTTACGATATTAGTAGTTTATTATTAATAAATCATTATATATATTAAGATTTTTTAATCAACCACTAAATTACCTAAGATGTAATTACTGTATAGAATTATTATATCATACATATTTTTTATTGGAATATATATTATATACTTAACTGACGTAAAAACAAATTTGTTAATTTTAATATTTTACATCAAACTTATCTAATTTTATATGCTAACTTGTTTTATTAAAGATTAAACCCTATACACCTTTTGGAATTAACGCATTTAAAATATACAACTATATTCAAAAATTTAAAAACTCAATACTAATAATAAATATAAATATTAAAAACTGTACAACTTAAGTTAGAAATGTAATAAAATAATCATATATGTAATAAAAATTATATTGTTTGGAGGTAATATATATGAATATTAATATGGATTACGTAACAGAAAAGCTGGTTAAAATTCTTAAGACCCCCAGCCCATCCGGAAACACAAAAGAGGTTATGGAGATAATAAAAAAAGAATTTGATGAAATGAATATTGATAACTACATAACCAATAAAGGAGTTTTGGTAGCAACCATTAAAGGAAAGAACGATAATAAGCATAAGACCTTATCTGGACATGTAGATACATTAGGAGCAATGGTTAAAGAAATCAAATCTAATGGGAGATTAAAACTTGCTCAGATAGGAGGCTATATGTGGAACTCTATTGAGGGTGAATACTGTTTAGTTGAAACGAGTGAAGGTAAAAAATATTCAGGAACTATTCTAACTACAAAAGCTTCTACCCACGTTCACGGAGGAGAAGCAGCCAAGCTTGAAAGAAAGGACAGCAATATGGAAATTAGGCTGGACGAAAAAGTTAAAGATAAGGATAGTGTTATAGCACTTGGTATAGAGGTTGGTGATTTTGTATATTTTGATTCAAGAACAGTAGTAACTGAAAGCGGATTTATAAAATCCAGACATCTTGATGATAAAGCTGGTGTAGCAGCTATACTTGGAATGGCAAAATATATGGTTGAAAATAATATAACACCTGAATATACTACAAATTTCTTTATAAGTAATTATGAGGAAGTGGGTCACGGTGCTTCAGCTTCTATTCCAGAAAAAACATTTGAGTTTATAGCAATTGATATGGCTGCTCCCGGAGAAGGTCAAACGTCAGATGAATTCAGTGTTACAATATGTGCAAAGGACTCAAGTGGTCCTTATGACTATGACTTGAAAAAGAAGCTTGTTGATTTAGCTAAGAATAATGATATTAATTATAAGGTAGACATCTATCCGTTCTATGGCTCAGATGCCAGTGCTGCAATGAGAGCAGGATGGGAATTTAGGCATGGCTTGATTGGTCCTGGAGTTGACGCATCACATTCACATGAAAGAACTCATAAGGATGCAATTGAAAATACAATTAAACTTTGTATAAAGTATTTAGTTGATTAAAATAGTTTTTTATTTAAAAATTAATTTTGAAAAATTATGTTTTATTGCAGAATCCACACCAGAAAAAGGTGTGGATTTTTTTATACAAAATTTAGTTAATGATTCCCAAGATGAAGTAAGTAGATTTTTTAACAGTTTCCTCATCTTAATTATTGAATGATATTTTTTACCCTATGAGTATATCAACCTTGTTCTATCTAATCAACTTACCTGTACTTTTGATTTTCTCTTTGTTAATCTTAACGTTTTCTATCAAATCAAATACTGTTCAAAGTCTTATTTCTTTTACTTATTAACCAATAAATGCATGCTGCTAAAATAGTGTAAAACAGAGTAATTAAACTATTAATCATTATTACTCCTACATCTTGGTTTTCCACTACTGCCCATAATCCATTGAATACAGCGTAACTTGGCACAACATAAAAAATATTCTTTACCCATTCTGACTCTTTAGGGATCATAAATCCTATAAAAGGAAAAAATGTAAACGCTAACAGTACAAATTTTGTCATTACAATAGCTACCATTTGATTATTGGAATAGTGTCCTAAATAGAGTCCTACAAAAGTTGATAACAGACTCCCCATTAACAATAAAACAACTGTTGGTAGAATAGGTATCCCTACACCAGTTACAATAAGTAAGGTAATCAAACTCAATACGAAAGATGCAATAAATCCTATAATACTTTTCTGAATAACATAAGTGCTAATAGACATTGGGAGAATTTGATTTAAAATGTTTATATTATCCTCTTTTTCAGAAACTATGTTAAAAGCATTAAATACTGCACCTAAAAATAATCCCATTAAAACTGTAATTGTAATCAAAAGTGTCATTACGTAGTTTTCATCATTTGTCATAACGTCAATAGATATTTTGTCAAAAGAACTACCATGCTTTAAATAATCATAAAGTGCAGAAAGATTGTAATCATTTATTGCTAATTCATTTCCTTGGAGCAGAAAACTGTAATCACCTATTTCATCATTGAATATAATACCAATTCCATCATTAGTTGAATTTAGTATATATGTCTCTAAATCAGATTCATTTTCAAATTGCTTTAATTGAGCAAACTGTTCAAGATCGGCTATTTGTTCAGATGATAAATTATTTTCTACATACCCTATAGATTGCTCTATAACTAAATTCCCTGTAAATAATCTTATACAAATAGCTATTATAATAGGAAAAAGTACTGATATCCATACCATTTTATCCTTAGAAAGTGATTTGAATTGTATCTTTAAAGCTACCAGCATAGTTTTACCCCCTCTCTATTTCTCTTTTCATTAAATTATAATTAGTAATTGTTAACCCTAATATAGTTACTATACAAGCAAGAGAATATAATAAAATTGGATTTGGGTTGCCAAGCATAGCATTATACAATGATGAATATGCATAATATGTTGGTAAGGCATAAATACCATCCCATTCCAAAGAGGTTGTTACAAATAAAAACACCGGAGATGTTACCATTACTATAATTAAGGTATAAGCAAATATAAACTGTTTTAAGTTATTATATACAAGTGCAAATAAAAATCCTAATAAAACCATAATAGGAGATAGTAAAATAACTTGTAGAACTACTTGCGGTAAAATTTGTAAGGAGTATTCGACTCCGACATTCAACAAACACATAAGTACTGCAAAAATTATCTCTAAAACGAGAAACAACAATACTTTTGATGATATGTACAATACTTTTGATGCAGGCAGTATACCGTATAATTTAATAACTCCCATGGATTTTTCCTTGAAAAACAAAGCTGCTACTCCCAGAAAACTGATAGCTGCAATTTCAAAAAATATTATTACACTAGCCATTGTAGCCCTTTGTTTAAGCTCTAAATCTCCTTTTTGCAAATATGATATGGGAACTTCTAACCCATCATACCCATCTATTACCCTGTTTAACCCGTATAATGCTTTAAGGTTGTCTGATTTTTCACTTACATGATATAAAATAACACTATCAGGATTACCAGATTTATCTATCCTTATACCAATTCCATCGCTATCCATTTCTAACGCATTAATCAAAGCTTCTTCATCTTCAACAGTAGTGATATATCCGTTCTCGGAAGTAAGATTTTGCTCCTGTTCTTCATATAATACATATATGTTAGTTTCTATTGGTTTTGTTCCTTCGCTTACATAAATAAAGTTAATATAGAGAGAATAAATTACTAATGATGCTAACATGACCAATAAAAATTTATGGCGAATTATTAATTTTATATCTTTCTTTAGTAGTACGGCAAATTGTTTTAGCATTTTACTTCAGCCCCCTACCTGTAACTTTAACGAATACATCCTCCATTGATAATTCTTTTGTATGTATACTTTTTATTTTATCATACTCAAATGGAAATAAATTCAAAATCTCTTTAGTGTCTAATTTCACTTGCTTGTTTACACCATTTAATTCATATTCTACCTCAACAGAATCTTGATCTTCACTACTTTTTAAATTTTTTGGTGTATCTAAAGCTTTAATCTCTCCATCAACAATAAATGCAACTCTATCACATAGCTCATCTGCTACATACATGTTGTGAGTAGTTATAAAAATTGTTGTACCTTTTGCTTGTTCTTCTCTGATAATTTTTTTAAATAAGATAGCACCAGAAGGATCTAGTCCACTGATTGGTTCATCTAAAAATAAGATTTTGGGATTACTCATTAATACTCTGGCAAAGCTAACTCTTTGCCGCATGCCTTTTGAATACCGTTTGACTGGTTTTTTACGATAAGATTTTTTTAAGTTCACTAATTCAAGCACATCATCAATATCTCTAATCTGATTTTTTGGATAAAAGCTTCCAAAATACTCCAGATTATCAACTGCACTTAAAGATGTATATAAATAAGGCATTTCAAACAGTACCCCTATGTCTTTATAGATTTCTATGCCTCGTTTCTTTATTTCCTGCCCTTCTATTTTTACTTCTCCAGCATAATCACTTAGTAAACCGGTTAAGATTTTCTGTGTAGTAGATTTACCAGAACCATTTGGTCCTAAAAAGCCAAATATTTCTCCCTTTTGCACAGTAAAGTTGATATTTTTTAAAATAGGTATACCTTTTTTATAACTAAAATTCAAGTTATTTACTTTTATCATTAAATAATCCTCCTTCTTAGTCACGTAGATTTCATTTTCTTAGCTTAAGAGTCAGACTTAAAATTTTCTAACATTTTCATAACTTGAAAAGCCAATTTATTTCCATCAATTTTCATTTTGTTAAAAATCAGCATATGAATCACTACTCTTTTCTATTAAGTAAAAAATAACATCATATTAAATAGGTCAATAAGTTTACTAATACTTTATAGTTTTATTTCATCTCATATTACTTTTTTTTAATCTTAACTAATCCGACAGCTTGTCCCCCTTTCATCCGATTATATCAGTTATATAAATTGTTATATTAAATGATATATCAGTTAAATTTATGAGTTTATGGTAACATTTCTATGAATTATATCACTATGTGTTTATGTTGTCAATTTTAAGTACTGACATTGTAATCACTGAAACTATTGTTGTATTTTATTTAGAAATGTATTGATTAACAAATTTTATGATTTAAGAATAATTATAGTAAGTTTAGCTTTGTAAAAATATACTATTAAGCTTTTTTGTTCCTTTTTTCCTTTCCTTTTTTTTAATCTTTTTACTAAATTAACATGTGATATTTTTAGTAAATTACCAAAGAATAATATTAAGGAAGGTGAAATTATGCCTGTAAATGAAAATTTCATTATTAATTTACAAGGAAAATCCTATGTTACGTATGAAGGACTATTAGATTTAGCTCATCAGAATGACTTAAAATCCATGGAGGTAGAACTTGTTCAATATCCTGATAAAAACAATGGTATGACTGCAATCTGCAAAGCTACTGCTATAACTGAAAATCGAAAGTTTATAGACTTTGGAGATGCCAATCCCCAATCTGTAAATTCTAAGATAGTACCACATATTATAAGGATGGCTTCAACAAGAGCTAAAGCAAGAGCTTTAAGAGATTTAACCAATGTTGGTATGACTGCTATTGAAGAATTAAAAACTGAGGACATTAATAATGATGCAAATACTAAAGAATACATTTCTGAATCTACAACGACTATAACTTCTCCACCTACTAAAAGACAGATTGAAACTATTAAGAAACTATCTAATACATTAAATATGGATGTAAATTATGATAGTCTGAATAAAAAGACAGCAGCAACTTTAATATCAAAAATGTTAGATGAAAAATACAAAAGACATTAAAAAAGAAAAGAGGGTGGGAAATGGATAATTCAAAAAGTATAGATACTCTTAATCAGCTTCTCCAAGGAGAGCAGATGGGGGTGGATTCTTTCAATGTTATTATTGATAAAATCCATAACGAGGATATAAAAAATTCTTTTCAAGAAATGCAGGAGAGTTATCGAAAACATTCTTCTCAATTAGCAAAAAGGATACAGGATTTAGGAGGTCAGCCTAATGAAAAACTAGGTTTAAAAGGAGTTATGGCAGATGCTATGCTAAATATTAATCTTAGTGCAAATGATGACGACAAGCATATACTAGAAAAAGCCATGGAGGGAGTAGGAAAAGGAGTTTCTATGGCAGAAGAAATTGCAAAGGGTGATTTAGATTCTGAGTCCAATAAGCTGGTTAAAAGAATATTAGATGAAGATAGAGAACATGTGAATATAATGAATAGTCTTAAAAATAAATTAGACTAAATAAAAATGCGGCAGTTTCTTGCCGCATTTTTATTTATGTTTCAAAATGGACATTTCTATTCACATCTAAATGCTTGCTGAAAATTAACATTAATGTAATATCATCCTGTTTCTTGATAAACATTTTTATACTCTATTTATATCACAATGTTTAAATATTAAATATTGACAGTAAAATTCTATATTGATATAATTTGTATTGATAATGATAGTCACTATCATAAATGCTATGTAAATTAAGAGTTTTACTGCTTTTAAATAACATTTAGTAGTTAACAGCACCAACATATAATGAAAAATCTATAAAGATATACAAGGTTTAGAGATTGTTTGGCCAGAAGATGAAGTTTTAGTTAATGCTATTTCAATGCTATTAAAAAAGAATACTACTTAGAAAATTAAGCGGTTAGCTCATCATATAACAGGTAAAGAAGCCGTAAAGGTTTTTGCAGATGCAGGTTTTCCGGTTCCGCATAAAGAGGTAAATCATAAGTTAAGTGATAAACAAAAACTAAAATGGATTGGCTGGGAGAAAGAAAAGTCGGTAACAATTTTCAATTAGGTAATGTGAAGAAAATGAATTTTGTATGATACATTTTAATAAAAGTAAAAAAATATATTTTCTATATTAAAAAAGGAGTGTGTAAAAATGTTAAAAAACAAAAAAATAGTTATACTGATTACAATTGCAGCATTGATTTTTACATTATTGGGTTGTTCAAATGTAGATGACAGTGTAAATGACGATGCAGATGACAAAGAAGCAGTACAGTTAAACAATGAAGATGTAGAAGCAGGTGAAAATAATGAAGAAACACAACCAGTTAAAATTTTAGATATGGCAGGTAGAGAAGTATCACTTCCACAGCAAATTAATAAAGTATATGGTGTAAATAACAATAGTACTTTTTTACTTTATACACTTATACCTGAACGAATGATTGGATGGAATATTAAATTAGCAGATCATACTAAACAATTTATACCTGAAAAATATCAAAAATATCCTGTACTGGGAAGCATATATGGAAATAGTAAAATGGCAAATCCAGAAGAAATATTAAACTATTCTCCAGATGTTATTGTTGTTACAGATTCTAAAATTACTGAGAAAACCAAAGAAGCAGCTGAAGATTTTGAGAAAAGACTAAATGTACCTGTTATTGTTGTTGAAGCTAATATTACAAATTATGATAAAGCGTATGAATTTTTAGGTAAGGTATTTAATGAAACAGAAAAAGCTCAAAGACTTGGAACGTACTCTAAAAAGACTTATGAATATGCTAAAGAAAAATCAGCACTAATAGACCAAAAGGTAAAAGTATATTATGCAAGAGAAGATAACGGATTAACAACAGATGTTAAAGGTTCTCCTCATGCAGAAGTATTGGATTTAGTTGGTGGAGAAAATGTAGCGGTTTTAAATAAAGACAGTCAAGGCAGTGGAAAAGGCAGCGGAGAGGGAAAAAGTGTTACTGTATCTATAGAACAACTATTAACATGGAATCCGGAAGTAATTATTGTAGGTCATAGTGGAAGTAGAAAAACAACTGCACTTGAAACTATAAAAAATGAGGAAACGTGGGCTGCTATAGATGCAGTTAAAAATGACAAAGTATACACTATACCTTATTCACCTTTTAACTGGTTTGACAGACCTCCATCTGTTAATAGAATTATTGGTGTAAAATGGTTAGGTAATATCCTCTATCCAGAAATCTATGATATTGACATGAAACAAGAAGTTAAAGAATTTTTTAATCTCTTTTATAATTATGATTTAAGTGAAGAAGAAATAAAAACATTACTGCAACAATAAAACCAACTATATATAACATTAGGTTTTACAGAAGCTTTAATTTATGACAAAAACAGGGTGGTGATTTCTATGGAGCGTAATATTGTATCTAAATTGATTAACAAGAAAGAAAGTCTGGAAAACAAAAATCATAATAAACTGATATTCATTACCCTTATCATGTTTCTTATTGGTCTAATCATTGTATCTTTGATGCTTGGAAGATATAATTTATCATATAAAGAAATGATAGATGCTGTCATTAATAAATTTATGATAAAAGAAAATGCAGCAATAGCAGAAACTATTTTGTTTAATGTAAGAGGACCAAGAATCTTTACAGCAGTTTTGGTTGGAGGAACACTATCAATAGCAGGTGCATCTTATCAAAGCATGTTTAAAAATCCAATGGTATCACCTGATTTACTAGGGGTAACATCTGGAGCAGGATTTGGTGCTGCATTAGCTTTATTGCTAGATTTAAGCTTTTGGAGTGTCCAAATCTTTGCTTTTTCGTTCGGAGTTCTTGCAGTGTTTGTTACGTTGACAATCGGAAAGGTTGTAAGCAAAGGTAGTAGCGGTAAAATTATTATTTTAATTCTTTCAGGTATGATAGTGGGTACATTATTTAAATCGTTTATATCTATAACAAAATACTTAGCCGATCCGAATGATTCATTACCAGAGATTACTTTCTGGCTGATGGGAAGCTTTTCAAGTGTGGATTCAAATGATTTTTTAAAACTATGTATTCCTGTTATTATAGGGGTAGTTCCAATGATTTTGTTAAGATGGAAATTAAATGTTATGACTTTTGGTGAAGAAGAAGCAAAATCACTAGGTATTGAAACTGAAAAGATAAGAATTCTTATTATAATAGCCTCAACTATTGCAACGTCTGCTTGTATTTCTATATGTGGCATTATAGGATGGGTCGGTTTAATTATTCCACATATTACAAGAATGATTGTTGGACCTAATAATAATTATTTAATTCCAACGTCACTAGTTATTGGAGGTATATATTTACTTATTGTTGACAATATTTCAAGAGCTGTTTTTCCAATAGAAATACCTCTTGGCATACTGACATCAATTATTGGTGCTCCTTTCTTCTTATATTTATTGTTGAAAGCAAGGAGGAGTTGGGAATGATTTTAGATATAAAAAACGTAAGTTGTGGATATGGTAAAAAAAATATTATAGAAAATATTTCGTTTAAAATTGAATGTGGAGAAATATTATGTTTATTAGGCCCTAATGGCGTAGGAAAAACAACTTTTTTTAAAAGTATTTTAGGTTTTTTACCTATACAAAAAGGTCAGGTGCTTTTAGACAATAAAGATATAAAGCGTATATCAAGAAGAGAATTGGCTAAAAAAATTGCTTATGTACCTCAAGCTCATCAATCAGGATTTTCATTTAGTGTATTTGATGTGGTTATAATGGGAAGAAATCCTTATAGTAATTATTTTAAAGGTCCGGGAAAAAAAGATAAAGAAATAGCTTATGATTCACTAAAACAGCTAGGAATCTTACATTTAGCACATAAACTTTATACAGAAATAAGTGGCGGCGAAAGACAAATGGTACTTATAGCAAGAGCTATTACACAAAAAACAAAGTTACTTATTATGGATGAACCAACGTCTAATTTAGATTTTGGTAATCAAGTTAAGGTTCTAAACCAAATTAAAAAACTAAGTAAAAAAGATATGGCTATCATCATGACTACTCATTCTCCAGACCATGTTTTCTTATGTGCAAATAAGGTGATTGTGTTTAACAAAGGTAAATTCACTAAAATTGGAAAGCCAAAAGAAGTAATTACAGAAGGAATGTTAAGAGATGTCTATGGAGTAGATGTTAAAGTAAAAGAAATGTTTACCAATAAGAGAGTAAAAGTGTGTGTGCCATGCTTAGAATAAAAAAATGCGGCAGTTTCTTGCCGCATTTTTTTATTCTACAGGCTTTAACCTAGCTATAAAATGTCTTAGTACTTCCGGTTCGTAAGTGAAATCATATCCTTTTAATTGATCTTTTTTCTTATTTATGTTTTTAAACGCTTCAACTATAACATCCATATGATTGTTGGTATACATTCTTCTAGGTATAGTTAATCTCAATAGTTCTAATGGAGACTTAAGCTGTTCTTTAGTATCAGGGTCTCTGCCTAATAGGAATGAACCTATCTCTACTGCTCTAATTCCAGCTTCAATATATAGTTCTACACATAATGCTTGAGCAGGAAATTGATTATAAGGAATGTGAGGAAGCATTTTTTTTGCATCTACAAATACAGCATGCCCTCCTACCGGCTTTTGAATTGGTATACCGGCTTCATCCAGTTTCCTGCCAAGATATTCAACCTGACCGATTCTTGTTTGAAGATAGTCTTCTTCTACTACTTCTCTTAGCCCTCTGGCTAAGGCTTCCATATCTCTTCCCGACAGACCTCCATATGTTGGAAATCCTTCCATAGGAATAACCATCTTCCTTGCACCTTCATAAAGATTCTCATCTTCTTTAATAGCAATCATACCACCCATATTTACTAGGCCATCTTTTTTAGCACTCATCGTAAGTCCTTCACCATAAGAAAACATCTCTCTAATTATTTCAACAATAGATTTATTTTCGTATCCTTTTTCTCTTTGCTTTATGAAATAAGCATTTTCAGCAAATCTTGCTGCATCAAAGAAAACTCTTAGACCATACCTGTCAGCAATTTCTTTAACTGCTTTTATATTTTCCATAGAAACAGGCTGACCTCCTGCACTATTACATGTAACTGTAATTAATATAAAAGCACATTTTTCTACTCCATTATCTTCTATAAAGTTTGTTAGCTTATGAATATCAAAGTTGCCCTTAAACGGATGTTCTTTTTGAGTTTCAAAAGCATCATCAATTACCAGATTCACTGCTCTGCCGCCTTTAAGTTCTATATGTGCCTTAGTAGTATCAAAATGCATATTTCCTAATACAGATTGCCCCTCCTGAATCAATAACGGGAATAAAACGTTTTCAGCACCTCTACCTTGATGGGTAGGTACAAAATATTTATAACCTATTATATCATTTACACTATCTTGTAAATTATAATAATTTCTGCTCCCTGCATAGGATTCGTCTCCTAGCATTAATCCAGCCCATTGATTATCACTCATAGCTCCAGTTCCACTATCAGTCAGAAGGTCTATAAAAATATCTTCACTCTTTAATCCAAATTGATTGTACCCAACTTCTTTAATCTTTCTTTCTCTTTCTTCTCTAGGAATTAGCCTAATTTTTTCAACCATCTTAATTCTATATGGCTCAGCCATTTTATCATACATTAAAAAATACCTCCTCTTGTTCATTTAAGTTTAACTATATATATTATTCTAGAGCTACAATTAAAATCCTTTTAATATATTGATATTTATTAATAATCACCATTCTTTGTCTTTGTTATTATATCCATAATAATTTTACTAACTTTTACAGTATCATGTCTTATATAGTTATTTTTTATATCAACTAATCTGTCTTTTATAACTTTAATATCTTTCTCGTTTAGAGAGTTCTCCTGTTCTTTAGTTAAAAAAATAGGTCTAGCTCCATCTTGATAGTATTTTTCTAAAGTACTGTGAGGAATACGTTCAGTATTAGCAATTACATAATCCAGAATATTTTTATTACTATGATCAATTATAGAATCTATATGATCTACGACATTATAATTATCTGTTTCGCCGGGTTGAGTCATTACATTAGATATATAAATCTTTACAGCTTTAGATTTAGAAATTTTATATGAGATACTTTCTATTAAAAGATTTGGTATAACACTCGTATATAAACTTCCGGGACCTAATACTATACATTCAGCGGTTTCAATAGCCTTTAAAGATTCCTTAAGCGGTTTACACTTTTGTGGTTTAATAAACACCTTGTCAATCTTACTTCCTATTTCTTTGTTTTTATGTGCTATATTGGATTCACCTTTTATTACTCTACCATTTTTAAGTTTTGCAAAGAGTTCAACATCTTCAAGCGTCATAGGAAGAACCCTTCCCGTTACAGCCAATACATTACTCATCTCCTTTATAGCTGTTTCAAAATTTCCATAAACTTCGTTCATTGCAGCTATAAAAAGATTTCCAAAGCTCTGTCCTTTAAGCTTTCCTTCTTTAAATCTATGCTGTAAAAGCTTTTCCATTGTAGGCTCAGTATTAGCTAAAGCCAAAATACAGCTTCTAATATCTCCCGGGGGTAGCATACCTAAATCTTCCCTTAGAATACCTGATCCTCCTCCATCGTCAGCTACAGTAACTATGGCGGTTATATTAGAAGTATAGTTTTTTAATCCCCTTAACAGAATTGATAAGCCAGTACCTCCTCCTATTACTACAATCTTAGGTTTTTTAGTAAGAATTCTATTTTTATAAAGCAATTCATGAGCTAAATTTGTATTTAAGGGTATGTTTTTCTTATTTTTATAAAAAACCTTTAGAATTGATATTATTCCCCTCCTAAGTGATACTATTATTAATACAACACCTATAATTATTAAAATAGGTTCAATTGCAATTAAACTGTTGATTTCATATAAGAGTTTATTTAATATGTTAGATAATCCAATTCCTAAGCTTAATGTCCCTATAATAAAAATAACTATCCATCTCTTTATACCTAACCCGGGTTTTAACCATTTTAGAATACCCATTTTATTACTCCTTTAAAGTCTTTTACAATCCTTATGATTTATAATTACTCTTCTACTTTTATCTTTTAAATTTTCATAAAGAACGTTGGCAATAGTTACAGACCTATGCTTCCCTCCTGTACATCCTATGCCGATAACCAACTGAGATTTACCTTCTTTTATATAAAGAGGGATTAAAAAATCTATCATATCTGTAAGCTTCTCAATAAATATTTTAGTTTCTTGCCATTGCAATACATAGTCTTTTACACATTTATCGTTTCCTGTATAATCTTTTAACTCTTTAATATAATGAGGATTGGGTAAAAATCTCACATCAAAAACCAAATCTGCATCTAGAGGCAGACCTCCCTTAAATCCAAAGGATATAATTGATATTGTAAGATTATCTGCTTCTTTGCCTTCTAAAAAGATTGCTCTTATTTCTTCTTTTAATAGTCCTATGGTTAAGTTTGAAGTGTCAATTATGTCATTTGCTCTTTCTTTAACCTCAGAAAGTTTTTGTCTTTCCAGACTGATTCCATCAATAATTCTACCATTTAAGCTTAAAGGATGTGGTCTTCTTAATTCTTTAAATCTCTTTATAAGAACTTCATCTACAGCTTCAAAGAATAAAATCCTGTACTGAAAACCATGAGAGTGCAGTATATCAAGGCTCTTAAATAAGTCATCAAAAAACTTTCCTCCTCTTATATCAGCTACTACTGCAACTTTATCAATATTTCTTTTTGATTGATAACATAATTCAGCAAAGTTTGGCAGTAGTGCAGGCGGAAGGTTGTCCATACAATAAAAACCTATATCCTCTAGGACTCGAATAGCTTGACTTTTTCCTGCTCCTGATAATCCAGTTATAATTACAAATTCCATTTACAACACTCCTTTACTCTACAGCGTTTATTATACGCTCAGATGTTAATCCGGCTTTAACAGCTCTATCTATACCAGATTCAACATTACCCACATCTTCAGGGGTGTGTGCATCACTGCTTATAATAAACTTAACGTCCTCTTTCATGGCAATTTTTAAATACTCTAAAGATAAATGTCCATGACTGGAATTTATCTCTAATGCTGTTCCTTCTTTAGCTGCTGCCTTAGCAAGTTCTCTTGTATCTATATTTACCTTAGCTCCCGGATGCGTTATTAAGTATATATCATATCTTTTTATAGCTTTTATTAGAGCAGAAGTGTTAAAATATCTCGCTTTCTTGTCTATAGTCTTAGAAAATTTCCCAATATAGTTTAGTACATACATCCTATAATTATCTTTTAGGGTATTAAACTTAGCTCCCATATGAAATCCAACTAACAAAATATCTAAATGCTCTAATATTTCATCATCAACATCAACTTCTCCATCATAGCTTATAATATTACATTCTAATCCCATTAATATTTTTATATTTTGGTATTCCTTATTAAGCTTATCAATCTCTCTTCTCATTTCCTTTATTTTGCTTTTTTTCACGCCAAAGCCTATATGCCCAGGTCCATGGTCAGTTATTGCTATCTCTTTTAGGCCTTTCTTTATAGCACTTTCAACATTTTCCCTTATTGTCCCTTTGCCGTGACTATAAACTGTATGAGTATGATAATCAGCATATATCTTCATAGATTTTTCTCTCCTATTCTTCTCCAATTATTCTAACTTCTGGCTCAAGGTCAATATTATGCTTATCTTTAATAGTTTTTTGAATAAATTTTATAAGATTTAAAACATCATCACAAGTAGCATTGCCTGTATTTACTACAAACCCGCAATGCTTATCAGATACTTGTGCATCGCCATATCTAACACCTTTTAATCCTGAGACATCTACTAATCTAGATGCATAATCTCCTTTAGGTCTTTTAAAAGTACTTCCTGCACTAGGCATAGTTATAGGCTGCTTAGAGTTTCTTTTATCAGTTAACTCATTCATAGCTTCTTTAATTTTATCATAATTGCCTTTTTTAAGTTCTATATCTGCTTCCAATACTATTAGGTCTTCGTCTTGAACTCTACTGTGTCTATAACTAAAATACATCTCATCATTTGAATATTCAACTAGTTTACCATTGTCATCTATACATTTTACCTTAGTAACTACATCTTTTATCTCTGTGCCGTATGCTCCTGCATTCATGGCAACTGCACCACCTAGTGACCCGGGAATTCCACTGCATCCTTCAAATCCTGTTAAAGAATTTTCGAGTGCAACTTTTGCTATCCTTGATAATAAACATCCGGCTTGTGCAGTTATTTTATTCCCATCAACTTCAATTTTATCTAAATTTTTATCAATTTTTATAACTACCCCTCGGATACCTTTATCTCTAACTAATAAATTAGTTCCATTTCCTATTATATGATAATTAATATTATTTTCTTTACAAATCTTTATTAATTTTAATATTTCATCTACTGTATGTGGGAGTATTAGTATGTCAGCAGGACCTCCAATTTTAAAGTAAGTATGTTCTTTCATAGGTTCATCAATTAAAATATTTTCTTTTTTAACAATATCTTTAAGCAGTTTTAACATTTCCATTTTATGCACAATTATCAACTCCATTTTTTATGATACGAAATTAATTAATAACTTCATTAAAAAACATTTAAACTTATCATATATACTTTAAGTATAACTTTTTTTCCTAGTATAAACAACATAATCTACTTTAATAACTGGTTAATTTGGTTTCTTGCTTCGTCTAAAGCGTCTTCACCAGATTTTTCACCAATTAATGCCATTCTTATCTGTGACTGTAATATTCTATCAATATCTTTCCATTCTCTATGTAAAGGTAAAATTTGAGTATATGCTAAGCAATCTTCTAATCTTTTCATTTTTGGATTATTTTCATATATACCTCTTATACCTGACTTAGCAGGAAACATTCCTAAGTCATCTAAGTCTTTTTGATAGTTATCCTGAACTAGAAATTTCAAGAATTTCACACACATATCTAATTTTTCTTTGTCCTCTTGCTTAAATACACCATAGGATACCACACTATTATTTAGAGATACCGGTAATTTTCTATCTCCTATTGGATAGTTAGCTACAGTAAAATCAAAACCTTCTCCTTTCCTGTTTAAATTTTCTAAAACTCTGACAGCCCACGTACCAGTTGGATAAACTGCAACTTTTTTCTCTTTATAAAATAATTCCCAAGCTTCATTTTCATTGAGTGTACCAAAATTTTCAGGGGTTACTTTATGTTTATGTTTTAAATCAACTACTTTATTTAACCCTTTAATTGCTTTCTGACCAAAAAAGCTATAATCGCCGTTTTTATTAATCAACTCTCCACCATCACTTAATATTATACCCCATAGATTATAATAATTAGGTTTTACAAACGAAACAAAACCATATTTATCTATTTTACCATCATTGTCAGAATCATAAGTTAGCTTTTGCATTTTCTCTACAAATTCTTCATACGTCCAATTTCCATCTAGTGGAGGATCTATACCTCTTTCTCTAAATAAGTCTAGGTTTAAAAACATTGCATAAGTAGTCATCATACATGGGACTGCCCACATGGTTTTGTCATATGTTACAGCTTTCATGGCCTGATATTTAAATCTCTGTTTTTCGTTGTCTGAAAAGTATGAATCTAAAGGTTCTAATACATTGTCTTTAAGATATATGAAATCATTAGTAATGGGAGCAATATCAGGTAAATTACCGGTTCTTAATCCTGACTCCAATTTAAATGGTCCTGTATTCCAATTAATTGTTTCTAACCTTATATAAACACCGGGATTATCCTTTTCAAACTTCTTGATTTTCTGAATAATCCATCCATACCTGCTGCCTGTTTCTACATTAAGCCTTGGAAAATCCCATATTGTAATAATACCCTTCCACTCATCTCCCTTAGATATATCTTCTTGATTTATTTCTATATTATTTAAAGCTATATTATATATGGGCCATCCAATTATAAACAAAATCAATATTATAGACAGTATACATTTTATTATTTTTTTAGTTTTTCCTAACATAAAAGACACCCCCATAGATAATAGATATTCCTGAAAAATTATCTTTATGTTTTAAAATAGGAGTATAAAAAGGATTCTCTAACCTTTTTGGATTTACAAGCTTTTAGCTTATAAATCTGATAAAGGTAATAGAGAATCTATATCTAATTTCCTGTATTTAAAATTTAAGATGTATTGAAATATTTTTTAATTACTATTTTTCGATGTATTACTAAATAATGAAATAAATGTGTAGTTGTTTAACTCTTCACTTGTTGCTGCTAATTCCATATTAGATTTTTTCAATTCAGTTTCAATTAAAAACTGTTCTATGATTTCTCTACTATGTTTATGCAGTACCTTAATAAACTCATAAAAATAATCAAAAGATTGATCTTTGTACTCATTTCCTAAAATTGAAGTATGATACCATGGATTCATAATAGTTGACCTCAGTACAAACAAGCCCTCTTCCTTATATTGTGTCTTATCAATATTTAACTTATCATGATTAAATAAACTGCAAATAGAGTCAGCAGAATATTGTGTATGTTCAATAGTTGTTCTTGATACAAAAAAATCTTGAGAATATGGAGGAATTTTTTTGGATTTAATATTTTTTATTGTAAGTTTGTTATATAACTTTCTATTTAATTCATTTAACATGTTTATATCATAAGATGCTTTATCATTTTCCTGACTGCTGTACCAAGTTACTAAATTATCTTTTTTCCATCTCATAGGTTTGACTATAAAACATATTACATTTGTATCACAGTTTTCATATAATGGCATAAAAGTAAACGGATATTTACATTTTTTATGTCCAAATAATTCTTTATCAACTCTTTCAAATAGATTCTTATGTTCAAATAGATATTGTTGTAATTTTTTAGCACTAAGTAAGGTAGTTTTAATGATTTTCCCATGATTATTTATATCTAACGGTATGCACTTTGCTGCCAGCCAGCAAGATGCAGCACTGGCTCCGGGTTTAGAGCCTTCAAGTATATAAGGACCAATCTTTGTTATCTCATAATCATCAATATCTTTATCATCTTTATCAGAAATATATTGAGCTCGTTGTTTTATTAATTCGGTTACTAAACCATTTCTAAATGCAATTACACCTGCCGGATAAGGAACATATCCTAATTTATGAGGATCTACAGTTATAGAATCAGCAGCTTCAAAAGCAATAAAAGACTTAATTACTTCATTATCATCCCATTTAACTTTTAAAGTTTTAGGTCCATAATTACTTTTTTTATTATTAGCAATATTATTCTCAACTTTATCCGAATAGTATTTAAACATAAATTCTTCTGTTATATTTAAATTGTTAATATAGTATTCTATCTTATCTTCTATAGAGTAATTACTTAATTCTTTAATTTTATCATCAATAAATAAAGTACGTATATATCCTCCCCATGCAGCATCTATATGTATCCAAAAAGACATATTATGTTGTTTTTCAAACTCATCTCTTATTTGTTTTATCTTATGTATCGGATCTACTGAACCTTCTTCTGTCGTTCCAGCTACTCCTATTACGCACACAACATACTCATCTTCTTTCAAATTCATTAATTCTTTTTTAAGTTCTTTGATGTCCATTCTAAAATTTTTATCAATTGGAATCAGTCTAACGCTATCTTCTCCATAACCTAATAAATTAGCTGTTTTCTTAATAGAATAATGTGCTGATGCAGATACCATAATTACCGGTTTAAGTTTAAGATTTTGAATAACTGAGTAATAACCTTTATTATTAATATTATATTTGCTTTTTACCATAAAGTTATTTAAATCCTTCTGTATTTCTGTTTTTGTTTTATCAGAAGTTATATTTATATGATTAATCAATTTTCTTGTCATATATATATAGTCATCCGGATTTAAGGAAATTAAAGTCTTACAATTTATTTTAGTTATATCTGTCTTGTATGTTGAATTAGGATTGTTTATTTTGAAATCAATATTGTTCTTAAGACAATATTCTTGAATCATAAGGGGATGAAATTGTACCATTCTAGCAACCCAAAGTGCCTCAATATTAGCGACAGTTCCACCTGATGTGATATGTGTCCAAGATTTTTTAGGATTAAATCCTAACATTTTCGCTATCTCTCTTCCAAATTCCAGTTCAAGATCAACAGTTATAGGTGCAGCTTCATCAGTAACATTGTTAGGATTATAAAGTAATCCTGCAAAGTAACCTAATATAGAAGGCAATGTTTGTTCAGACATCATATGAGCCATATACCTCGGAGAATAAAATGGATAATGTGCCTTTAGCTTGTTTAGTAACGAATCAAGTTCATAATTTAAATTATCAAACCAGTAATCATTTGCTCTTTTCTGATTTTCACTTAAAATAATCGGGTCTTCAGGGAAATAATTTTTTCTCCAGTAAATATAATCTGATAAAATGTTATTAATTGATTTTTTCCATCTTTCTTTATTTTCTGATTTTGCTCCAAGAAACCATGCGGTCAAAGGAGATTTATTAGTTTTGTCCCTTTCCATTATCTACACTCCTTGTATATTATGTTTAAAATTACTCTACCTGATTAAATACATTAACTCTTTATGAGATTTCGTATTTGTTTTCAAGTAAAAATTTTTAATTATATTTTAATAAATTTTCATTACGTTTTTTGTAGAATCTTGTTGTTTTTCCCTAAAAATAATAAATAGGACGAAAGGACTATATGAATTAATGTCATGGCTCTTTAGGGATAGGAACAGAAATTGTAATTTTTAATTATTGTTTCTAAAGCTTTATTGGGATGCATTGAATTTTTAGTTGGAATATTGAGTATATTTCTCGAGAAAGTTATTCTAATGGTTTCAATTTTAATGGTAAGTACATTTGTTTTAATTGTCCGGTATTTTAGTAAAAGAAAAAATTATTTATCAAAAAATAAGTAAAGGTCTGCTCTTGAGAGCAGACCTTGATTTTACTTAATTTATGCAATAATTCTTACTTAGAATCAGCTAAACGCTTATAGTTCTCATATCTTTCTTTAGCATCAGATTCAGCTTTCTTAAATAAAGCACCAGCAACCTGTGGGAATGACTTCTCTAGTGAAGTATATCTAACCTCACTCTTTAAGAAGTCTTGGAATGAAACAGTAGGTTCTTTTGAATCTAGAACAAATGGATTTTTACCTTCTTCACTTAGAAGCGGGTTGTATCTCCATAAGTGCCAGTAGCCTGCATTTACAGCATGCTTCTGCTGTTCTTGAGCTTTACTCATACCACCTTGAATTCCATGGTTAATACATGGTGCATATGCAATTATAATTGAAGGTCCGTCATAGCTTTCAGCTTCAACTAAAGACTTCATAAATTGATTTTGATTAGCACCCATAGCAACTTGAGCTACGTATACATAACCATAAGTAGTTGCCATTAGACCTAAATCTTTCTTTTTAACCTTCTTACCGGAAGCAGCAAACTTTGCAACTGCTGCCGTTGGAGTAGCTTTTGATGATTGACCGCCAGTATTAGAATAAACCTCAGTATCAAATACTAATACGTTTACGTTTTCTCCTGATGCTAGTACATGGTCTAATCCACCGTAACCGATGTCATAAGCCCAGCCGTCTCCACCTACAATCCATACTGATTTCTTAATTAAATAATCTTTTTTATCTTCAATTTCTTTAAGAATTTGCTTAGCTCTTTCATTTTCGACATTACTATTTAGTAATGGAAGAAGCTTATATGTTGCAGCCTTAGAGCTTTTTGCATCATTCATGCTCATAACCCAATCATTACAAGCATCTTTAATCTCTTGAGCTACTTCTAAATCAGCTAATTCTCTCATTCTAATTTCAAGGCTTTCTCTTATTTTATTAATACCAAGTGCCATACCATAACCATACTCAGCATTATCTTCAAATAATGAATTAGCCCAAGCCGGTCCTTTGCCTTCAGAATTCTTGCAATACGGTGTTGAAGGAGCAGAACCACCCCAGATTGAAGAACATCCTGTAGCATTTGCTATTAACATTCTATCTCCATATAATTGAGTAATAATCTTAGTATAAGGAGTTTCTCCACAACCGGCACATGCTCCCGAGAATTCAAGTAGAGGCTGTGCAAATTGACTTCCTTTGATGGTTTCTAATTTCATCAGATCTCTCTTTTCAGAAATTGTTACAGCATAGTTCCAGTTTTCAACTTCCGGGTCAATTTGAGTTTCAACAGGCTTCATAATTAATGACTTCTGTTTAGAAGGACAAATGTCAGCACAGTTTCCACATCCAGTACAGTCTAGCGGACTAACTTGAATCTTATATTCTAATCCTTCTAACCCTTTTCCTAGTGCTTTCTTAGTTTCAAAAGATGCTGGTGCTTCTGCCTTTTCTTCTTCATTTAATAAGAATGGTCTTATAGCGGCATGAGGACATACAAATGAACATTGATTACATTGTATACATTTATCCATCTGCCACTCTGGTACATCTACTGCAATACAGCGTTTTTCATATGCAGAACTACCATTTTCAAAAGTTCCATCTTCTGCACCTACAAAAGTACTAACCGGAAGTAAATCTCCCTCTTGTCTGTTTATAGGTCTTAATATATTTTTAATGAAGTCAGGCTCATCTGCTGTAGCTGCTGCTTGTTCTTCTGCATTTGCATTACTCCATGAAGCTGGTACTTCAACTTTAGATATTGCTTCTATACCTTTATCTACAGCTTGGTTGTTCATGTTAACTATCTTGTCACCTTTGTTTCCGTAACTCTCAATTATAGCATCCTTTAAATATTTAACAGCATCATTAATGTCTATAACCTCAGCCAATTTAAAGAATGCAGACTGCATAACCATATTAGTTCTATTTCCTAATCCTACTTCTGAAGCAATTTTTGTAGCATTTATTGTGTAGAAATTAATGTTGTTGTCTGCAATATATTTCTTCATTGAAGCAGGTAATTTTTCGTTTAGTTCGTCATGAGACCATAAAGTGTTAAGAAGGAAAGTTCCTCCATCTTTTAATCCCTTTAATATATCATATTGATCTACATATGACTGCATTGAACAGGAAATAAAGTCTGATTTATTTATTAGATAAGTAGACTTAATAGGTTTCTTACCAAATCTTAAGTGAGAAACTGTTACTCCACCAGATTTCTTACTATCATAGGAGAAATATCCCTGAGCATACATTTCAGTCTTATCCCCAATGATTTTGATAGCATTTTTATTAGCACCAACAGTACCATCTGAGCCAATTCCCCAGAACTTACAACTGATAGTTCCTTTTGGTACAGTTTGAATTTCTTCATTTGCTTGTAACGATGTATGAGTAACATCATCAACTATTCCTATAGTAAATCCGTCTTTAGGTTCTTCTTGTTTTAAGTTGTCAAATACAGACTTAATTTGAGAAGGAGTTGTATCTTTTGAACCTAATCCATAACGCCCTCCTACAACCGTAGGAACGTTTTCCTTCCCATAGAACAGTGTTCTTATATCTTGATATAGTGGTTCTCCTAATGAGCCTGGTTCTTTAGTTCTATCAAGAACAGCTATTTTCTTAACAGTACTTGGCAGTACATCAAAGAAATATTTAGGTGAAAAAGGTCTGTATAAACGAACCTTAATTAATCCAACTTTTTCTCCCTTTGCTAATAAATAGTCTACAGTTTCTTCTGCTGTTTCTATAACTGAACCCATAGCTATTATTATTCTTTCTGCATCTTCTGCTCCATAATAGTTAAATGGTCTATAATCTCTACCAGTTATCTTACTTATTTCTTTCATGTAATCAGCTACTATGTCCGGCACTGCTTCATAGTATTTATTTGATGATTCTCTAGCTTGGAAGAAAATATCAGGATTTTGAGCCGTACCTCTAGTTACAGGATGCTCCGGGTTTAATGATCTCTTTCTAAATTCATTTATTGCATCATGGTCTAATAATTTGTCAAATTCTTCATAGTCAATTACTTCAATTTTTTGAACCTCATGTGACGTTCTAAATCCATCAAAGAAGTGTAAGAAAGGTACTCTTGATTTTATTGCACTTAGGTGAGCAGTACCTCCAAGATCCATAACCTCTTGAACGCTACCAGATGCTATCATAGCAAATCCTGTTTGTCTTGCCGACATTACATCAGAATGGTCTCCAAATATCGAAAGTGCATGAGTAGCAACTGCACGTGCACTAACATGAAAAACTCCTGGTAATAATTCACCCGCAAGTTTATACATATTAGGTATCATTAACAGAAGACCTTGAGAAGCTGTATATGTAGTCGTCAAGGCACCACCTTGTAGCGAACCATGTACAGCACCAGCAGCTCCACTCTCTGATTGAAGCTCTGTTACATTAACTGTTTGTCCAAAAATGTTCTTCTTTCCATGAGCAGCCCATTCATCAACGTATTGTGCCATATCTGATGAAGGAGTTATTGGATATATAGCTGCTACATCTGTAAAAGCATAAGAAACGTATGAAGCAGCTGTATTACCATCCATAGTTTTCATTACTTTATTAGTCATCTAGTGACCCCCTTTATTTAGTTTATACAATATTTTGATTATTTATTAACATACTTCATACTTTATAGTATATTAAACTATATTTAGAAAGTCAACAACAGGGGTTTTATAATTTGTTAAAAAAAAATAGTTTTTTACACTTTAGGAGAATGACTACTCTCCATAAATCTTATCTTCCCCTTTGATTGGAGATACTGTTTAAATTTATCAGGATCTAAATTCATTATTAATTCTTTAGGCATGTTTATATTACTAAGTATCTCAATTGCCTTATCAAATTTTCCTACAGCAAAAGAAATATGAGCATCACTGCCAACTGTAATAGATACGTTATGTTCTTTACATAACTTTGCTATAGTTATGCAGTTCTCTAAACTCCCGGCTCTACTACCTTTATGTTGCAGTGAGCTGTTGTTAATCTCAATGAGTGTATCGGTTTCCTTTGCTTTTAAGACTACAGCTTCCATATGTATTGGGAAATTTGGATTACCCGGATGAGCTATTGCATCAACGAAAGGATTTTCCATAGCTCTCATAATTCCTCTGGTATTTTCATCAATATTTCCCGGCTCTAAGCACACATCATGTAAAGATGCTATAACAAAGTCCAATGCTTTTATAATTCTTTCGGGAATATCTAAATTTCCATCATAATCAATTATATTGGCTTCTACTCCTTTTAATATCTCAACTCCATGTATTTTATTGGGAATTACTCTCTGATTTGCAATATGAAAGATATGAGGACCTCCCGGCATATTAGGCCCATGGTCTGTTATTGCAACCATTTTCAATCCTTTATTGTTAGCCTCTTTGGCAATTTCTTGAATTGTACTATATGCGTGTCCGCTTGCCAAAGAATGACAATGGGTATCTACTAAATATTTCAATATTAAGCTCCTCTCTATTTGTTCATCTTATTTATAATATTATTATTCAGCTTATGGGCAGCATTATACCCTAGCTGCTTTTCTCTATTATTTCTGGCTGCAACCTCAACAATCATGGCTAAATTTCTGCCTGATCTCACTGGAACAACATATTTAGGAACATTTATTCCTAATATATCTATATACTGCTCATCTAAACCAAGCCTATCATACTGCTTCCTTTCATCCCACAGCTCCAGTTCAACAACAATGTCTATATTTTCGTACTTCTTTACTGCTCCTACACCAAATAGTCTTTTTATATCTATGACTCCAATACCTCTTATCTCTAGAAAATGTCTTATAAGCTCAGGTGATGTTCCTTTAAGTTTTACTTCATCAACTATTTTAATCTGAACAGCATCATCTGCTACTAGACGATGACCTCTTTTTATAAGCTCCAAAGCAGTTTCGCTTTTCCCTACACCACTTTTCCCTATAATTAACACACCCATTCCGCAAACTTCCAATAAAACTCCATGTATTGTAGTCTCAGGTGCCATCATATCATCAAGATAGTTCATAACCTTAGTTATAAACTTTGTTGTACCTATATCTGTTCTTAATAAAGTTCTATCATATTTCTCTGCATATTTCAACATCTGTGGATATATTTTAAGATTTCTGGTAATTATTATGGCTGGTGTATCATACTGAAATAGTTTTTCAAGTCTTTTATCCTTAGTGTACTCATCTAGGGTAGATAAATAAGTCCATTCAACTCTTCCTATTAGCTGTATTCTTTTAAAGGGGAAATAATCAAAATATCCGGTCAACTGTAATCCCGGTCTGTTTAAATCACTATTTGTAATTTTAATATCTGAGTTTTTGGACTTATATATTATTTGAAGCTTTAAATCATCTACGAGTCTATCAATGCTTACTGATTTCATTCTTACCTCCTATTCTCTTGATGAAAAAAGTTATATACTTTTTCTGCAATAGATTTATTCATTCCGTCTACAGATGCAAGCTCTTGGATAGATGCTTTTTTTATATCTTCTACTGACCCCATACTTTTTAGCAATGCTTTTTTACGCTTATCTCCAATACCTTTGATGTCATCTAAAACTGACTTAAACATTGTTTTATCTCTTAAACTTCTGTGATAGCTAATAGCAAATCTATGAGCTTCATCCTGTATTCTTGTTATAAGCTTAAATGTTTTATCATTGGCAGATATGTTTATTTCCTTACCTTCATAAATAATTCCTCTTGTTCTATGAAAATCATCCTTTACAAGACCACATACAGGTATCTCAATATTAAGTTCATTAAGTACTTTCTTAGCTATATTAACTTGACCTTTACCACCATCCATCATTATTAAGTCTGGAAATACTGAAAAACTCTCTATACGGATTTTGTTTTCATTTAAAAGTTTTTTTTCCTCTAGTCCTCTATTAAACCTTCTATAAACTATTTCTTCCATACTGCCATAGTCATTAGCCCCAACAATGGATTTTACTCTAAATTTTCTATAGTCACTCTTTTTAGGCAGACCATTTTCAAATACTACCATAGAACCTACAGAATCTACTCCTTGAATGTTAGAAATATCAAATGCTTCAATCCTTTTTGGTTCTTCTTCTAATCCTAATAACTTACCAAGCTCCTTAATAGCTTCTATACTGTTTTTTATTTTATTTTTAAGCCTATCACTGTATTGTTCTAATGCTTGTCTTGCATTCATCTTTACCATATCAACAAGCTTATTCTTCTCACCTCTTTTAGGAATCTTCATTATTACTTTAGAACCTCTTTTTTCACTCAACCATTTAGCTATCGTATCTAAATCTTCAAATTCATCCTCAACAAGAATTTCTTTTGGAACATAGGCAGCTCCCAGATAAAACTGCTTGATAAAGGAACTAAGTATCTCTCCTATAGATTTATCGTCTGTTCCTGTTAAAATAAAGTGTTCTCTACCCATAATTTTACCGGCTCTAACAAAAAATATCTGGATACAAACCTCATCATTACCTCTAGCCATGCCTATAATATCTTGGTCAGTTAAATTTGTAGATATTACTTTTTGTTTTTCGAGTATATGATTTAAAGAATTTATCTGATCTCTATATTTGGCAGCAGATTCAAAATCTAAATTTTTTGAAGCTTCTTTCATCTTATTCTCTATAATATCTACAAGCTTATCTTCTTTTCCGTTTAAAAACATAATAATCTCATCTATCATACCTTTATATTCATCTTTGTTCACATTACCTTGACAAGGAGCTAAACATCTACCTATATGATAATTTAAACAGGGTCTGGTCTTATTTAAATCTTTATCTAGATTTAACTTACAAATTCTTATGGGGTATAAATTATTAATAATATTTAATGTATTATTAACAGCATAATTACTTATATATGGTCCATAATACTTTGCATTGTCTTTACGAACACTTCTAACCTTTAATACTCTAGGAAATTTCTCATTAGTAGTGACTTTAATGTATGGAAAATGTTTATCATCTCTTAGCAAAACATTATATTTAGGTTTATGCTTTTTTATGAGATTAGCTTCTAGAATTAAAGCTTCTATCTCTGTGTCAGTAATAATATACTCAAATTCTTCAATGTTTTGAACCATAGACTTTACCTTAGCACTTTTACTGCTTGAAGCTTGAAAATATTGTCTTACTCTCTTTTTTAATGATATAGCTTTACCAACATATATTACTTGATTTTTACTATCCTTCATTATATAAACTCCCGGTTTATCTGGAAGCTTTTTTAATTCTTCTTCTATATTAAACATAAATATCACCTTTTTATTAGATTAAAAATATCTATTTTATTTCTAATCTTATGATACCACAATAAAGGATTTTTTAAAATTACATGTTTATAAACTGGACAGTCAAAAGTTCTCTAATAAATTTTTAAAAAATAACACTCCAACATGATGCACTTTTTCAGATCTAAAGCTTGGGGTCTAGAAGATATACTTAATCAATGGATGAACAGTGTACGTGATATTTTTCCTGTCTATAAGGAAGCTATGTAAACGAAAGTGATGGAACAGCTATCATTGTCTGTTCCACCACCTAAATATTATTTAATAGGCAAGTACTTCATTTCCTTTTTGTGCTATAAATACCACGATGTCCCATTGGTCAGATGGATTTCCGTCGTATGTATATATTGTCCAACCATTATTTTTATCTTTAGCTATTCGTGCAGTGCCCATATTTAGCATAGGCTCACAGGTGTCTTGCACGTATCCAATACTATATTCTAAAACCATTCATTATATACATAAATATTATGTTAATTATAGCAGCTATAATGAGTATAAAATAGTATAACCTCGTCACTAATGTGTATTTCTTTTTAATCCACAAATTAAGAATCCAGACTGCTGCAACGACTGTTAGTAAAAATGAAAGACAGCATACTACAAATATTAATGGCATTATATAGTTTAAAACAATATACGTATCAGCCGTCATACTCTTAAATGCCATATAGCCATTCAATCCAAAATACGCAAGTATAAAAACGCTCAATAATAATAAAATGCATTTTAGAATAAGATGCCTAACGTCCTGTTTTCTTCTATTTCTAATGATGTCAATAGACAACCATATTATTGATAATAGTATTAGGGGTAAGCATCCTAGTGTAACCATGAACCATTTTTTATCCATACTAGGCACTTTTTCATAATCAGAACTTAGAAAGCTGAAAACCATTTTGCTATCCTTCTCAGCTATTTTACAATAATAACCATTTTCTTTGTTATAGAAAAAACCTTCTCCTATATATTGAAATTTTAACTTAAGACCTCCACCTGTAAACATTAGGTTTCCATCCTTATCACATTGCAGCTTGCATGTAATCAGTACAGATTTTAGTTTTGAGGCATCATAATGTCCGTATCCGTCAAATATATAGCTACCATTTATTTTTTCTATATCCAAATCTAAAGGAGTATTTTCTTCTAATATTCTATTAGCATTGTCCCCTTTGTCAGTAAAAAACTTATAAAATTCATCAATAAACTCATTACACACTTTACCACTACTCTTAGAATCCGTATTTATAGCAATGAACATCCCTATTTTTCTTTCTGGTAGCATAGTCAATTTAGAGGAGAACGAAGGAAGATACCCGCCATGTTCAATTGTTTTCCATCCATTTCTTACTGCCTCATAAAATCCCAGTCCATAACCAGTTAACCTATCATCACTGGGATACTGATGGGTATGCATACTTATAGCCGTATGATCATTTAGTATTCTTACCCCATTATAATCTCCGTTATTAAGATGCATAAGCAGGAATGCAGCCATATCAGATGCTGTAGCACATATTGAACCACTAGGATGATCACTGATTAATGTGTATGTACTTTCGATATACTTACCATCTTTATTTTTGTAAGGCTTAGTCATAGAACCCAAAACAGCCTCTGTCAAGCCATATGATGAGTTTTCCATGCCAAGAGGTTTTAAGATATTATCCGTTATATATTCATTTATCGGTTTTCCTGACACTTTTTCTACTAGATATCCTACTAAAGCCATACCGTAAACATTGTACTCGCAAAAAGTTCCAGGTTCTCTTATCACAGACGGCATATTTTTCTTAAGTTCATTTTCCAACGGCTCCAAGGAATCAAATAATATATCTCCTGAACTTCTTAGGTAAAGCGGTAATTTATTATCTAGTCCTGCAGTATGGGTCAATAAATTTCGTAGGGTAACCGGTTTAGAAAAAGGATTATCAACTTTAAACGCTGTGAGATAATGATTCACATCCTCATCAAGACATAATTTCCCCTGTTCTACCATCTGCATCGCGGCAGTTGCCGTAAATAGCTTTGAAACAGAAGCAATTTGAAAAGCTGTAGTATTTGGATCTACGGGTAACTTTCTGCTTACATCCGAATATCCATAACCCTTTTCAAAAAAAATCTTTCCATCTTTTACAACGGTAATAGCCGCTCCAGCCACATGATACTCTTCAAGCACCTTTTTCATGTACTTATCTGCCAACTGAGTGAAATCATCAACAGATTTATCCGTGGATTCAGCAAAAGCATTACTTGGCTTGATGGATAAAAAAGTACTAAAAATCAAAAATAAACACATAATCTTCTTCAAATTCATATAATCGCTCCTAACAAAATCAGTATTTACTCATTACAGACTATGTATTTATTATATTTAATAGATTAATTTCATTCCATTGATTTATAATACAAATCACTAGAGATAACGAACATTATTGTCACATTAAAAACAGAGTAACCAATATTCTCAAGCGGTAAAATGTGTCAAAACTCTATTTCCTGGACAGTAAAAAGTTATGAAAATTTAAGAGCTAAGAGCTTTAATATTCCTATAGATATGACACTGATCATGACGTATCTCCTTTGTAGTTTCAGAGATTTAAAGGATACCACAAAATCATGTTGGAGTGGTATCTTTTTTTAAATTTATTAGAGAACTTTTGACTGTCCAGTTTATATGCTTATACACCTTTTTAAAACTATAAAATATTATTCTTTATTGTCACTTTTCTTTATATGATTTGTGTAAAAACTTTTGGTAATATATTTATAAGTATTATAGTAGCTTTTTTAATCATAAGCTTATACTACTTTAATACTATTAATTATTTGCAAGGTATTAAACTCTGTAAAACATGACCTAAAAAAATAATACAAAAAATAATTTGAAATCTAACAAATATTATTATAAAATCATAATTAGAAATAATTAAAAATTTATGAAAGGTGGGAATATTAATGGGTAACAAATTCCAATTCTTAAAGGAAAACCATAATAAACAGGAGGTATTATTATTTGAGTTACAAAAATGCAGCAGAAATATTACCGTCCCACCTATTAGAGGAAATTCAAAAATATATTGAGGGCGGCCTTATTTATATTCCTAAAAATGGAGAAAAAACCGCTTGGGGTGCTTTAAGCGGAGCTAGAAAAGCTATTGACAGTAGAAACAGAGAAATTATTAAACTATATGCACGTAATATTACTATTGAAGAATTAGCTGAAAAATTTTTCCTTAGTGATGAAACTATAAAGAAGATTGTATATGGAAATAAGTAAGAGAACAATTTAAACCGTTTTATACCTTTCTAATGCTTTTGACTTATGACATAATATAGATGACTAGTCGAAATAAGTTTTGAAAGGGGATGGTAGAAATTAAAACTAAAGGGTGTTTTACACTATAAACCTTAAAGGCAGCAGTTTTAAACTGCTGCCTTTAATATTACTGTAATAACAAAAACAGAATTAGCAATATATTTTAAACTTTTCTTATAGATTTTATCGGACATGTCAAAAAGGCTTTTAAAACCTCATATTTTTTCAGATTCTATTTCAAGCGTCCCTTTTGGCAACCTGGGTGATTGTTATAAAAATAAATTGCTAAATATTTTATAAAATATGTATAAAGAAACTCCTATAAGTAAGTAGGTTATAATATTTACTGCTGAATCTTTTTTTTCTTTTTCCTGATTTTTTTTAGCCTTCTCGTTTTCTCTTCGATCTATTTCTTTAAAATATTCTTGTATAACTGCTTTTCCTAAAATTAAACTTTCATTTCCTTGGTTTTTTTCACTATTTTCCATTACATCACCCCATAAATATATATGCTTAAAAATAAAAAATAGACCAAGCCTTGCTGGTCTATTGAAAAATCATGATTTTAGAATCTTTCCTAAGAATTTTCCTGTATAAGACTCTTTGACTTTACATATTTCTTCAGGAATACCTTGAGCAACAATTGTACCGCCTTTATCTCCTCCTTCAGGACCCAAGTCTATAATATAATCGGCAGTTTTAATTACATCTAAATTATGTTCTATTACTATAACTGTATTTCCTCCGCCAACAAGCTCTTTTAGTACCTTTATAAGCTTGTGTATATCTGCAAAGTGGAGTCCTGTAGTTGGTTCGTCTAGTATATATAATGTTTTTCCCGTGCTTCTTTTACTTAGCTCTGTAGCAAGCTTAATTCTCTGAGCTTCACCTCCGGATAACTGAGTTGACGGCTGTCCGAGTTTGATGTAGCCTAATCCTACATCAAACATAGTTTTCAACTTACGTTTTATCTTTGGAATATTTTCAAAAAATTCTAGTCCTTCTTCGACTGTCATATTTAAGACATCTGCTATAGTTTTATTTTTATACTTAACGTGTAACGTTTCTCTATTGTATCTCTTTCCTTTACATACTTCACAAGGAACGTATACATCAGGAAGAAAATGCATCTCAATCTTTATTATACCATCACCTTTACATGCCTCACATCTGCCGCCTTTTACATTGAAGCTGAATCTTCCTTTTTTATATCCTCTCATCTTTGCCTCATTGGTCATGCAGAATACATCTCTAATATAGTCAAATACTCCTGTGTACGTAGCAGGGTTTGACCTAGGTGTTCTACCTATAGGAGATTGATCTATATCTATGACTTTATCAATGTTGTCCAGCCCTTTAATATCTCTATGTTTACCGGGCTTACTCTTAGCCCTGTGAAGTTCTTGGCTTAGACGCTTATATAATATCTCATTAACCAGAGTACTTTTTCCAGACCCAGATACTCCTGTAATACAAGTAAAAACTCCCATTGGAAATTTAACATCTAAGTCTTTAAGATTGTTTTCTTTAGCTCCAAATAATTCTATCCATTTACCATTGGGCTTCATTCTTTTTTTAGGAATTTCAATTTTCTTTTTCCCACTGAGATATTGACCAGTTATAGATTTTTTACATTTTTTAATATCTTCCAGTGTACCCTGTGCAATTACTTCACCACCATGTAGCCCTGCCCCCGGACCTATATCTACAATATAATCAGCTTCAGCCATGGTATCTTCATCATGTTCCACTACTACTAAGGTGTTACCTAGGTCTGTCAGATTTCTTAAGGTTTTTAGTAAGCGTTCATTATCTCTCTGATGAAGTCCAATGCTCGGCTCATCAAGCACATAAAGAACACCTACAAGGCTTGAGCCAATCTGAGTAGCCAGTCTGATACGCTGAGATTCTCCTCCTGAAAGAGTTCCTGCCATCCTAGATAGTGAAAGATAGTTAAGTCCAACATTGACTAAGAAAGACAATCTTTCTTTTATCTCTTTTAAAATCTGATGACCGATAAAGGCATGTTTTTCACTTAACTCTATAGATTTAAAGAAGTTAAGTCCCTTTTCAATAGATAATTCTGTTACTTCATATATATTAAGATTTCCAACTGTTACAGCCAAGCTCTCAGGTTTTAACCTAGATCCGTTACATTTAGGACATGGTATGACACTCATATATGTTTCAATCTTGTTTCTCATATAATCAGAATTTGTTTCTTTATACCTTCTCTCAAGATTAGGTATAATACCTTCAAAAACACTTTCATAGGTTCTGGTGCCGCCAAATTTGCTTTCATACTCAAATGAAACTTTCCTGTTGCCAGTTCCATATAATAGTTCATCTAAAAAACTTTGCGGTGCTTTATTAATAGGTGTATATAAATTAAAATCATTGTACTCAGCCAAAGATTTAAACATCTTATAATAATAAGTATCCTCAGATGAGCTGCTAAAGGGTGCTATTGCACCTTGTGCCATTGAAAGATTAGAATTTGGTATGATAAGTTCTGTATCAATCTTTTTATGATTACCTAATCCGTTACACTTAGAACACATACCAAACGGACTGTTAAAAGAAAACATCCTAGTGGAAATCTCTTCAATTCCAATACCACAATCAGTGCAGGCAAATTTCTGGCTAAAAATCATATCTTCTTGATTTGATACATCTATAACTATTAAACCATCAGCTAAATCTAAAGCAGTTTCTAATGAATCAGTTAATCTTTTTTCAATACCCTGTTTTACGATAATCCTGTCAACAACAACTTCAATGGTATGTTTCTTATTTTTATCCAATACTATTTCATCGTTTATGTCATGAATTTCTCCATTTACTCTAATTCTTACAAAACCTTCTTTTCTAATATTATCTAATGTTTTTTGATGCATACCCTTTCTTCCGCGAATAATGGGAGCAAGTATTTGAATTTTTGTCTTTTCTTCAAGAGATAATATAATATCAACCATTTGGTCAACTGTTTGAGAAGAAATTTCTTTACCACATTCATGACAATGAGGTATACCAATTCTGGCAAAAAGCAGTCTAAGATAGTCATATATCTCTGTGACAGTTCCTACTGTTGATCTAGGATTGTTGCTTGTAGTCTTTTGATCTATTGATATAGCCGGTGATAAGCCTTCAATATATTCTACATCAGGTTTCTCCATCTGCCCTAAAAACTGTCTTGCATATGCAGATAAACTCTCTACATATCTTCTCTGACCTTCTGCGTATATAGTATCAAATGCTAAAGAAGATTTACCAGAACCGCTTAGACCTGTTAACACTATCATTTTATTTCTAGGAAGTTCTATGTCAATATTCTTAAGATTATGTTCTTTAGCTCCTTTAATTATAATCTTATTTTTCTCCATTTTATCTCCTCGCTTCTATGTTTTTAAAATTAAAACTATAGTATCCGAATTCTAAAACTTACCTTATTCAAGAAAAAATATATAAGAAGTGATTTTAAATATTTAAACCTGATAAGTGATTTATATTTTTTGTTTTAGAACTTGGATGTATATATATCTAAATACTTTTCTTTAGCTCATCTATTTTATCCCTTAATTCAGCAGCTCTTTCAAACTGTAGTCTTTCAGCAGCTTCCATCATGTCTACTTCAAGCTGTTTAATTAAAGTGATAATATCGTCAGCAGTAAGCTTTTCTTTATCTTTTACATTGTATTCTTCCAAGTCTTCTGCTACTTTGGTTGCTTCAATTACAGCTCTAATATCTTTCTTGATTGTTGCCGGAGTTATGTTATGCTTTTTATTATATTCCATTTGTATTTGTCTTCTTCTATTAGTTTCGTTTATAGCCTTATTCATAGAGTTGGTAATCTTGTCTGCATATAGTATAACTTTACCTTCTGCGTTTCTAGCAGCTCTACCTATTGTCTGAATCATTGATGTTTCAGACCTTAAAAACCCTTCTTTATCCGCATCTAAAATTACTACTAAAGATACTTCCGGTAAATCCAAACCTTCTCTTAAAAGGTTTATACCTACTAAAACATCAAATTTACCTATTCTTAAATCTCTAATTATCTCCATTCTTTCAATAGTATTAATATCAGAATGGAGATAAGTTACTTTAATACCTATCTCTTTAAAATAATTAGTTAAGTCCTCTGACATCTTTTTAGTTAAGGTAGTTATTAAAACTCTTTGGTTTTTGTTTGCTCTTTCATTAATTTCTTTAACTAAATCATCTATCTGATTTTTAATAGGTCTTATCTCTACTTGAGGATCTAGAAGACCCGTTGGACGAATAATCTGCTCTACAACATTTTGAGCATGTTCTTTCTCATAGGGACCCGGAGTAGCACTAACATAAACAATTTTGTTAATATGTTTTTCAAACTCCTCAAATCTTAGGGGTCTATTATCAAGAGCTGACGGCAGTCTAAATCCATGCTCAACTAAAGTTGTCTTTCTTGATTTATCGCCGGCATACATACCCCTTATTTGAGGTATTGTCACGTGCGACTCATCTACAATCATAAGATAATCATCCGGAAAATAGTCTAAAAGTGTAAAAGGTTTACTTCCTGCAGGTCTTGCACTAATATGCCTTGAGTAGTTCTCAATACCTTGACAAAACCCCATTTCATTTAACATTTCTATATCGTACATGGTTCTTTGTTTAAGACGCTGAGCTTCCAGAAGCTTATCTTGAGAATGTAGTTCTTTAATTCTTTCTTCCAATTCATCTTCTATCCGAACAATAGCTTTTTTAACTTTTTCTTCAGACGTGGCAAAGTGTGATGCCGGAAAGATTGCTATGTGGTTTCTTAATCCGATAATTTCTCCTGTCAGAGAATTTACCTCAGTCATTCTATCTATTTCATCTCCAAAAAACTCTAATCTTATAGCATTTTCACCAGAGGAAGCAGGAAATATTTCTACAACATCACCTCTAACTCTAAACGTCCCTCTGGTAAAGCTTATGTCATTTCTAGTGTATTGAATATCTATAAGCTTTCTTATGACTTCATCTCTATCTTTTGTCATTCCGGGTCTAAGGGAAACAAGTAAATTTTTATAGTCAATAGGGTCTCCTAAACCATATATACATGATACACTGGCAACAATAATAACATCTCTACGTTCAAATAATGCTGATGTAGCAGAGTGTCTTAATTTATCTATTTCGTCATTTATAGATGAATCTTTTTCTATATATGTATCAGTATGTGGAATATATGCTTCTGGTTGATAATAATCATAATAACTCACAAAATATTCTACTGAGTTGTTAGGAAAAAACTCTTTAAACTCACTAGTGAGTTGAGCTGCTAAAGTTTTATTATGGGCTATTACTATGGTTGGTTTCTGCAGCTCTTGAATGACATTAGCCATAGTAAAAGTCTTACCGGAACCGGTTACACCTAATAATGTCTGGTGCTTTAATCCATTTAATATACCATCTGTTAATTTCATTATTGCCTGTGGCTGATCGCCTGTAGGCTTAAATTCGGAACGAATCTGAAATTCACTCAAAATATCACCTCATATTATGGTAATTTACTTCTTCTTGCATTATAACAAAAATTAAGATTAAAGAATAAAGAAAATGTTACAATAAAATCATTTATATGTTAATTATAAATAACTTAGTTCATGTGAGTTTATGTATTAGATAACTTAAATCAAATCCTCTACTATTTAAAGAATTTTTAATTGTTTAAAGCTCGGAACAAACGTTCGTATTCATTATATATTTTATTTAATTTGAAGTCAATATATATTTAAATATTTAATATAAATAAAAAAACCCGGACACTCATCCAGGTATATTTCTTTAATAAAGGCATTCTTACTGCTTCGCCTCCTTAAATCTCTGATTTGCTAAGGATCTCAATCTAAAGTTTGTTTTGAATCGTGAATAGGCTATAGATAAAGTAAACACTATTGATATAACTATAATGCAATTTAATAAAAACCTCATTGATGTAGAAATTATACCAAAACTATCCAAAAACTCATTAGAAATAATGAGCATTAAAGGATGACTCAAATATATGTAATACGAAGCGTTACTTACTTGTTTTAATCCTCTGAAAATTAAGCTGCTTCTGCTAGTTATGAATGTTGAAATATAGTATAGAGATATTATTGATAAAGCTGAAAAAACAAACCAAGTCATAAGAACTGTAAATCCTTGAACAGGTAATTTTTTTACTTGATATTGGTAAAATTGATAAGCATAATATAATAAAATCCCTACATGCAGTGTAATTACGGCATATTTCCATTTATTTAGTAAATTCTTAAAAACATCTAAATGTATAGCCATATAACATCCTAAACAGAAAAAGAAAATATATCGCATAAAAAACCTATCTGCATATTGAAACTGAACATATCTTAAAACCAATATATTTATTATAGCTGATAAGACTAATATCAAATGTGAATTGTACTTTTTAAAGAAAAATCTAAATACTCCAAATAACAAATAATATTGAGTAATTGTCAATATAAAATATAAGTGAAAGCTCATTTTACCCAATAAAAAGTTCTCTATAAAAAAACCTACCGAAAATGTATAGTATCCTTTATAAATAAAATATCCGTAGTATATGACTGTCCAAATGAAATATGGTATTAGTATAGTTGATAATCTTTTCTTGATAAAAGTCATATATTTAAAATCTCTGTCTTTATAAACATAAAAAAGTATTAATCCGCTAATGAAAATAAAAGCTGGAGTTGTGAATTTCATAGCTCTATTTAATAAAGTAAATCCCATTAACAAATAGCTTTCTCTTAATGATACAACTGCTTCTGCTGATATGTGAACCATAATTACCGAAAGACAGGCTATTGCCCTTAGGACATATATCTCATCAACTTTTTTTTTCATTATTATCACCTTTTCTGAATTTATTCTGGCACAGCTAATTTCAATTATATCATACTAGTAAATCTAGTAACAATCTAATTTCTGACAAGTAAAAAGTCTAAGCATATATTTTGCTTAGACCTTCTATCGTTTAAATAGTTTATCTTTTACTTTTTGAAACAGATACATTAAGGGACTTTTAATTTCCTCAGTTATAATATGGTAAGATTCATTCTTAGGTACAGTTAAAACTCCTAAGCCGTTTATATTATTATGATTATTAAAGTCTTTTTTAGTTAGAATTCCCTTTTTATTAAAATACTCTACCGTAATATAATTAGGTCTATAGAATAATAACTGTTTTATATCTTCTTTTGAATTGACTGTAAAGCCATTAAGTGACAATATGACATCACCGGTTTTTAAACCTATCTTATCAGCAGGACTCTTTGGTATAATATCAAGAATCTTAATTCCTCTAGAAGGTGCCGTAAAAATAGGATTACCTTTCAACTCTTTATTTCTGCCAATCTGTATCAAAATTTCATGAGCAATAGGTGAAAATAAAGCTGCTATAAACTTAAATACATCATAATATGAAGCAATAATTGATAAAATTAAAAGAATACAGCTATATATAAACAAGTTTTTAGACGAACTACGTGCTTTCTTTTTAGGAAAATCGGTCACTGTCATATCACCATATCCTAAAGCAGCTATTACGCCTGCCATTAAAAATACTAAATTTTCACTTGACGAAAATAGATGACTGCTCTTAAATATAGGCCACCAGTCTGAAGCAGTTAACCCGCCTTGTATGATAGTTTGAGTCTGAACAATTAAAACTATAAAGGGTATAGGCCAGAATTTAAGCATATTAAAGCCGCCTACTATTCTGTTATTTCTTTGAATAAAAATAGGTACTTTAGTTGTATCTCCATCTAACCATATCAAAAAACTCTCTATTAAGTGTAAGATAGCAACAACTGCCATTATACTTGGTACATTAATCTTTGGATACCCTAAGGTTAAACTAAATACGGCTATAATACCTCCTGCATATGCAAAACATAAAAATCTAGGATGTATAAGCATTAATATTACTGCAAGAACTATTATATATACAAAATCACTTATACTGATTGTTATTCCTAAGAATATAATTATAAAGCTCCCTATTAATCCTCCTATAATACCAATAGCTGAAGACTTTAAAACTCTTACAAATGTACTTTCTTTGTTAATTCCTATTATCTTCTTTTCCATCTTTGCAATTCTTCTGTATTGTAAATATACTAATATTATTATCAACCAGTAAAACGGATTTCTTATTATAAATATTATTGTATATAGAATTGCCATAATTATATTAAACACATTATTCATATTAACATTCATTCCTTTTATACTACTTGATTTATTAAACGTTATTAAAGAAGCTCTTATCTATATTTAAAATTGAATTTTAGAAAAATAAAAATCCATGTGACTTTAATACCACTTGGATTTTTATGTCTATCTTAATTACTGGTTATTTTTATCGTTTATTATTTCAACTGCTTTCTTTAACTGAGTATCATTTTCTAAGTTTTCAACCCCTATCTCCTCTATATCTTCAGGTAATTCTACATAGACATTTGGTTCAATCCCTATTCCATGAATGTTCAATCCATTAGGAGTAAAATATTCTGAAATTGTAAGCTTAAACCCTGAACCATCTTCAGGATATGTTTTAATTGTTTGAACTATACCTTTTCCAAACGTTTTAGTACCTACCAAAGTTCCAGAGTTTGTATCTTTTAAAGCTCCTGCCAGAATCTCTGAAGCACTGGCACTTCCTTCATTTATTAAAACTGCTACCGGAATATCAATCTTATCTTTATCAGATTTTAAATATTGTCTTTGTTTATCTTTAGTTTCAGTGTAAACAATAGTTCCTTCTCCCATAAGAATGTCAGTTATTTGTGTACATTGGTCCAGTAATCCTCCGGGATTATTTCTTAAATCTATTATTAAACCTTTTATTTTTTTGTTTTGAAGTTCTTCTAACTGATTTTTAAAATCATCTGCTGTTTGTCTATCAAACGATATTATTCTAATATATCCGATATTATTGTCAATAATTTGTGATCTTACACTAATCTGTCTAATTTTTTCTCTAGTTATAGTTACTTCCATTTCCTTCTGTTCGCCAGATTTATATTTTCTTAGTATTGTAATCTTAACATCAGTATCTTCTTCACCCTTTATTACTTTAATTGCATCATTTATCTCTTCAGCCGTGAAATCTTGACCGTTAACTTTTATTATCTTGTCATTAGTTTTCAATCCAGCTCTTTCAGCAGGTGTTCCTTCTATTGGAGAAACTATTGTGATTAAGTTATCTTCACCCGGAGTAATAATTACACCTATTCCTATATAACTACCGGAAGTATGTTCCATATAATCTTTAAATTCATCTTCGTTCATGTATAAAGAATAAGGATCTTCTAATATGGAAAACATTCCTTTGTAGCTTCCTTCCATTAACTTTTTCTCATCTATTTCTTCTAAATAATTTTCTTCAATATATGTTTGGAGCACCTCTGATTTTCTGTACTTCTGTTCTAATTGTAAAAGATCGTTATATTCTTCAGTTGAAATTACTATCTTTCCATCGGTCTCAATTTTTATAATATTAGTTAAGAAAAATGTTAGTAAATTAGTACCCAGTAATAAAATTAATACACCTATGGAGATTATCCATATAAACCTTTTTTCTCTACGAAGCATATTTGGTCACCTCAAGTTATTTTGTAATATTTATTTTTATTAAATATATGTAATTATTATACCACCTTAACAAGCAATTTTCAAAGAAATAACGATATGAATATATACTATCAATAAATACACATATTTATACAAAATCTTCTTCATCTCTAATTACTTTATAAGTTTAAACAAATTGTTAGAATCATTTTTAGAACTATTCATAATTGAAATAAGATATTAATTATATTATTATAAAAATTGAAAAAACAAATAATATTGGAGGAGATTGTATGTCAAGTCTAACACTTAATAGTGTAAAAAAAGTCTATCCCGGCGAAGTAACGGCTGTATATAATTTTAATGCTGATATAGAGGACAAAGAGTTCATTGTATTAGTAGGACCATCCGGCTGTGGTAAAACTACTACATTAAGGATGATAGCAGGTCTGGAAGAAATTTCTGATGGTGAAATATATATAGATGACAAACTTGTTAACGATATTCCCCCTAAAAACAGAGATATTGCTATGGTGTTTCAGAATTATGCATTATATCCTCATATGACAGCTTTTGAAAATATGGCTTTTGGTCTAAAATTAAGGAGATTCCCTAAGAATGAAATAAAGAAAAAAGTTCATGATGCAGCTAAAATATTAGAAATAGAAAACCTTCTCAATCGTAAACCAAAAGAACTCTCTGGAGGTGAGAAACAAAGGGTGGCTCTTGGCAGAGCTATTGTAAGAAATCCTAAGGTTTTTTTAATGGATGAACCTCTTTCTAATCTTGATGCTAAGCTAAGAGTTCAAATGAGGACAGAAATTATTAAACTTCATAGAAAATTGCAGACTACTTTTATATATGTTACTCATGACCAGACTGAAGCTATGACAATGGGAAGCAGAATAGTTGTTATGAAGGATGGACATATTCAGCAGATTGATACTCCGCAAAATGCTTATAATAATCCTAGTAATTTATTTGTTGCAAGCTTTATTGGAAGTCCACAGATAAATGTTTTAACCGGAACTATAATTAAAGATAATAACAGATTATACTTTAAGCTTCCTGATAATACTCTTATTAAGCTGCCAGAAGATAAAAGAAATATTTTAGAAGAACAAAACTATGTATCAAAAGAAGTATATATGGGTATACGACCTGAATGTTTAAGCTTAGGTGATGATAATGTGCAAGCTGATGATATATCAATTGTTGAAGTTGAAATTGAAGTAAAAGAATTAATGGGAGCAGAAATATATACATATTTTACTATTTGTAATGAACAGATGATTGCAAGAGTAAAGTCTTCTTTAGATAAAAACGTTGGAGAAATTATGAAAATCCAAATAAAAGCTGATGATTTACATCTATTTGATAAGGATACTGAAAAAACTATTTTTTAGAGGTGAGTATAATTAACATTATGGATACATTGTCAACAATTAATAGAATATTATGTAAAAAAATATTATTAATTTCAAGAGATGTGAGTTATGCTTATCCAGATACTCAGGCTATAGATATTGATTTTAAAGACTTAGCTAGATATGCAAACTCAAATTACAGAGGCTATAACATCTACCAAATTTCAATATCTGAGAATAAATACTTTATCTGTATTGAAAATGATAAATATATTAACGATAAAATTACACAATTAGTTATTTCAATGATAGAACTATCTCTCTCTACATTTGAACCGGTACATAATATAGTTTATAAAGTAATTAATGAAAAGTATACTAAAGAAGACTTAAAGCAATTTAGAGAAAAATATTCAGATATTATAAAAGGATACATAGTATTAATTAAATATCCACAAGAATATAAAAATGAGATTTATGAAATAATAATAAACTCTATTGACACTCAACTCATTCTCCCTTATAATGAATTTTTCTTAGTTATTTCAAATGAAGATAATATTGAGACTAAATTCAATAATATATCAAAAAATATTTTGACAGAGTTATTTTATGAAACTTCAATTGCAATAAGCAATAAAATAAATTGCTTAGAAAATATATCTTATAATTATAATAACTGCCTAGAAGTTTTCAAATTAAAAGATAAGTTCAAAATTTTAGATAATGTAATTAATTATGATGATATGATATTATATAAAATTGTAGCAGATTTGAATCCTCTGATTAAAAATTCTATTTATCAAAAAATTTTTAATCAAGAATTTAATAATATAATTGATACTGACATTGAAAAAACTATTGAAGAGTTCTTTAAAAACAATTTAAACCTTACAGATACTGCAGAATCAATATTTATTCATAGAAATACTCTTTTATATAGACTTGATAAAATAAGTACAGTGTCTGGATATGATTTAAGAAAATTTGATGATAGTATGATTTTCAAAATAGCTTGGTTAATACGTAAAGAACAAAGCTTACCTGTACTGAAAAAATAAATAACTAATAAGTTATTTGCCCTATCCAAACAGCGGGTCAAAAGAGTATTAAACTGTTTCTCTTTGACTCGTTGTTTTATACCTTATTATAAATCTATGATATTTATGGATGTTTCTTCCCATAACATAAAACATCATTTCTTTATAAACTTTTTCTTTTGAACGATATTTGAATCTTCTTATTCCATAATTCTCTTTAATATCTCCAAAGTGATCTTATGTTTGTATAGAACGTATCTGACGTTTTTTTATGACTTCTTCACTAATAACATTTCCTTGTATCAAAATGTATTTGGCGGTTATCCTAAGCCTATCTATCGAAATGTAAATTTATAAGTGATTCCGTATATTTGAATTATTTATTAAAATACCTTATACTTAACTATAGATTACATATTTAAAGGAGGAATTGCATGTATTTTGATTTAGATAAGTGAGTAGGTCATATAACTGAAAATTCTATAAAAGAAATTTCAGATGCTTTCGGTCGAAGGCTTAAAAAAAGAGGTATAACGAGAATTCAATGGATTGCTCTTTACTATATAAATTCCCAAAAAAAAATAACTCAAAGAGAGCTGTCAAAGCTTATGAATGTTAAAGATTCTAGTATAGGCAGATTGCTTGATAGACTTGAAAGAGATCAGATGATTCTAAGAGTAAGGAGTAAAGAAGATAGACGTAATATCAATATCTTATTAACTAAACAAGGAAAGGATAAGATTGATGCTTCAATTCCTGAAGGAGATAAATTTAATAATAAATTGATAGAAGGATTAACAGATGACGAATTAAAAATTTTTGAAAAGGTTATCTCTACTATGGTAAGAAACATTAAAGATTATGAATAGAAACTTTATAAATAATATTTCAAGAAAATATCCTCGAACTTTGTAGCACGCATTCAAAGTAATGGGATATTTTTTATTTGCAATGTAAATATTATAAATAATCTATTTACTACCATTGTTACATTGATATAATACAAGATTAGAAAAAAATTTGAGAGAATATTGTTAAAAAATAATTGAAATCACCAAAAACATTTGTTATACTTAATATTGCATAGGCAAATAAAAAGGAGGAATTTTTATGGCGTACAACGTAAGAGAAATGTTAAATAATTTTGTTGAAGGATTAGAAGGTTTAGGACAAACAAACCCTGAGCAGGTAGAAGCATTTATGGGATTGCTTGGTGCATCCTATGAACCTAAGGCTGTAGATTATAAAACTAAAGAACTAATAAGTGTAGCAATTGGTTGTTACAACAGATGTGAGTATTGTATTGTATATCATGTATATAAAGCTCTTGAAGCGGGAGCAACAAGAGAAGAAATTATTGAATCAGCAATGGTAGCAGTAGCATTTGGTGGAGGACCAGCAATGGCTTATTCAGTAACATTATTAAAGGATTGCTTAGAAGAATTCGAAAAAGATTTTCAATAAAAAAATAGAAGGGCTTAGGTGATTAATGCCTATAGCCCTTTTTAAAAGGTGGGATATAGGATGAAGTGTGAATTGATTATCGAAAAGCTATCTGGACATGATACAAAGGCAAAGGTAGGAAAAATCTCTAAAAGAGTTGGAGACGAGGTTAA
>JANQLB010000069.1 GCA_028280805.1 Tissierellales bacterium
GGGGTCAGGTATGAATAATTCACTTATTTTCGTATCTTTTCATTATATTAATTACTTGCTCATTAATTACTACAGCATCATTTTTTATCTTAGACACCATCGATGGATTTAGTTTAAGTATATGAGAAATTTCTTTATTACTTATTCTGCAGTATTTTTCACTTAGTAACACTATTGCTTTTCGTATATCAGATAATTTCTTTATCCTGCTTCTTTTTATTAAATTTATTACTTCAATGCCTTCTTGATTACATATTAAGTTAACCAATTCTCCAAATTCAATAATATTTTTATTAAATAACTCTTGTTTTGATACTTTTAATACTTGCTCTTGTTCACTTAATTTATAATCCTCAAGTTCTAATGAATTATCTAATCCCATTAATTCTAAATAAATGTTAATGGCTTGTCTACGATTATCCGAAAGAATTTCTAGTACATAATCCTTATCAACTAATGATATTTTCTTTTCTAGATATTTATTATGACTGCTCCATTCATAACTAAGGTTTTTGGTTAATCCTGCTTTCAATGGATTCTGATGAATATATCTTATCAAAGATAATAAATAACTGTCTTTATCGCATACAAAAGCTTTATATCTTTGTTCAAAAACATGACCAGATCTCTGAAACTCTCTATTATATTTTTGTGTGAAAACCTGTTGTATGCATTTCATTATTTTAGCTAACTCTACCTTACTAACCTCAATCAATAAATGCCCATGATTATCCATAATAACATAAGCATAAAGTTTAAAATCATACTTCTCTTTATATATTTTAATAATGTCTAAATATGTATTTTTCCACTTAGATTCCATGAAGATGGTGGATTTATTATTTCCTCTTACAATTACATGATATAATGCACCTTCATAATGAACTCTCAACTTTCTAGCCATAATTATCACCTATTTCATTATACCATGTTTAGTGAATTATTCATACCTGACCCCTTTTTTTCTTTTTTTCCAAGAGGATTATAATAAATCTGGCTATTGATTAAAATTTATTTTTGAATTTCTAAAATTAGTTTAATTTATCTGCAATTACCAGTACTTTATGTGAAAAAATTATTTTTCATCAAAATTAATCTTTATGATGAACTTCTTTCACTGTCTCTACGATAATGATATTCATATGAATAGAAATCATCATTTGACCTAGGACAAACTGCATCACATCTACAATAATTAATTATTGCCTGTACAGATGCCTCATGAGAATTTGAATTATTTCTTAATTTTCTCATAAAACCCCTCCTTCCAAAATACAATAGCCAGATTTACTTCATGTTTTAAATTTAAATACTAATAATACATATAAAAATCATTTTTATTAATTATATATTCTTGTAAACAGCTTTAAACTTTATTAAAAAAGTCAAAAATATATAAATGAATGGTTATATAATAAATCATCTATAAAATATTTAAAATTTTTTTAGTTACTTTTTAATTTGCATTATTTTTAATATTTGTTGATTTTTTTAACTTTAAATTATATAATAAATCTGGCTATTGATTAAAATTTGTTTTTGAATTTCTAAGGTTAACTTAAATTGTCTACAATTATCATGTATCTTATGTGAAAAGGTTATTTTTCATAAGAATTAATCTTTTCACATAATTTGTTATTGGTTTATGTTATAATATTAAAGTCAGCTTAGCCTAAAGCTTAGATCTTTTATTGCTTTGTATGCGATAATGATGAGCGTATGAAACTAATGGATCATCATACACTGGACAAACCACACTACAGCTACAATAACGAGTTACTTGTAAAGATGTTTCATAAGATTTTGAATTGTTTGCTAATTTTCTCATAAAATCCCTCCTTTCAAAATACAATAGCCAGATTTACTTCATGTTTTTAGTACTAATATAAATGTACAAAATCTTCAAATTATCTCTAAACTAGAAATAACATTAACATCATTTCGTTTAAATTAGATATAATTATGAAATCATTTTTATCATGTTATCAATACATAAGAATCCTTCATCTTTTAAAAATTCATCATCTTTTTTAAATTTATACTTCTTTTTTAAATAAAAGTAAATATACAATAGTTCTTCAGATGAAAGTTTAAATGGCTCGTCAAATACATTTACAGAAGTATTCGCTAATACTAAATCCAAATCTTTCTTTAGTAAAATTGAAATATCTTTACACAGTTTTATTTTTAAATTATCCATTATTATCTCTCCTATATGTTTCTATTAACAAATCTGTAATACGCCCTGCACTCTTTTGGTAAATCACATCTTCAATTCTAGTTTCACAAAGTTTATCAATTTCATTTTCCAGGATATCGTTTGCCTGATTTTCCTTAATATACAGAGGTTTATCTACAAACATACTAGGTTCAGCTCCTACATTGTGTAATACATTAGATATATGATATAAGTCCGGTGACCTTCCCAGTAATCTTTTAAAATAAATTGATGTTTTTTCTACAATTTCTGTTTTAACACAATCAGCAGGTAATGTTACAATTAAAAAATCCGAAGGTATTGTTTGATGCATCATATACGTATAAATACCAAAAGTGTTATGTATTTTATTGCTATACTGCATAATTCCTTTAGGAACATCAAATAATACAATATCTGGTTTTACTAAATAATCCAGCGAAGATACCCATTGATTAAATTCTACAATCTGTTCATGGGGAGAAATATCAGTTCCCATAAACGACAAGGGGTATCCTACTGCTCCAGCTATTTTGGCATTAGGATTATTTGAGACAAGACTACATATAAATTCTCTTTGTTCAAATTCATGTTTAAGCTGGAGTGCTATATCAAGGCTATCATAACTTTCAATAAGTCCTCCGATATACACTGCCGGAACTTTGATTTTAAACTGATTGTATTTTCCACTTCTCTTAAATGCTTTTACTTGATTAGCTATCAAATTATCTAAGGGTTCTTTACAATAAGATATATTAAATTGTTTAAACATATTTATTATGTTTTCATCTTCACCATAATAGTAAACCTCTAGATTTCTGTTTTTCAAGCTTGTACAAATATATTGCAGATCGTCTTTGTTTAACTCATACGAAATGGATGATGATATCAATATAGCATCTTGTTTATCAAAATCAATATGATTAATAGATTCTATCAGTTCCGATGGTTCCTTCCTATTTACAAGATTGGCAACTGTTTTTCCTACATATCCTGAACCTAATGCAGAAACTCCGGTTACGTCAACTCCTTTGGAGCGTAATGCTTTGTATACTGCAAAGCTTTGATCGTCTAACGGATAAATTATAAATCTTTTTCTAAAATCCATATTTTCACCTCAAATTTCCTTTATTTCTTGCATAATAGTTCTTCCTACAAGCTCATAATTAAAATCTTCTCTAGATAATTCACACATAACTTTAATTGAGTCTTTATCGTTATCATAATTATCAAATGCTTTTACACAGTTAGAACAGCCCCTAAATGCAAAGCAGTCTTGACAGTTACTGAATTGACTTCTTGATATATTAAGTACTTTACTTGATTTTTCAGTACTCAAACCATTTACTACATCCCCAATCATATTTATTTCAGGAATTTCACTTATCCTTTCACAAGGAAAGAAGATGCCTTCGGTATTTAAAAATAATCTATGCTCACCGGGAGTACACGGTCCAGAAGGTGCAAAACATTCATCTAATTTCTCCTGTGTATCAAACCCTTCTATCATTTTACTTATCAATTGATTATAAAAATATGAATAAAAATGATTGGTCTTAAATTCGATTTCATCAAAAAAATTTAAGTAAGCAAGAAATCTGGCATAATTTGATTTTTTATTAAAATCTTCAGTTTGTTTATATTTTTCAACTTTATTACTGTCATCAACCGTATTGATACTTATTAAAACTTCATTTAAAACAGGATAATCTGTGAATAACTTACTATATTGTGTGAAATCTTGTCGTGGATCAATTACCATATTGATTCCAAATTTGTTTTTAAAATTAGGATAATTTGAAATAATACGTTCAACCCAAAAGATTACTTTTTCAAATACACTATCCTCCGTATTGCTGAATTTTCTGTTTAAATCATTAATTTCTTTTGGTCCATCTAAACTAATTACTAACATGAAATCATTTTGCTCCATAAAATTTAAAATATCATCACTGAACAATGTACCGTTTGTAGTAACTGTGTAGTTAACTTTTTTACCTTTAAAAATAGTCTTTGATAATTCAACAGTTTTGCAAATAGTTTCAAATTCCATTAAAGGCTCACCACCGTAAAAACCTATACTCACTTCTTTATTATCCAGCGAATTATCTCTAAGGATATTTAAGGCCTTTTCAATTACTTCAAAACTAATTTGCTTATTATTATGCAGTCTGCTTGAACCGTTATTTGATGTATAATTACAGTATGAACAGCGAAGATTACAATTTTGTGTCAGTTCTATGCTTAGATTTTTAAGTTTTCTTGATAAATAGTCATCTAGATATTTGGTTTGAGGGTGTTCGAATCTCTTAACCCTATTTGATGATAAATAGCCGTCTTTATATAAGGTGTCAAGTTCTTGTTTAGCTGAATTTGATAGTTCAGGCATGGTTTTTTCGGCAAGTATACAGTTTATGTAATTGTATAATTCAGAAGATATTGGCACTACAGAGTTCTTATTTACATCATAAAAATAATCACTTTTTAATGTCTTAAATGTATGGACATACGGCTTCATATAAAATCTCCCCCTTAAAATAAATATTATAGAAATTCAAATTTTAACCCACTTTTATCAAATGAGTATATATAATGAATAACTTACAATTATGCGTATGCGTTCACATGGAGTTAAAGTTTTACCTAAACTGAATCATACTTTATTTTGGGTTTGAATTTCTATATAACCAAATCATATAATGTAATATTTAGCTTGTCAATACTTTTTTTGTATTAAATTATATATATTTATATTAATGTAATTTTTTTATTATAATGCAATTTTATGATTACTTTAAAGAAATGTTGCCATAATAGCTGAAACATAAATATAAAACAAAACAAGTTATTAGATTTATTCATTCAGTTTAGCTTATAAACAACAAACTAGAAACCGAATTTAAATATGGTTTCTAGTTTGTTGTGTAAGCTTAAAATGACATATTAAATTTATTATAAACTTTAAAATTAAAAATATAACTATCTTTTTCTTGATTAATAACACATACAACTACTTATTTGAATTAGAGTTCATGTAGCCCAAATTTAAAACAATGATCTTTGTAAATGTCTTTTATATAAAGTAACAATTTTTATTGTTTATATATCTATTATATTATATCTTAATTAATATATGGAATTTATGAAATTTTCTTAATATTATGAATGTGGAAAAATTTATCTGCTTGATTATGAGTACAATTTTTATCATCATTTACAGAAATTTATTTGCCATAACAAAAAATAGACAGGAATATAACTGTCTGTCTATTTAACCCAATATTAATATTCATTGTATCTTTTACATATTTTTTAAGTATATAATATCTTTTTTAAGTTCATATAATTCCTTTTAAAAATTTTCCAGTAATAGATCCTTTTACATCTGTGATTTCTTCCGGCGTACCCTCTGCTACTAAGTACCCACCCATCTTTCCTCCATCAGGTCCAAGATCAATAATATAATCTGCTGTCTTAAGTACGTCTAAATTATGCTCTATAACTAATAAAGAATGTCCCTTTTCTATAAGTAGATTTAGACAATTTAATAGCTTTTTTATATCTGAAATGTGAAGTCCTGTAGTAGGCTCATCCAGTATATAAAGATTATTAATACCCCTCTTTATTTTACCTAATTCAGAAGCTAGTTTTATTCTTTGAGCTTCTCCACCTGACAAAGTAGTTGAAGGCTGACCTAGCTTAATATATCCTAACCCTAATTGATTCATAATATTGAGTTTATAATGTATGTTTACGCTATCTTCAAAGAATTTAACAGCATCTTCAACACTCATATTCAGTATCTCGGATATGTTCTTTCCTTTGTAAGTAATATCTAATATCTCCTTTTTATATCTATGACCCTTACATATTGGACATATTATTTCAACATCAGGCATAAACTGTAGCTTTGTTACTATTCTTCCCTCACCTTTACAATGTTCACATCTACCGCTGTTTTTACTATTAAAGCTAAAATTTGAGATAGTGTAGCCATTTTTTATTGATTCATCAGTCTTAGTAAACAAACGCCTTATACTATCAAATAGTCCTATATATGTAGCAGGATTTGATCTGCTGTTTTTGCCGATAGGAGATTGATCAATATTTATAATATCATTTATATATTCATATCCCTCTAGATCTTTATGTTCTCCAGGAATAATTCTGGGATCTGAAATACTCTTAAGTTTTTTATAAAGAATCTCATTAACTAACGTACTTTTTCCTGAACCTGAAACACCAGATACACATACAAGAACACCTAATGGAATATCTACATCAATATCTTTTAAATTATTTTCTACAGCTCCAACAATAGTTAACTTATTTCCATTAGTTTTACGCCTTACTTCGGGAACTGATATCATTTCTTTACCGGAAAGGTATCTTCCTGTTATAGATCGTTCAGATTTTTTAATATGTTCAATTTTTCCTATTTCAACAATTTCACCACCGTGTATCCCCGGTCCGGGCCCAAGTTCAATTATATTATCTGCATTTTCAATAGTTTCCATATCATGTTCAACTACTATAATTGTATTCCCTATATTTCTTAGATAATTAAGTATTTTTATAACCTTTTTACTGTCTCTAGCATGAAGTCCTATACTTGGTTCATCAAGTATGTATATCATTCCCATAAGACCTGAACTAATTTGTGAAGCTAATTTTATTCGTTGAGCTTCTCCACCCGAAATAGTATCAGCTCTCCTGCCAAGTGCAAGGTAATCTAGTCCAATTTCTATAAGTAATGATACTCTCTTTTTAATTTCATCAATTATTGGTCGAGCTATATAATTTTTATCATATGGAAATTTTAGTTGCTCTATAAAGTCATATAATTCTGTTAACTGCATCCAGCATAATTCATGAATATTTTTATCATTAATTAGAACATTAAATCTCTGCTTTTTCAATTTTCTACCATCACAATCTGGACAGGTATATTCAACCATTTTATTTTTAAACCATTGAATAACTGCTTCGTTTACTTTATCTTTTCTTATTGTTTCTCTGTACCATTGTTCAATTTGGTTTACGTATCCACTAAATTGAATTGTTCTGCCAATAATCCAATTGTTTTTAATAAAATTAGGTGGTGACTTTATAACTATTTTTTCACCTTTTGTTCCATAAAACAATATATCTTTTATTTCATCAGACAATTGATTAAAAGGCATGTCTAAACTAAAATTATAATGCTTTGAAAGATTATACATAATGATATTTCTATACGTTATTTCCCCTTTAGAGTTGTATACACTTGTATCAAATGCTCCTTCATTAATACTTTTGTTTTGATTCACAACCATTAACCTTGGATCTGCTTTTTTAGAAGTTCCTATACCTCCGCATGTTCTACAAGAACTTGAAATATTATTAAATGCAAAATAACGTGATTCAATATTAGCCATAGTAATGTGATGTTCTTTACATCCAAAGCTGCTATAGAATTTATCTTTTATGTTCTCTGGAACATCCTGTGAGCTAAACTCTGCAATAATAACATTTTCTCCGATTACCTCCAGTGCAGTTTCTAAAGAATTAGTTATACTTTTTTCAATATTACTCTTTACTTCAAAACTATCAATTACTATTTTAATATCATGTTCACAATATTCATCTATGTCAATTTTTTCACTTATATCAACCCTATGTCCGTCTATCACTAAACTATTATAACCCTTTTGCCTTATCTCATTAAAAAGATATTCATATGTTTCTCCATATAATTTAAATACTGGTGTTAAGAATTCAATCTTAGTACCCTCTGGCAACGATAATACTGATTCAATTATTTGTGATGATGTTTTAATATTAAATTTTTCCTCACAATATGGACATTTTACTGTTCCTACTGTTGAATACAACAATCTAATATAATCATAAATGTCTGTCATAGTTCCAATTGTCGATCTTGGATTAATAAGTCCTCTCTTCTGTTCTATAGCTATTACTGGTGACAAACCAAAAACAAAATCTACTTCTGGCTTTTTCATCTGTGAAATTCTACTTCTTGAGAAAGTAGGTAATGAATCAAGAAATCTTCTCTGACCTTCACCATAAATAATATCAAAAGCAAGTGATGACTTACCAGAACCACTTACACCTGTTATAACGGTAATTTTATCTCGTGGAATATTTACGTTAATGTTCTTAAGATTATTCTGCCTTGCACCCTTTATCTCAATCTCTTTTTTTTGTAACATTAAACCACTCCTCTGACAGATTAAAAAATATTTTTATATAAATATGTCTATGTCTGCATCACTCTTAAAATAGGCTGGCTCATAAACGATAGTATTACTCTTACTTGTTATATGTGTTTCTGATATATCCTTCACAAGAATTCCTTCATCACATAACCATTCACATATTTCACATATTATATTTGATTCTAGAGTCCCATTAAAGTCTTGGACAATTGTTGAAAGGGCTTTCATCTCATTTACCTTGTTAAAATAATCTAGAATTGGCTTGGAAATAACATCTATATACTGTCTTAAATATTCATAAATCATGTCAATAGATTGAGATATGTTTATACTACTTTTTCTCTTATCCATCAACTCTACATATATTTTTTTTATAATTGGATTATTATACTTTAAAGCCTGTTGTATAACTTCCCGATTGGGAACATTATTGTTTAATAAAACCTCAATTGCAGCTATAGGTTTTAATGTTTCAACTAGCCATAGATGAGAATATCTAACATCACTTTTAATTTTCAGCCATTTTTCTGCTTTATATAATCTCCACAATACCATTTCTGTTCTTTCCATTAAAGCGTAAGACTTGTCTCTCTGACCTATTTCTTTTGTATTAGAAACATTGTCAAACATTTCTTTTAAAGATTCATCTTTACAATACATCATTGTACCTAATGAGTAATAAGAATGTATTATTGATGCATGCATACTTTTACCTATCATTTTTTTAAATTCAGTTCTTGTCATTACATGTCCCATTATATATATATCATCTTCTAAAAGACACAGTTCAGACTTAAGTTTACAATTGTCATTAACTATGATAGTCATATCTATATCAGATTTTTCCCAAACCTGATCATAAGAGAGGCTTCCCATTATAATTACTGACAACACATTAGTGTCGTTCTTTATTCTTTCACATAATGCTTCAACAGTCATCATATATCGCTTCTGTAAATCACTATCTGTAAAGCTTACTTTCCAGAAGTCAATAGGTATAGCATGTGTATTTAATTTTCTATAAGCATTAGGTGTAATATCAAATATTCTCTTAAAAGCTCTTGAGAATGTTTCATGAGAATTAAATCCGTACTCCATAGCTATATCAATTATATTTTTATCACTATCTATAATTTCTGATGCTGCAACAGATAACTTTCTCTTTCTAATATAATCAGCAACAGGTATTCCTACTACAGATTGAAAAATTCTATGATAATGATGTGTTGAATAAAAACACAATGAAGATAATTTTTCAAGTGTAATATCTTCTTTTATATGCTCTTCAATATAATCCAGTGTTTTTTGAAGATTATTATAATAATCAGACATATCTTATCACCAACCTTTGAATATATTATATCATTGGAAATTTATATGTCTTGATATTTTTTGATATACTCACACCTCTTGTAAATAGAATATTTAAGAGAAAAAAGTTAAATATACGACATACACTCTATATTAAAGAATAATTTTTAATTCTTATTTATTTTTAGATAAATAAAAATATCTATAAATATTCAAATATAATACAAATATATTAATTAATCTTTACTTTATTTGTCTTGACATATTTGTATAAGGTTATATAAAATAATTTAAAGATTATATATCATACGAAAGGTAGGGATAATATATGAGTAGTTTCTTAATACCTGTTATTCTAGCTTATTCTTTAGGAGCAATTCCATCTGGCTACTGGTTATCAAAATATATATTTAGGCGTGAATTAACTGTTATAAACGGTCAAATGGGAACTAAATATATTTATAAAAACATTGGACTAAAAGCTTCCATTACAACATTTTTGCTTGATTTCTTAAAAGGATATATACCTATTCGCATAATTATGCAGCTAAATTATGAATCATATTTAGTACACGCATTAATGATTTCTGCTATTATCATTGGTCACAATTATAGTATCTTTTTGAATTTTAAAGGTGGGAAAGGAATAGCTGCATCATTTGGTTGTTTTGCCGTTTTTCCTATAATGCTTCCTATTATGGTTGTATGCCAATATATGTCGAATAGATTATGCAAAATAAGAACTTTATATGGTGTATTACCATTATCAATTGTAGTTTTTATTTCCATTGACCCCTATTCATACTTTATAACCGTTCCTGTCACTATTAGACTTTCTTCAGTTATGACCATTTTATTATTTATAATAAAAACTTTAGATGATCCTCTTTATAAGCAAATTGATAATCCAAGCCAATCAGCCACTTTATAAAATTGCATAAAGTACATAATTAATAAAAGAAAAACTCCCTTTCAGGAGTTTCCCTTTTATTCTATTAATCTGTACCCTTTCCTTTATTTCTTTCTATTAATTTTATATTTTTTTGTTGTAACATTACCCGCTGAATCTTCTGCTTCTAATATAATTGTATTCTTTCCATAATCCAGATTAACTTCGTAGGATAATTCATATTGAGCAGGCTCTAAGTCATTAAAGTATGACCAGTCTTGCGATATATTAGCAATCATATTTCCATTTACTATAACTTTAAGATCTGGGAAGTTATCGCTTATCGTCCCTTTAATTATTATACTTTCTTCCTTGGTACTTCCTGATATTTTTTCAGTTAAATCAACAACTGGATCTAAGGTATCAACAAATACCTTATGTACAAAATCTATTTGATTACCGGCAGAATCTAATGCTTCTACTCTTACAGAGTGATACCCATTGTCTAATTTGATTTTTTTTCTAAAGTCCCAGTTTCCTGTTTCTGTGTTAAATTTAATCTTTACTTCTTTTCCATTAATCTTAAATGAGTCAATACTTGATGAATCACTTATATATCCTTCAAAGGTTAACCTAGATTTATTATAAGCTTCAAAAAACTCTGGGGAAGTTATCATAACTGTTGGAATTGTTACATCTCCATCAGCTGGTCCAACCGGTTCAATATATTCTACTGGAGTTGTCGGATCAGGATCTTCTTCGTCTTCACCTTCTTGCTTATCTCCTTTTAATATTCGTGCTAATTTTTTACCTTTTACATTCCACGCAAAATCTTTAGCTCTAACAATAGTTTTACGACCATAAGTCAATTCTGATAAATCAAATATTCCTTCTACTGATTCAGCAATTACTTGACCATCGTTAACTAGTTCATATGTTTTAATAGGATATTCTCCATCATTTGCAGATATAGTAAGTATTTTTGTTTCTTTATTATATTCAATGTTTTCTATATTAGGAGCTTTAGTATCTATTCTAACCGGGAATGTAACTGTCTGCCATTGGGAATTTGGATAGTCTATCCTTGTTTTAACTTCATAGATATATTGACCATCTTCTGCTAATTTATTGTTTATAGTACCATCCCAAGTCCACATATCATTACTTCTATACATTGGAAGCCTGCCATCATGATAATTCTTTCTTAAGTATTCTTCATAAGCCAAATCTCTCAAATTATTGCCTTGAGAATCTAAGATGTTTATATCTATCTCTCTTGCATTTCTTAAAAATGATAGTAATGGAACAGTAGTATCAGCTACATCATCACCATTTGGTGAAAATGCTATTAAATTCTTATCCGGACCATCGTTACCGTATCCTAAGAATAAATATGTGGAAGTCAATTCGTCCAGCCAAGCTAATGTTGTTAAATTATAGAAAGGCATTCCATTCTCATCATAATTTGTATCATCTATTACGGGTGCTTTATCCCATTCTCCGTAGAAACCCATATATGGTATACTTAACTGAGGAGCATTGTCGTTTATATCTTTAAATTTAACAAAGCCCTCTATAAAAGTTCCATTAGGGAATATTGCATTTAACGGATTATTAAACATCCAATCAACTGCATTAGATAAATCTATTGTAACTCTTATATCTTCACTTTGACCTGGTAATACTTCAATTGATTTTTTACTAAATGAAATTGGAAATTCTCCTGACCAGAAACCATTTGGACCATTTTCTTGTATTGTATCAGCAATATAAACGCCTTGAGTTTCTAATAAATTATTAGTTCCATTACTTAAGTCTGTTTGAACTGTACCAGAAGGTTCATAAGTTACAGGTTCGTCTCCAAAGTTATAGATAGTTAAATTAAAAGTGGTAATATCTATAATTTCTTTTAAGTTAACCTTACTTATACCGCTTTTTTGGTCAACCACTATTGTTGGAGTGGTTGCAGCAGCGTATAAATCCATTACACCTGCACCTTGTCTTCTTGGAGAAGTATAGTTATATATTCCTAATCCAAAATGATCATTATATAGACCCTTATCACCCAGAGGTTTAGCTGTACTCATAATTAAATTTTTAGTCATTTCTACCCTTTCTCTATTAGATATATCAGGCCATAATTCATCTACTCTTTGAAGTATTAGTGCTGCTCCACCAGAAACATGCGGTGCCGCCATTGAGGTTCCGCTCTTTATTTGATAATCATTATTCTGGTCTGTTGAATATATTTGTCCACCTGGAGCTGTAATTTCAGGTTTAAAATCTAGATTTGGAGTAACACCCCATGACGTAAAAGAAGACATCTTTCCTGCATCAGGATTAGCTACTATCGTTTGTAATCCATTAAATTCAACAACTTCATTTCCTACAATTTCATCTGATAACAATGATAACAAAGTAGTTCCGTTAGTATTACCTATAAACACAGCAGGAATTGTTCCATCTTGACCATCGTCTGCTAAATTTGGATACATCATATTTATCAATCCATTTCCACCGTTTTCATGATTAAATATGATAACACCTAAAGCACCATTATTTTGAGCATTAAGTATTTTGTTTACAAAAGCAAAACCGCCACGTTCAATTAATGCAATTTTTCCTGTTAGGTCTTTACCATCAAAATCAGACTGTTCGCCGCCTAATCCGCAATATATATATTCAATTGGTCCATCAAATACTGTAACAGGATCATATGGTCCTGATTGTGAATACCCCATTAATTCTCCATCTGCCTCTAATGCATCGGCTCTAATACTTGTATTTTCTATTGAAGCAACTTGAATTGAGTCAGGCGCTAGTCCTGGTGAGCCTACAACTCCTATATCAGGATTTTTTGCATATGGATTATCGAATTCATTACCAAAATGTGCAGAATTTCCTGCTGAGATAGAGTTTAAAACACCATTTTCAGTAGCTCTTTCGATTGCTATCAACTCTAAATCATCTTCTATAACAAATGCAGCTGTTGAACCTAAGCTCATATTTATAATATCTGCACCTAATAATACAGAATCATCAATGGCTTTAATTATTACATCACCAAAAGTGGAAGGCATAGCTGGATTATTTCCAAATACCTTCATTGCTAATAACTGTACTTCTGGAGCAACACCTTTAATACCGCCATTTTCCTCATCTCCATTAGCTCCTGCAATACCGGCAACATGCATTCCATGTCTTGATGATTCCGGACCTAATTCTAATATTTCTTGATTTTCATCCATATAATTATAGCCATATGGCACTTTGATTGTTCTATATGTTCCCGGCAACTGCTCGTCAGATATTATGTCTTGAACTTCTTCTTGTTGTAATTTAGCTTTTTCAGGATTAGTAAGTATCATATCTCTATGACTTGGATCAACACCTGTATCAATTATCGCAATTACCATACCTTCTCCTGTATAATTTAACTCCCACGTTTGTATAGTGTTTATAATATCTTTGCTTGAAGTCATATCAGGGTCTGGTCTGCTGTATTCGTTAGCTATATATACTTTGCTAACCTCATCCATTAATTCTATTTTTTTTGCTTCTCCAAAACTGGTTTTACCGCTAAAGCCATTAGCGACTGTTGTAAAATAATTAAGTTCTTTAAATTTTATGTTATTAGACTTAATATTATCTTTAACTTTTTCCTGAGCATTTTTGAGATCTTCTCTTATTTGTTTTGCCATTGACTTATTAAAATTTTTAATTCTCTGTCCTTCTTGTGTGGCATATTCAATCAGAGGTTTACCCTCTAATTCTACTATTATCCTTACCTCATCACTGTCTTTTAATCCTACAGCTCTCGGATCAAAAGATATACTATCAATATTAGTTGGTCTAACTACATTTGATTGATTAACCTCAATTATCTCCTTGTCATTACTTGCAGAAACACTTGTGATTGCTGCTGCTAAAAGAATAAATACTAAAACTATAGAAAAAACTTTTTTCATTCTTGACATATCCCCCTTTAAATGGTATTTTAACTTAGGACAATGCTTTGTATTTCACCTCCTGTAAAATTTTTATAGATTGTACCTTGTCCTATTAATCAATGTATGCTTAGATTTTTATAAATATTACTTGCTATTAAATATAATATAATTTTTAAAGATTTATTTTTATGATGTAGAAAGGAAGATTGTTATGAGTGGAACTACCTTTATTATCTTATTTGTATTACTTATAATAGATTCAATATTTTCAAAAGTAAAAAATATTAGAAAAAAAGGATTTGAAACGAGTAGTAGATATTCACGAATGCTGTTACTTTTAATATCTTTTGCAACTTATTTTAATGACGTTATAGATATATTAATAGAATATAAAAATCTTTTCGTATTTTTTATATCACTGTGTATAATTATTGCTTTTATATACCTAAATTATAGAATTTATACTCGTACACAAATAAATTTACGCTATATATCTTTTTATGATGTTAGAAAAATCGTAACAGAATCTTTGAATAAATATAATATTCCTTATAAAATAAAAGTTGAAGAGTTAGAAAAAAAAGCTTACATTAATATTGAGGATGATAAAGGCAGAATCAAAATAACAAAAAGAGGTTTTCTCAATGACATTTATGAAATAGTTTTTATAAAAATGAATAACTATCCTCATACTTATGATGTCATAGATACATTAGATGAACTATACATTGAAAATAGAGAAAAGAAAAAAAATAATACTATAGCTAATGTACTTCTATTGTTGTTTTTGTTTGCATTACTTATAGGTACTATATACATTTATTTTATGCAAGATTCTATTTTTATTAATTTTTTTCTATAGATTACACAAACTAAACATATTACTTTATTCATAAGTCTATAAGAAGGTGAAAATAATATGATAGTAAGACTGGGATATGTTGCTATGGCTATAGATTTAAAAAACTGCTCTCCATCTAAAACTATAACTTTTAGCAGGTTTGAAACTATAGAAGATAAAGAAGTACAACTATATAAGTTAAAAAAATTAACTGAAGAAAATTTAAATAATACCAGAAGAATTCTTCTATATAATAAAGCTCACGACATTCAGGTTTATAGAATAACTTCAAAACTAGTTCCTCTTGTAACTCATCAAGGTGTATTAGAATGGGATTACACTAAAGAATTTAATGATATGTATAAAAGTATTAGTAGTATTATCAAAGAAAATAATATGAGAATAAGTGCTCATCCTGACCATTTCACAATAATATCTTCTCCTAGAGATGATGTGCTGAAAACTGCTTTACAGGATTTAGTTTACCATAATAATATTATGGATAGTATATCTCTTGATGAGGAAATTGGTAAGCTAGTTCTACACGTTGGAGGTAAATATGACTCTAAAGAAAAAACAAAATATCGGTTTATTGATAATTTTGCTTCACTCCCAAAAAAGATTAGAAAGAGAATAATTCTTGAAAATGATGACAAAATTTATGATATTCATGATGTTTTAGATATTTGTGAAGAATTAAAAATACCTATGGTTTTAGATATTCACCATCATTGGTGTAATAATAGAGATGATGATATTAAAGATTACATTGATAGAATATTTAATACTTGGAATTATGAAACACTAATTCCTGTAATACACATATCAAGTCCAAGGTCTGAAAAAAATATTAGGGCACATGCAGATGATGTTGATTTTGAATTTTTTAATGAATTCATTAGAAAGGCTAGAAAGTTTGATAGAGATTTCGATATTATGATTGAAGCAAAGAACAAAAACTTAGCACTATTTAATTTAATGGCTAAGATTAAAAATCATCCTGATTATAAAGTTATTGATAACGCTTCTTTTGAAATATAGAAAAAACAGCTGCTTAATTTACTATTTAGTAATTAGCAGCTGTTTATATATCTACAATAATCTAATATTTGCTTGTTTACATTTCTCTATCATTTCGTTCGGCCAAATAGATACCTGTACTTCACCGATATGTGCTTTTTGTAAAAAAAACATACAAATTCTTGATTGTCCAATTCCTCCCCCAATAGTATAAGGTAATTTTCCATCTAAAAGCATTTGATGGTAATCTAACTTCTTTCTATCTTCACATCCTGCTAACTTTAACTGTCTTTCTAATGAGTTTTTATCTACTCTTATACCCATTGAAGACAGCTCAAGTGCTATTTCTAAAAGAGGATACCAAAATATTATATCACCATTCAAATCCCAATCATCATAATCAGGTGATCTTCCATCATGCTTAGTTCCAGACTTTAACTTTCCGCCTATTTTCATGATAAAGACTGCTCCCTTTTCTTTAGCAATCATATGTTCTCTTTCTTCCGGTAAAACATTTGGATATAAATCTTCTAGTTCTTGAGAAGTAATAAAGCTAATTTCATCTGGGAGTATTTTTGTATAGTGAGAATATAAACTGTGTAGATAATCTTCAACTTTTTTAAATACTCCATATATTTCTCTAACTGTATTTTTTAATGTAGCTTCTGTTCTTTCCTGTTTTGATATGATTTTTTCCCAATCCCATTGATCTACATATATAGAATGAATATTATCGAGTTCTTCATCTTTGCGTATAGCATCCATATCTGTATATATTCCTTCACCTAATCCAAATCCGTATTTATATAGTGCCATACGCTTCCACTTAGCTAAAGAATGAACTATTTCAACATTTTTTTCTTTAATTCCTCCTACTTTAAATGATATAGGTTCTTCACTTCCATTTAAATTATCATTTGTACCTGTTTCCGGAATAACGAATAAAGGTGCAGAGACTCTTGTCAAATTTAATGTCTCTGATAGGTTCCTTTCAAAACAGTCCTTTAATTTCTTAATTGCTACTTCTGTTTCATAAATTGATAAATTTGGTTTATAATCTCTTGGTAAAATAAATTTTTTCACAAAAATCTCCTCCTTTAAATTTAAAATAAAAAAACCCTTCATCCCTATTATGGGACGAAAGGTTAATTTCGCGGTGCCACCCAAGTTAGCATAATGCTCACTCATATCAGTACAGAATTAAACTCGATACTGTCCAATTATAACGGTTTGGCTCCGTCTAAATCTACTCTTATAGTAATTTCGGTTAGAAACTCAGAGATGTTTTTCAATATAATATTCGTACCAGTCTCACACCATCACCAGCTCGCTGTAACTTGTTCTTATATCTACTTCTTCTCATCACAGTTTTTAAATATAATTTTTTTTATATTAACGTATATATTATATTAAAAACTATTCAATGTCAATACTTTTTTGTAATTTTTAATTCTTTTACTCTTCATCCATAAATGGATATCTATAATCTGTTGGTGGATCAAAAGTTTCTTTAATAGATCTTGGACTCATCCATCTGGTAAGATTTAAGCTGCTGCCAGCCTTATCATTTGTTCCCGATGCTCTGCCGCCCCCAAATGGCTGCTGTCCAACTACTGCACCTGTTGGTTTATCATTGATGTAGAAATTTCCAGCAGCATGACGTAATTTTTCTTTCATGTGTACTATCATGTTTCTATCCTGTGCAAATACTGCTCCAGTCAATCCATATGGAGAAGTAGTATTACAAATATTAAGAGTTTCTTCAAATTTCTCATCATCATATACGTAAATTGTAAGTATCGGACCAAATATTTCTTCTTCCATAGTTTTAAATGTAGGACTGTCCGCAACAATTATAGTCGGTTCAATGAAAAATCCTTGACTGTCATCATACTTTCCACCACATATAATCTGAGCATCTTCAGAATCATGAGCAAAGTCAATATATGACTTAATCTTATCAAATGAAGCCTGATCAATAACAGCACTCATAAAGTTTGTAAAATCTTCAACATCTCCCATCTTTATGGTTGATACTTTATCTATAAGATTTTCCTTAAGTTCATCCCATATACTATTAGGTATATAAGCTCTAGATGCGGCTGAACATTTTTGTCCTTGGAATTCAAAAGCTCCTCTGATTAATGCTGTTCTAAGTGCATTAATATCGGCTGATTTGTGTGCAAATACAAAATCCTTACCACCTGTTTCTCCTACGATTCTAGGATAATACTTATATTTATCTATATTATCTCCTACAGTTTTCCACATTGACTTAAATACTGCTGTAGAACCTGTAAAATGAATACCTGAAAGATTTTCATTTTCCATAGTTATACTTCCAACCATGCTGCCGCGTCCGGGAATAAAGTTAATTACTCCATCCGGCAATCCAGCTTCTTGTAATAGCTTCATAGTAAAGTAATTTGAATATACGCATGATGAAGCAGGTTTCCATACTACTACATTACCTACCATTGCAGGTGCTGATGGAAGATTTGCTGCTATTGAAGTGAAGTTAAAAGGTGTAACTGCAAATATAAATCCCTCTAAAGGTCTATATTCCATTCTATTCCATGAGCTCACTGTAGAATCTGGCTGTTCACTATAAATTTGAGTCATATAATAAGCATTAAATCTAAAGAAATCAATTAATTCACATGCTGCATCTATCTCAGCCTGAAAAACGGTTTTACTCTGTGAAAGCATTGTAGAAGCGTTTATAACATCACGCCAAGGTCCTGCTAAAAGTTCAGCAGCTTTTAAGAAAATAGATGCTCTATGCTCCCAAGGCATCTTTTCCCATTGCTCTTTAGCAGCTAAAGCAGCTTCTATAGCCATGTTTACTTCCTTTTCACCTGCCATATGATATTTACCAAGAACATGATTTTTGTTATGAGGTATGATACATTCTGAAGTATTTCCCGTGTAAACCTCTTTACCTCCTATAATAAGAGGAATTTCTATTTCTTTTCCCTTTAATTCTTTTAACTTTGCCTTTAATTTAGCTTTCTCTTTACTACCCGATGTATAAGGAATAATTGGTTCATTGTTAGGTTTTTTTACTTGAAAATAAGCATTTGACATTATTTTGCCCCCTTTAAATTTTATTGTATATTATTATATAACATTTTTGTTATGAATTAAATGTTATACAACAGAAGGTTCTAAAACTAATTCACCTCTGTTAAATCTATCTTTATCAAGCATACTTATATCTATAGTTGTTTTTTCACCTAAAATATTTTCAGCTAAAAGTAATCCCGTAATAGGTGCAAGCATAAATCCGTGACCACTAAATCCTATTGCAACATAAAATCCGTCCAGTTCTTTAACAGAACCTAGTATTGGTTGTTTATCCGGCGTTATGTTATAAAGACCTCCCCATTGCCTGATAACCCTTAAGTTTCCAAGGGGAGGCAATAGTTTAGTTACCGTTTTAGACATTTCATCTAAGAACTGCCAGCTAGACGTTCTTCTTAAATCTCTAGGTTCAGTATCATCACCTCTACCCATGATAAATGAACCATGAGGGGTTTGCTGACAATAAATATTTAATGAAAAAGACATTACCATAGGTTTTTGAGTAGGCTCAACAGGTTCAGTTACAAGAATCTGATGTCTTTCAGAATAAACAGGTAAATCTATACTAACCATATCACCAATAATCTTAGAGAAACCACCGGCAGCATTTACTACAATATTTGTGGCTATCTCTCCTTTATCAGTTATAACTCCGGTTATTTTAGAATCACTGGTCTTAATTCCAATAACCTTAGTATAAGTATAAATATTAGCTCCTAACCTTCTAGCTGCTTTTGCATAAGCATCAGTAGCTAGAAATGGATTTAAATGACCATCCTTTGGACAGAAAGTTGCACTTGTAATTATATCAGCATTTAAATAAGGTACTATTTCTTTAGCTTCTTGAGGACTGATTTGCTCTACATCAATTCCAAGGCTCTTTTGAAGTTTAACATTTTTACTAAACTGCTCATATTCTTTATCGGTAGAGGATACAATTAAATACCCACCTTGTTTAAATTCAATATCTCCGTCATACTTTAACTCTTCATTGGCATTCTCATAAAACTTTATACTTTCCATAGCTAGTCTACAGTTCATCTCTGTTCCCCACTGTTGTCTGACTCCTGCTCCACATCGACCTGTAGCACCGCTAGCCAAATAATCCTTTTCTATTACCGCAATATTTTTAACTCCTTTTTTTGCTAGGTTATAGGCAATTGAGCAGCCTATAATCCCTCCTCCTATAATTACTACATCAGCAGCTTTAATCATTATCTTCACTCCCATCTGCTATAGTTTTTAGCTTAATTCCTATTGTTGGAGGTCTTGTTACGCTGTCTTTCTGCTCAGAAATATTTTTCCCGGTAATTTTTGCAATTTCTCTCATAATTAACTGTGAGCATGTTCTACCTTGACATGAACCCATTCCTGCTCTAGAAATTCTTTTTATTTCTTCAACGGTTGTATATCCATCCTCTATTAAATCTCTTATATCCTTTAGAGATAAATCAGAGCATCTACAAATAATGATATTTTCCATTTTAGACCTCCTCTACTTTAATATTTCTAAAATCATACAAGAATTTTCTATCTACAGCAATATGAATAATAGGAGTTTTATCAAAGGACTTAGGATTTTGAACCTTAATAACCTTAACATCAGTGATATATTCTCCTGCTCTATTTAAACCCTTAACAGTATCTCCTTCTTTTGGTAAAGGTAAAAATTCATATGGTATCTTTATCAGCACTTCGTTTTCTGAATAACTTCCATCAACGACCATTATAGCTAACCCGGGACAGGCACTGATACATAAAGCACAACCATTACATAGTTCATCTTCTATTAAAGGCTTATCATTTATATCAGCAAAATCTTTTATAGCATTTCTATTACAGGATGTAAAGCATGGATTACATGGAATTTCCTGATAACATTCAATAACAGCCACTGGACCTTTATTAATTCTATCCTCACTTGGAAATACAGACTTTATATCTTCAATCGTTGGAATACCTGTTTTTATAAGCATGTTCTACACCCCCATTACCTTTTCTATACCACTTCTTATATGATGACCTATCGGACCAGAGCGTAAAGATTCTAACTGTTTAATATAATCCTCTTTTAACTCATTATAATTTTTATGTTTAAATCCAATCTTTTGTGCAGCACATAGACCGGCTAAATACCCTTCTACCATTGCACTACTGGCTTCCTCCACTCCTGAAACATCTCCAGCAACATAAATACCCTCTACAGAGGTTTCATAGTTCTCATTTCTAAGAACAGTTTGGCCTCCTAACTCAGGTATGTATTTCATTTTACATTCAGCCTGTTGCAGTAATTCAGATAAAGGAGATAGTCCTACTGATATGCACATAACATCAGTCTCTATTTCTTGCTCGGTACCATCTATAGGATTCCAGTTTTCGTCTAATTTCCATATTACTGCACTTTCAAGACAATCTCTGCCAATAGCTTCCTTTACAGTATGGCTTGTTAAAATAGGTACACCCATACGTCTAATTTTTGAGGCATGAACTAAATAACCTCCAATTGTAGGAGAAGCATCTATTATTGCTGCAATTTCTACTCCTGCCTGCATAAGCTGATAGCTTACTATTAATCCAATATTTCCAGCTCCAACCATCAGTACTCTTTTTCCTGGTTTTACTCCATAAACATTCATAAGAGTCTGAACTGCTCCAGCTCCATAAATTCCCGGTAAATCATTATTGGGAAATGCCAAAACTTTTTCACTAGCTCCTGTAGCAACAACTATTGATTTAGGTTTGATCTTTTCATATTTTTCATTTCTTTCTATTGTTATTACACCATCTTCATATAATCCTAACACATTCGTATTATTCATAATTTCTATATTATCTTTATATTCATTAAGCTTATCTAAGAGAATATCAGCAATATCAAATCCTCTTACTGAAGCATACTGCTTTTCAGAGCCAAAAAACATATGGGTCTGTTTAATCAATTGTCCTCCAAGTTTTTCACTTCTATCCATTAGAAGCACCTTTGCTCCACTTGATGCACCGCTTATAGCTGCACATAGACCTGCCGGGCCTCCACCTATAACTGCTATATCTACATGTTTCATAGGATTTCACCCTTTCCTTTTTGAGTTTCAACAATCATACCCTCTTGAACCATAGTTACACATGTTCTAACATTTGCCTCTCCATTTACCACCATTGAACAAGCAGAACAGTTCCCTATAGCACAATAAAATCCTCTAGGTCTATGCTTAAATAAGCTTTTACCTAAAACTTTAACGCCTGCTGCATGTAAAGCTGCTGCTATTGTTTCTCCTTTAAAGGCACTTATTTGTTTACCATCAAAATAAAACTTTATTTCTTCCCCTTTCTCAAAATTCAAAATTGGATGATTTTGAATTCTCATACATTCACCCCTTTATAGTTAAGTTAACATAATGTTGAAAATATTGAGAACTTTAATAATTGTCACAATATTTGATACAATAATATTTTACATAAAAAACGAAAAATCTTCAAGTTGTTTAGTATGTTCTATAAGCCTTATAGTTAAATAACTTATTGTAAAACCTTAAACCAGCCAAATCTAAGCTTGTGATGTGTGATGTGAAACTGAGAGAAAACTGCTAAATACTAATAACTTATAAGAAGTATTCTGTGAAAAAAATTTCTTTATTTAAAAAACCACAAATTCATAAGAATTCATGGTTTTTTAGTGTATAAACTTTATTTAATTAATTAAAGATGAATATACAAGAATTTTCTCTAGAATTATCTGCTTGTAGAATATCAAACTAGCACTATTAGCCCTTACAAATAAGATATTCACCATTTTTCATTATTACTTCTTCATCAACAATTATTTGTCCATTTTCTCTTAAATCACAGATAAAGTCCCAGTGAAGGGCAGATTTATTCTTGCTTCCAGTCAATGGCAATCCATTTCCTAAAGCTATATGAACAGTGCCACCTATCTTTTCATCAATTAAAATGTGACTTGCAGGTGCTAGTAAATTTTCATTTAACCCAAGGGCAAACTCACCAACGTATGAAGCACCATCATCTAGATTAATCATTGCATTTAGGAAGGCTTCCCCTGTTTCTGCTGTTGCATTAATACACTTACCATTTTCAAACCTTAATCGTACCCCTTTAGCTATATTACCTTTATACATGATTTGATGCTTAAAATAGATGTGTCCATTTACACTGTCTTCAATAGGTCCCGTATATATTTCTCCATCAGGTAAATTAGACCTTCCAGAGCAGTTAATCCACTTCCTTCCTTTAACTGAAAAAGTTAAATCTGTATCTTCGCCAATAATATGAACTTTATCCTTATCACTTAAATAGTCTATAAGCTTTTGTTGTTCTTTCTCTATAATCTCCCATGTTTTAATTGGTGAAGCATCATTTAATTTTACAGCATCTAATATCATTTCTTCAAAAGCAACCTGTCCCATATTTGCTAGTTGAGCTAAGCCTCTACTAGGAAATATACAAGATGACCACTTCATTTTTTCTTGAGCTACACGACTCATAACATTTTGCATAGGCTGACCCATAGATTGCAGACTTAGCATTTGTCTTTTTATATCAACTCTTGAGTTGGCTACAGGATTATCTTCACTGTGTATTAACAGAATTGCATCATACCTCTCACTGACAAATAGCTCTATAAGTCCAGTAGTTCTCAGTTGATAGTCAGACGCATATTTGTACTTAATTTCTTCACTTTCAGGGAATGAGATGTTAAAGTAAGGAAATGCTCCCTTCTTAAGTAACTCCTTTTGCAGCGACAACATCAATGGTTTAGCCTCAGTTGTCCCCATTATCATTACATTCATTCCCTCCTTTACTTCTAAACTACGGTCTACAATTAATTGTGCATATTTATCATATCTTTTATCGAACATATATCATCCTCCTAAGCTTCTCTTTCGCTACCATTAGCTTCTCCCACACGTTTTGGAACCTTACCTAAGAATAGCAAACCGAATAAAGGCACTACTGCTATAATTGGAAACATGTAATTAAACTGATTACCTGACTTTTCAAGGATGAATCCAAATAATGGAACTGAGACTACAGTACTCAGTTTTCCCAAAGCATTGGTTGTTCCAATGGCAATTCCCATTAACTTTTTATCATTCACAGCATCGGCAACCATGGCTAATGTAATAACATCAATAATAGCATTACCAAATCCTGTGATAAAGAATACAACATAAACCATATACAGGTTCTTAGATAGCATTAATCCTACACCGAAGAATGCCATGACAAAAAGTCCGATTTTTAATAATACTCTGCGTCCGAATCTATCTGCTATAAAGCCTGATGGAATAGTCATCAACATATAACCTACAAAGAAAACTGCCACAAGTAAAGGCACTTGACTTTCATTAATACCTAAATAATTAATTCCATATGATGACCCGTAAGTCTGCATTCCCATAATTCCAAAGATTCCGCACACTTTGACAAAGTACAATATGATAATATTATTACGATCACGGGGATTAAGTATTTCTAATCCTTTAGCAAAAGCTTTGAATGGATTCTTGCTTAGCTTTTTAAACTCATCGTCTGCTTCTTCATTTCGTAGTGTTGTTTCTTTTGGCTCTTCAAGGAAGAATGCAAATAATATCATTGTAATGAGCAACACCCCTGCTGCTGTAAAAAAGGGTAGCTTTGGATCAATTTTATATAGCATACTGTTAAATACTGCTGAAACTATATAGCCAATAGCACCAAAAAACATGATAAAGCTAGTCAAACGATTATAAACCTTAGATGGAATAACAGTAAACTTAAAACCACCTTCACTGGCTTGATTAATAGACCAGAATAAAATCATAAAAAATGCTGTAACAACAAATAATACTAATGGTAGAATTAAGGTATTCAAGTTCCCAGAATTTGAATCATTAATTGGTAATAAAAATAATGGTAAACAAGCTACTAAAATAGCTGCTATGATACCACTAATAACAACGATTTTTTTCCTGCTTCTAGCAAAATCACTCATTGCACCGAAGATTGGAGTTAGCATTAAACCGAAAAAGTTATCTATAGTCATTATGATTCCTGTCATAAAAGCACCTAATCCAAATCCAACAGCCGTAGATGCATTTAATACATTAAAGCTTTCATTACCTGCTTGTAAGAATACTGGAAAGAAATTATCGTACGCACCCCAGATGAAAGCCCAACTGGTTTGAAATAGACCAAATAGGATAACATACTTCCAATATCTTCTGTCATTTTTCTTCACTTCTTTCATCTTTGCTCCTCCCAAGTTAAATTGTTATTTAGAAACTATAACCCACTTTATCCCCTAAAACTGAAGTTCTATTTTTTTTCAAAACTAAATTCTTGATACGGATTGCAGCATGATGGACCACATGTTACATGCATCTTGGGATTGTTTCTATCTAACTCCATAACTATACTGCCTAGAGTAAAATTGTTAGATTGATCTTCACCGTGCTTACATAAAGGAGCATCATGGCTGGCTAAAACTGCCTTAATACCCTCAACGCTTAAATCACCTAAACTAATCATCATATCCTTTGCAAATTCAAATCTTCTATAAGTATCCTTTTTAAATCTAGCTTGAATATTATTATAGAGTTCTTCATCTCTTTTTCTCAATAATAGTAACGCTTCATCAAAAATAGATGTATCATCGTTATTAACATTGTGATTAGTATGATAATACCTTCCATTTTTATGACTTTTTGTGGCAACTACTTTTTTATTCCCTGAGCATTCAAGACTGACTATATCTGTTGGTCCCCCTAGTAGATAGTTCTGACCTGAAGCATGTGGTACACTATTTAGAAAATTAATCATTTCTTCATAGCTTTTACATTGTAATGACTTCCTAACTACAAAGTCCTCTGCTAAACCTCTAGTACTAAAGTTTAGCTGTAAAACTGTATTACAAGTAATACCTACTCCATAGTTATTCATACCACACAAAGATACTTTTCCTGTGACCGTAAAGATTTTGTATTCTAAATCGCTATCATGTTCTTTGATATCTAGTACTAGTTGATATCCGTCATAGTATTTAGGACAATCCATATTTTGTGCTATTATATTTTGTCTACTACCTTTGCCCTTTATTCCAACTGATGTACAGTTTGAACCAATATCTAACCCATATTTTATGGTATTTCTAAACCAAGGCTCTTCATCAGACAATTGCCTAGCAAGTACAACATCAAAAGGTAAGTTTGCACCTGCTGCAATACCTCTAACCTCGTCTAAAATATCAGGGGCATATCTACATATTGCAGGAAGAAAATCAGTCTTGGTATAAAGTCTTTTTAGATAATCTTTTACTGACATATTAAGTTCTTTTTCAGTGTTTTCAGCCCACAGCTCCATATGAGACTGTATATCCTTTCTTAATTCTTCGCCGTGAGCTATTCCTCTTTCGTATGGTGTTCCTATAAGCTTTAATACTTTAATCTCTTTATTTTTCATGAAAACTTCCTTTCTGTATTATGATTAATAGTTCAAGTATTTTACTAGTTCTCATCTTCACTTCTCAACTCAGAAGGAAGCTTAATTGATTTCAATATTACTAGTCCTATTGCACACATTATAGCAGTAACTATAAACAATGTATTGTAGTTGTTAGTTACCTCTATTAATACACCCATTAATGGAACAGACACAACAGTACTTATTTTTCCTAACGCTCCAGCAGTTGAGACTAAGATTCCCATAACCTTCTTGTTTGGTGCATACTCTGTAGCCATCGGCATAGGAAGAACATCTAAGGTTGCATTACCCGTTCCCATGATTACAAAAATAATAATTATTGGGATTATACTCTTTGTTAAGTTTAACGCTATTGCTCCTAATAACATTAGTGTTAGCCCGAAGAATGCAATTTTTTTACGACCAAATTTATCTGCTAAGATACCTGTAGGAACAGAAAACAATAAATAACCTATAAAATATGTTCCCACTAACATTGGCATTGTTCCTTCGTCAATGCCTAATACATTTATACCCCAAGAGGAGGCATATGTCTGAAGTCCCATAATCCCAAAAATACCACAGATTTTGTAGCAGTATACTTTTAAGACTCCAAGTCTTTGTGCTTTAGTGAACTGTTTAAGTCCAAAAGCTAGAGACTTAAAAGGATTTCTAGAGATACTTTTATTAACTACCAAAGTATTATCGTCATCCTCTTCATTAGTAAATGTAGTACCTTTTGGTTCCTCTAAAACAAAAGCAAAAAGCAACATGGTAATGAATAATATGGCTGCACCCAGCCAATACGGCAATGCATAATGAATTTTATATAACATACCACTTGTAAACATTGAAACTAAATAACCTATACCACCAAACAACATTATAAAGCTACTCATCTTATTATAAAGCTTAGATGGTACTGTTGAATAAGCGAAACCTCCTCTAGCTGATAAACTGATTGACCAAAATAGTATCATGAAAAATGATACAACAATACACAAAGTAAATGTTAAGACCAGCTTTTCTATATGACCACTTTTTTCTGGAGTTATTGTTGAATAGCATAAAGGCAAAATTGCTACAAGAATAGAAGCTAGGGTACCTGATATAACTAATATCTTTTTTCTGCTTTTTGCCAAGTCAGTCATTGCTCCCCATAGTGGTGTAAATACCATACCAAAGAAATTATCTAGAGTCATAATTATACCTGTTAAAAATGCTCCTATCCCAAAGCCTAGAGCATTTGAAACTCCAAGCATATCAAATCCTTCTCCTCCTGATTGCAGTATTATTGGAAAATAGTTGTTATAAGCTCCCCAAATAACTGCCCAGCTCGCTTCAAATAGTCCAAACAAAATAATAAATTTCCAATACTTTTGATCTAATTTTGATGCTGATTTCACATTACTCCCTCCAAGATTTAATTTGTTATTTTTTGACTTTTTCTACTTCTATCCTCAAAAACTAATATATAATCCTTTTAATATCTTTATTTTGCATTTACTCAAGTCTTTCTATAGTCTTGACTATAGCAATTGTCAATCTACTTAGTGAATCAAAATTAATCTTATCAATTGTGTCTCCATAGGTATGGACATATGGATCTCTTCCCATAGATGAATCAAAGACGAATATAGCAGGTATCCCTTCTTGCCAGAAAGCAGCATGATCGCTACCTAAGGCTTTTCCAGCATGGCTACAAATCCCATGAAAATCCAGTGGTAAATGCATCCAAGCATACGGCATTTCAATCTCTGAAGCTTCACAACTACTTAACAATTCTTTAGCATATTTTTTAGAACTGTTTGCTGATAGCACTGAAACAAAATTACCTACTCGATTATCTGAGTCTAAAAGATAATGTCCAGTAAAGTCATCAAAATCAAAGTCTTTAACTGGTCTCTGGGTTAAAGACTCTGAATAATATATTCCTGGTTCATCTATTGCAATAGCATACTTGATTTTTCTATTGTCTTTCAAAGCTTTTTGAAGCCATTGATGACTACCAATTCGACTTCTTTTTCCAATAGCAGTAGCTACAGTCAATCCATCATATAAGTGAGATATTTCTTCAAGACCTGCTACTACGTTTTCAGGTAAATCTTCTGAAATAGCAGATAAAGCCTTTCTATAACCCTCTCCTTGGTCTTCACCTTGATCAAAGTTCTTCATAGCTGTTCTGTTAAGATACTCAATCATACTCTTATTCTTATATGAAGTATATCTAAAACTCTCATCACGAATTCCTAAGGATTGTAAAATAGCTAATTCTCTCCCAAAAATTGTAGGATTGCTTCGAGTTTCTTCTAAGTCTACTGCAACAATGGAACATGCCTTTGCCTTGTTACTTTTTGCAAGCATTCTTCCAATTTCTACAAGCACTGCAACACCTGCTGCATTGTCGTTGGCTCCAAATGTAGTTTCTACTGTATCGTAATGGGCAAGCAACACAACAGATTCTTCATTGTCGACATCCCCTATCTGTCCTTCAATATTTCTGAAGATGTAATCACAACCAGGTAACTGAAATTCTTGAATAACCACGTTTAATCCTGCTTCATTAAACATTTCAATAATTTTATTACCTGCTTCATTGTGCTGTTTTTGATCAACAAGTATGTTTCTCGGTCCTTGTAGAGCGTATACGCTCTGATATAAATTTTCTGAAATAATAGATTTAATCATATTATCCATTTAATACCTCCTCATCTATCAAAGCTGCAACAACACCTTTAGCAACTCTTTCTATCATATTAAAATCTAGAATATCAATATTATCACCATAAGAATGACCATAGGGATTTCGAGCAGTGGCTGTGTCAAATAGGAATACTGCTGGTATATTATGCTTCCAAAATCCTGCATGATCAGAATTTAAAGCCATTGGCATTGTAGAAACGATTTCTTCATAAGTCATTGGTAGGTGTACTCTTCCATAGGGCATATCAATATCTTCAACTTCTAGCTTTTCAGAAATTTTATTTGCTAATTCTCCTGAAATTACATTAGAGGATATAGCTAGAAAATTACCTATACGCTTTTCCTCATCAATTTTATAACGACTAGTCATCACATCATATACATTAATACCTGCTAAATTTCGCTGTGTGCCTTCCTCATGCTTAAAGAATCCCATTTCGTCTAGCGTTATATTAAATGCTATTTTTTTGTTATTCTCTAAAGCATCCTTAAGCCAAGTATAAGAGCCTATTCGATTCATAAAACCTAATGTTGTACTAGGATTTAATCCCTTCACTAAAGGGATTATATCTTCAAAGTGTCCAATGATTTCTTTGTCAAGCTGATGTTTGAACTCTTCTAATGCCTTTGTATAGCCTTCATCATAAGAGATCCCTTGTTGAAATTGACTTTCTGCAAAATTTTTCACCAGTTCATAGCCCTTCTTATACTTCCATGAAGTAAAGTGATAGTCTTTGTCTTTAATTCCTCGACTAATCAAGCTTTCATATTCAGGGACAAAGAATCTAGGATTATTATTTTCTTCAAGGGTTACTGCAACAAAATAAACAGGCGGCGGATTTTTCTGTAGAGCCAATACTCTACCAATTTCCAGCATTGTTGCTACACCTACAGCATCATCATTTGCTCCAGGTGACGTGACAACAGTATCATAATGTGCTGTTAAAACTGCAGCAGGTAATTCTTCAACATTACCGATACTTCCTTCGATATTTCTAAACTCAATATCGCTACCATCAACCTTGAAGTTTTGTACTCTTACTCTCATTCCATAAGACTTCATTTTTTCTATTAAATAATCAGCACACTCGTTTAATGCATCTAACGATAGATGTGGCTGCTTCTCACCTTCAATATCATAAATCGTTTGGTAAATATTTTCCTTATCAATTTGATTCCAAATATTCATGTCTTCACCTCTTAAATAATATTTTAAAATTTACATTAATCATCAAAACAATATTACGAATATTTTGAAAATATCCCTTGTAAGAAAAGAAGTCCCTTACTTTTAGTACAATTGTTATTAGCCTTATTCTCTAGAGACTTCTCCTATATATCACATATTTAACTTAGTACTTTTAACTAATATCTTTTCGTTTATCTAATTTCATTAAGCTGCTTAAGCTGTGGTAATACAAACACTCCATCTTTTTTAACCAGCACATCATCAAACCAAATTTCTCCTCCACCATAGGTAGGTGACTGGTCACATACAAGATCCCAATGAATTGATGATTTATTCCCATTTGGCGCAGAATCATAACAATTTCCAGGTGTGAGGTGGAATGATGTTGCCATCTTTTCATCATAGTGGATATCATTCATAGGTAGTTTAACTTCTGTGTTAATTCCTAAGGCAAACTCCCCAATATATCTTGCTCCCTCATCGGTATCTAAAATTCTGTTTAACATTTCGTTGGATCCATTTTTACATGATGCTTTGATAATTTTACCTTGCTTAAACTCAAACCGAATCTTTTCAAATGTATGACCAAGATAAATAGATGGGATTGAATAGGTAATGTATCCATCTATACTTTCCTTAACTGGTGCAGTGTAGACTTCTCCGTCTATATAGCTGTTTTCAGCAGTTCCTATAATAGTATTAATTCCTTTAATACTGAAGCTTAAATCTGTACCCTCACCCTTGATTTGAACTCTGTCGGTACTATCAAGCAGTTCTTTTAGAGGTAATGCAGCTTTATGCATGGCAGCATAGTTCATTGATGAAACTCTCATCACAAAATCATAGAATTCATCATAGGTCATTTTAGCTTTATCTGCTTGTAGTTGTGTAGGCCAGTCAAACACTACCCACTTAAGTTCATTTGTAAACCTTGCAAATATTCTTCCTGACTGCTTTTGCCACTCTACTAAAATCTTCTCAGTAAGACCTTCATATGGATTGTCTGCATGTTTACTTCTAATTGCAATGAAAGCATCAACCTCATCAAACAAATGATGATAATGCTGTGTTATCAATGTCAAGATTTTATCTGAGTTCTCATCAATATCTGAAAGTGACTTAAGTGACTCTAATACTAACTCATCATCATGTAGCAAATAAATAGGATATGCGCATTTTTTTCTACACTCTTCTCCTAGGGCTTTAAGTAGTGGCATAGCATCTGGTGATGCCCAAATCACACATTTTTCCCCCTTACTCAGCTTGAGTGAATAATTAATCATATTATCTGCTAGCTTTGTTAAGACTTTATCCATTCTTTTTTCCCCCTTGTCTCTCCATTAGAGCTTGAAAAATCATTGGATCTACTCTGTGATTTGAAAATTCTTTATTCACTTTATATAATTCGCCTGATTTAATTACCCATTGTGGCGATAAAAGCTTATTCCCATGGATTACATTACCGCACCCACCATCATGAAACATGGATCGTCCTTCAATAATTTTCAGTAAAGTAATATCTGCCTTTCTTCCTACCTCAATGCTTCCATACTCAGATGATTTGTTAATTGCCATTGCAACATTTACAGTTGCCATTCGAATCACCTCATGAAGATTCAGTCCTATTGCCATTAGCTTAGAAGCAATAACACTAACACTATAAAAATGAGGCTTTAAAAACTCCTTGCTTGAATCTAATAGCACAACATCGGTACCAAATAGATTGGGTTTGATTCCTTGACATATGGCAGATTGAAGAACATTAAAGCTCATATGACCTAGCCCAGGCGACATATCTAGCAAAACGCCTTTACATATAGCTTCTTTTGCTCTAGGTATAGGTTTCCCATCTTTAATAATACCTCCTGGAGCTGAGGTAAAGGCATGAGTTAATATGTCACCTGCCTTTAGATACTCTAGAATGTTAGAAGTTGCTTGATACAACTCATCTGAAGTTAAAACCTTGTGGTTATGGTCTCCTAGATGTATCATTAAAGGAATACGATTAGAATGAGCAATCTCTGCTGCAATCTTAAAGATATCATATTGTCTAAAAAGTATGGAACTTTCCACTGCTCTAACCTTTATCCCAACAATCTGGTCTTTGTTTTGATTAATCAACCTATTTATTGCATCTATATCTAATTCATCATATCCCGTTTCAGGTAATTGGACTTGTCCTTCTGGAGCAAGATGTAGGAAGTGAAACACATCTGTTTTGTAGTGCTTTTCGATTAAAGACCTTCCTTCTTCATAATTTTTCCATCCTAAACTCCCTGCATCACATAATGCTGTAACCCCAGTCTCTATTCCTGCATTATCAGGGTTAACACAGATCGGAATTAGACTTGGTGCAATATGGGAATGAATGTCCATAAGACCAGGTGTTGCTATTAAATGTGAAGCATCAAATATTTCATCTGCTTCAATTTCAATATCCTTCTTAATCGCTTCAATTACTCCATTGTTGATCAGGATATCTGTATATTGTTCCACTTCAGTTTTAGGATTTATCATTCTACAATTCTTAATTAGTAATCTTGTCATAATATCACCTTATTTCAGCAAATGAGGAGCATGATTAATAACATATGGCTTAAGATATTGTAGGGTTTCACCAATAATTTGAACTGCTTCATCAATATCTCCGTCAGTCATAGGTGTAGATATGTTCATTAGACCTCTATTAGCAGTGTGCAAGCCTCTATTCATTAATTCAAGATGCAAATACTTTGGCAATTCGCCAGCCTTAGATTTCCAAGTAACAACATCCTTTGCATCAATTATGGGATACTCTGACCACTGGATGTATAAAAGAGAACCAGCTCGTGTAGTAAACCCATGAACACCTACATCATCAAAGGATTTTTTAATACCTGCCTCCAGTTTCTCTCCTAATTTATCAATGTGACTTATTGCGCAATCATCTAGTAATTCAATTGCCTTACATCCTGCACTCATTGCAATATTGTGTCCATTAAAGGTTCCTGAATGAAAATAGGTACCATCAATTGGATGAAACATATCCATGATTTCTTTTTTAGCTCCAAAGGCTCCTATTGGGAATCCACCACCTATTGACTTACCTAGAGCTGTAATATCAGGTATAATATCGTATTTTCTTTGAATGCCACCTATATCTAATCTAAAGGTAACTATCTCATCGTATATAAGTAGAGTATTATATTTGTCGCATAGCTGTCTAAGACCCTTCAAAAAATCTATTGATGCTGAAATCATTCCTGCAGTATTCATTACTGGCTCAATAATCACCCCTGCAACGTCTCCATTATATTCCTTAAGGAGTATTTCAACACTTTCTAAATCATTAAAACGTGCAACCTTAACTGCATCTAATCCACATTTAGGTACCCCAGGCTTTGAGGGTGACGGAATAGGCATGTGGGATCCGCTCATATCTGGTTTTGTACTAATCTGTGCTAAATCGTGGCTTCCATGATATGCCCCATCCATTTTGATTATAATTTCTTTACCAGTATAAGCTCGAGCTGCACGCATAGCCATCATTGTAGCTTCAGTTCCAGAATTAACAAATCGAACAGACGCAATTCCTGGAGCACGATTAACAATAAGACTTGCAAGCTGGTATTGATTCTCAGAGGGTGCACCAAAAATAATGTCTTGCTTAAGGGCTTTCTTAGCTGCATCAACTATTTCTGGATGACTATGGCCATGAATCAATGATGTATAATTGTTTTGAAAATCTATATACTCATTACCATCTACATCAACTAGCCTTGCACCTCTCCCTCCCTTCATATAGGTTGGATAAGGTTTATAGTATGTTGCCCATCGTGTATCTCCACCAGGCAAAGAATTTCTTGCTTTTTGATCATGCTTAAAGGACAAAGCTGTTCTAGTTTCATACTTTCTAACAATTTCATTCCAAATTTTATTGTCCATTTTCTTCCTCCTATTTATTAATCAAGAATGGCACCGTTCCAAACACTACCAACCAGTTTAGCATAACGCTTTAAATACTTGCTGTTAACCTTCAATCCTGCTGGTTTAAAATCACTTCTTCTTTCTGCTAATGTTTTCTCATCCACATGTAATGTTATACTTCTATTAGGAATATCAATGGTTATCAAATCTCCATCCTCTACCAAACCAATGACGCCACCCTCGGCAGCTTCAGGAGCAATATGACCTATACATGGTCCTCTAGTTCCTCCTGAAAAACGTCCATCTGTAATTAAGGCCGTTGTCTCTCCAAGACCCATACCCATAAGAGCAGTTGTGGCTACCAACATTTCCCTCATACCAGGACCTCCCTTAGGTCCTTCAAAGCGAATCACAACCACATCACCTTTTTCTACAACTCCTTTAAACATTGCATCTACAGCTTCTTCTTGTGAATTAAATACCTTAGCTGGACCCTGATGCTTAAGCATATTTGGAACTACTGCTGATTGCTTAACAACCGCACCGATAGGTGCCAAGTTTCCTTTTAAGATTGCTAATGACCCTTGTTGATGAAATGGATTGTCAAGGTTTCTAATTACATCAGGACAACGATTTTTCTCGTTAGCTATAATCTCACGCCAAGTATATCCATTTACAGTCTTGACATCAAGATTAAGATACCTATCTCCCAATTCCTTAAAAACTACAGGGATTCCACCCGCTAAATCAAAGTCATAAAGAGTAAACTTACCTGATGGCTTGATTCCCACGAGATGTGGGGTGTTTTTACTGGTTTCTTCAAAATCCTCAGGAGTTACCTTTAAACCAAATTCATTGGCAATAGCTGGAATGTGAATTGTTGCATTTGTTGAACCACCTATAGCCATGGTAGCTGTCAAAACATTACTCATAACCTCTTGAGTGACAATCTCCCTTGGTAAAATATTTTTTTCAACCAAATCAACAATAATAATCCCACTTTTTTTTGCCTCACGATATTTTTTTGAGAAAACTGCATGGGTTGTTGATGTACCTGGAACTGTCAATCCCATCATTTCAGCAACACAAGACATGGTGTTAGCTGTTCCCATCATTGAACATGACCCTGATGTAGGACAAATACAGTTCTCCATCTCTTCAAACTGCTCCTTAGACATTTCTCCCCTTTGAACGAGTCCAGCCGCCTCTCTTATTTCATAAATAGATAGATTACGACCTTCAAACCTACCCGGAAGCATTGGACCACCAGTAACAAATATGCTAGGAATGTTTAACCGTCCTATAGCCATTAAGCTTGCCGGCACTATCTTATCACATGATGCAATTATAACAATTCCATCAAGCTGCTGTCCTTCAACAACTACCTCTATTGAATCTGCAATAATTTCCCTACTTGCTAAAACATAACACATACCATCATGTCCTTGTGCCAATCCGTCACATAAACTGATGGTATTAACTTCAAAGGGTACACCACCTGCTCCTCGGACTCCTTCTTTCACAGCTTGAGCTAACTCCCTTAGATGTCTATGACCAGGATGCATTTCATTAAATGTATTTATGACACCAATAAATGGTTTATCTAACTCTTCATCGAGTAAGCCACAAGCCTTCAAGTGGGCCCGCATAGCTGCTCTATCAATTCCTTCAGTAACCACATGACTTCTAAATTTTTTCATAACAAGATTCATTCCTTTCTCTGTGCTTAAGGCACAAAATTTAAAAGCTAATGCTTTAGCACACTAGTCAATTTTAAAAATTCACCTATGTGTGGGTTTATTTAGTTATGCCCATTTTTCTCAATATCAATTTTCTAGTATTCTTTCTAACTACACCTCTATTCAAGTACCGGTAATGTTAGAAAACCATCGGTTAATATTAAAACATGTATTGGTTTTCCTAAAGTTTCAATACTGTTTTTTAAAGCTTCAGTGGCAGTTTTTGCATAGCCTATATGCATAGCATTAAGCTTCCCTTCTTCTAGTTTTGTATCTGTAACAACTATTTTGCAATAATTTAGCATTTTTGCCACTGTAAAAGCTTTGTTTCCCTCTGGAGGAAAACCTACTTTTCTTGATTTTTCGATATACTCAATAGGTCTTGATACTCTTGCCAAATCATCATGAAAATCTTCCGAACCAATACCCTTCCAGCACTCAGCAGGTAAAACTACTGTGCCACCTTCTTTAACAATGGGCTTTTTAAACAGCACTACACTGTTGATTGATCGGATAGCTTGGTACAGATTCAGTGTTTTAGGATACTTAGGGATAGTAATTACTATATCACCTTGCCTCTCTACTTTTACCTCATACATCCTTTTAGCAGCTTTCACAGCTTCACCATATGCTAAAATAGCATCCCCTGTAAAAGCACTAATAAGCTCTTTCTTACTATTTTGAACTACGTTGATTAGGAAATCAATTTTTACTATGCTGGCAACTTCATTTATAAAATCTCTAAAAGTATTATTCTCAATATCTCCAAACTTAGTATTTTTATCTTCCATAACTTTTGGATTATGAGTTTGAGCAATACTTTCTACTCCAGCAACACCAACGGAAAGAATTTTATTACCTCCACTATATCCTGCAAATATATGAGGGTCTACTGTGCCTATTCCAATTCTTAAATCTGCTTCAACCACAGTTTTATTAAGGTAGATCGGTACTTTAAGCTTTCTAGAATTTCCCAAAAAAACTAAATTGCTTTCATCGTATGCGTTGTGATTGGTTACTGTATACTGATCTGTAATATCCTTTCCCAGCATTTCCTTTATTTCCTCTAGCGTCATTGGGTCGTGGGTTCCTGTGGCAATTATTATTTCAATATACTCCTTTGGAATATTAGCTCTGCGAAGTTCTTCTAAAACGAAGGGTAATATTTCCTTCTGCGGTAGGTAACGGGTATTATCACATACAATAATAACTATTTTTTCCTTACCAAAAGCTAGATCCTTTAAGGATTCGGATGATACAGGCTTATCAAATGCTTCTTTAAGAATTTGGTTTGAATTCTTTGAGGGTTTAATCTCCATTGGTGATATGATTTCATAAGTAACCCCATTAGGTATTTGGATTTTAATTTGTCCTTTTCCATTATCAAGTTTTATTGTTTTCAGATTATCACCTTCCCTGTATTTCATTAACAATACTAATAAATTCCTCTTGAGATACAGTGGACTTTTTATAAATACCTGTTGTTTTGACCTTTTGAAGAATTTCTTTTTCTTTACTTTCATCCAATTGAATATTTAATCTCTCTGCCATTACACGAATAGAAGCTAGTCCGCTTTTTTTACCAAGTACAACACCAGAGGTATGTCCAGTAAAGGCAGGATTTGTTGCAAACATAGCCAGGGGCTGATTGAGAACTAAATCAATACCGATTCCAGATTCTCTTACAAATATGTTATCACCAATGATTGGTTTATTAACAGGCATTTTGAAATTAGATATTTCCTGAATTTGCTGAGACACAGGTCTTAGAAGCTGATAGTTATAGTTGTTTTCTATGCCATAAAGTATTCTTAAGCCTGTTATGATTTGCTCAAGGGCAGCATTTCCAGTTCTCTCTCCCATTCCGTTAATGCACGTATGAATTACCTCTGCTCCCCCTTCCATAGCTGCAAATGAAATTGCACACCCAAGACCGAAGTCGTTATGGGTATGTATCTCTATCTTGATGTCGAACTTTGATTTTAGGTCCTTAACTAATTCCTTAACAGCTCCTGGAAGTATACACCCCATTGTATCTACTATACCAATTGAATCAGGCTTTGCTTTTTCTATGATTTCACTATAAAGACGGTTTAGAAAAGTATAATCAGCTCTTGTTGTGTCGTAGCCGAAATACACTACTTCAAGATTTCTACTCTTAGCATATTTAATTGTTTCCACACTACGATCTATTACATCTTGATATGACCATTTATTAAATTGATATTTTAGCTTTGGTTCGCTGGTGGGTATCTCAATAACTACTCCATCAGCTCCACAATCCACCGCTAGGTCAATATCCTCTTTCATAGCCCTTGCAAATGTGAATATCTTTGCTTTTAACCCTAGTTCAACAATTGCCTTAATAGCTTCCTTATCTGATTGAGAAACGGCAGGCATTCCTGCCTCGATACGTTCTACTCCAATGCTATCAAGTAATTTTGCAATGGTAACTTTATCTTCAACACTGAAAACAACACCAGGGGTTTGTTCTCCATCCCTTAGGGTTGCATCATGTACTATTACTTTTTTAGGCAGCTCCAACTGACTGCGAAAAGCTTCCAAATCATTATATGGACTTGCCCACCAATTCTCTGATTTAAAATTTTCCATACTATTCTCCCTTCTGTTTTGCCATACGCGCAATTTCTCTATACTTATCAATGCTGTTAGATTTATGGAGTCTTACTAAACTTCCAACTTTCTCAGAGTCCTTTTTCTCCATGGCTTCAATAATCTCTTCATGCTCATTTACTGAAATAATCATTAACTCAGGAAAATAGGCAAATAATGCCTTTGACCAGTTCCCACCATCCCATAAATTATAAATCATTTCGTTTAGTAATTTGTTTTGACAAAATGAGTATATTTTTTTATGAAAAAGTCGATTCAGCTCAACAAATTTTTCATCATCATTAGTCAAAGCAGCAGCTCTCATTTTTTTATTCATATACTTTAATTCCTCAATAACATCTTGAGAGATTTGTATTAAAGCTGTCTTTGCTGCATAACCTTCTAACAGCGCTCTTACTCTCATTACTTCTATTATCTTCATTTCATCATAAATTGTAACTGTTGCCCCTTTATGTGGAATAATCTCCACAAGACCTTCGGTCTCAAGTCGCTTTAAGGATTCTCTAACTGGTATTGGCGACATTTGATTGTCTGCAGCTATTTTGCTTATGTTGATGGTTTCACCTTGAGAAATCACCCCCTCTGTGATTTGATTCTTGAGCAAACAATATATATACTCTGATTTTGTTTGAAAGTTCATTAGATACTCCTTTCATATACTATATATGATATATTATATATGATATATATGTCTATGTCAATTTAATTGTATGAATAGATAGTGTCAGGTTATTGTTGGAAATTAAAAATCACATTTTGCCCCGTCTCCTGATAAATATATCTTCTCAACTTTTCCCATATCGTAAGCTTGTTCTAGATAATTTGCTACTTCTAGCCATAAATCTTCACTTGTCTTATACTCACCTGTAAAGTATCTAACGTTTTGTAGCTGATTTCTTCCCTTTGATATTAACTTTTTACCTTCATGAACATAATACTGAAAGGATTCTTTATACAACAAAAAAAATAGCTAAGTTTAGCTATTTTTTTGATTCAGTGTAATATTCAACACTTTTTATTTTATGTCTTCTAACCAGTTTTTCAGTAAGGTTTGATTTTTTTTGCTTGATCGCTTCTAATATTTCTTCATGCTCTTTTACAGATTCTATCATCTTTTTATTATGACGGGCAAAGATGGATTTGGACCAAGCACTATCTTCCCACAGCCCAACTATCATGTCGTAAAGCATTTTGTAGGGTGATTGCTTATATATAAGCCTATGAAACTCAATGTTAAGTTCTACAAATTTCTCATCGTTGCCTTCTTTTGCCATTTCATTCATTTCATTATTCAGAGTTTCAAGTTTATTTATAACTTCATCTGATATATTTTCTATTGCAGAGCTTGCTGCAAAGCCCTCTAAAATTGCCCTCACTACAATTACCTCTCTCGCCTCATTGGCATTGTATGTTATAACCTGAGCACCTTTATGGGGAATAATTTTGACAAGACCTTCTGACTCTAATCGTTTTATGGCTTCTCTAACAGGAATTATTGACATCCCATACGCTTTGGAAACTTTGCTAATATTAATGTTTTCACCAGGTTTAATCTCACCATTCAATATTCTTTTCTTTAACTCTTGAAATATGTAATCACTTTTTGTGGTAAACACTTTATCCATGCTTTCACCTTCTATTATATATTATATATTTTACTATACCATTTTGATCAAAAACAATGCAAGTATAATTACAAAATGATAGTGTCAGGTTATTGTTGGAAATTAAAAATCACATTTTCCCCTTTCATCAATAATCCCATTGCAATTGCTGCACCAACTTTAATTATTAAAGTTTATACATTTACAATTGATTTCAAATATTGTCTTTGCCATGTTTTTTTACCATAATATAATTCCATAGCTTATTTACTCAACTTTCCCAGCTTAAATCTGCAAATAACCCCTTGATATAGCTGGCTTGTTGGTCAACCCAGTACTGTAATTGACTTTTAATATTAGATATGTATTTTG
>JANQLB010000130.1 GCA_028280805.1 Tissierellales bacterium
AATTGCAAAATGAAGCTCAGAAAGATAAAACTTCTGAGTACTACATTTACATCAAATCTAAGATTTGAGTAATTGCAGCAATTTTGTGCTAGTCACTTACACAGCGTGATGTGTTCAGATGGAGTTAAAACTCCACCTGAACCGAATCTTACTTTATATAAAGGGAATGTTATAGATGAAAGAAAAAACGATAGATGAAATTTTACTCAAAAACATTTTATACTCAATAGATGAAGGTATTCACGTTATTGATAATCATGGAAAAACTATTATTTATAACGATGCTATGGCTCAGTTAGAGGGTCTTGAAAAGGAAGTTGTTTTAAATAAAAAATTTACCGATGTATTTCCCGGTCTTGATGAGGAAAACAGCACATTATTTACTGTTATGAAAACAGGAAGACCTATATTAGAAAGAACTCAAACCTATTTAAATTACAAGGGCAAAAAAATTACAACTGTAAACACAACTATACCTTTATTCGATAAAGGTAAAAAAATTGGTGCTGTTGAGATTGCCAAAGATATAACTAAAATGCAAAAATTATCAGAAAAGCTGATGGACCTTCAAGAAGAATTAACTAATAAAAATAAAGAAAGTTTAAAAACAACTGTACCTAAATATACTTTTGACAGTATCATTGGAAATAGTGATGGTATTAAAAAGGCAATAAATATTGCAAGAAAATCCTGTAATACATCATCCAGTGTACTTATCTATGGAGAGACAGGAGTGGGTAAAGAGTTATTTGCTCAAAGTATACACTATGAGGGAATAAGAAAGAATAAGCCGTTTATAGCTCAAAATTGTGCTGCTTTACCGGAATCTTTACTGGAGGGACTTTTATTTGGAACAGCAAAAGGAAGCTTTACCGGTGCGATTGATAGACCTGGATTATTTGAACAGGCTAATGGTGGAACTTTGCTGCTGGATGAGATAAACTCAATGGGCATAAATCTTCAAGCTAAACTATTAAGAGTATTACAAGAGGGTTATATAAGAAAAATAGGCGGTTTAAAGAATAAACCAGTTGATGTGAGAATTATAGCAACAACTAATGAAGATCCAAAGAAGGCAATTGAAGATGGGCAGTTTAGAAAAGATTTATACTATAGAATAAATGTTGTATCTCTTGTAGTTCCACCACTGCGTGATAGAAAAAGTGACTTAGAGCTTTTATGTGACAGTTTCATCAGGAAGTATAATAAAAAATTGAAAAAAGATGTGTGGATGATTTCCCAAGATGTTATCGCTGACTTTTATGATTATTCATGGCCGGGAAATGTTAGAGAGCTTGAAAGTATGATTGAAGGAGCTATGAATTATATTAATTATGACGAAAATGTATTACAAAAATATCATTTTCCCATATTTATTGATGAACTAAGAGAAAAAGACTACAATATTAGTAAAGATATTGATTTGTCAGAATCGTTACCAGTAGTAATTAGTAATATTGAAAAGAAATTGATTGCTAATGCTATGATGTCTTGGGGAAATAATGTCTCCAAGGCAGCAGAAAGTTTAGGAATTAAAAGACAGACATTGCAGCACAAGTTAAGAAAGTATAATCTATAAAGAACTGCAAATACATTTGCACTAACAATGCAAAATGATTTGCAGTTTTTTATTTAAATCCTGCATGAGATATATAAAAAAACAACACTTTTTATGTCGAAAATTGTCTTAAAATGAAAGAAAAAACTTATTGACAAATCTTTGGAAATAAATTAATATAGTTTTAGGCTGTTAAAATTATAATAAAAATAAAAATTCAAATCATATAAAACATAACTTGAAATAGACTAAAATTTATCCTAAATCAATACTTCATATTTAAAATCTTATAGTCGACATTTAAATTAAAAAAACTTACAGCATAAGACAATTCCGTGAAAATCCAAGTCGAATTTAATATTCAAATAATAAGTATAATTTTTAAGTATACCAAATAGTGAAATGTAGACGTTATATTCTATAAAGAAAAACAAAAAATTAGGAGAAAACAACGATGAAAGAAAATGGATACAAAAGAACTAAAAACACTATAAAAAGAATAATGAAATATGTATATCTAATCTCTCCAAAATATTTTATTATTAGTATAATATTTACCATACTAGTAGGATTTACTTCAGCTATGTCTATATGGGCAACTAAATTATTAATCAATGGAATAGTGGAGGCTGCCGCAAATACAGCCAGTAATTTTATGCAAGTATTAATATTCTATGCAGCAGTCAATATCTTTATCCAACTTATACAATCTATAAATAATTATCTAAACTCAAAACATCAATTGAAGATAGATTATAAAATGAGTATGGATGTTTTAGAGAAATGCAGAGTATTAAGGTTACAGGATTTTGAAGATTCTGAAGTATATAATATATTAAGCAGAGCTGAAATGGAAGGAAAAACAAAGGTCTACATAGCATATAGAAACATATTATCCATAATAACACAAGTAGCTTCACTGGTATCCATATCAGTAATAATTCTTTCTTGGAATTCTTACATATTTCTATTAGCATTTATAACACCAATAATATCAACCATAATAAATACAAGAATAGGTTACAGAAACTATAAAATGCGAATGGAACGGATGGATAAAGTACGTAAAACTTCATATATAAACTATCTGCTTACTAATAATATAGCATGTAAAGAAGTAAAAACATACAATATAGGTTCATATTTAATAAATATATTTTCAAATATAAAGCTAAAAATACAGAATCAAGATTTAGGTATTACTAAATTAAGAACAATCTGGTCAATGGGATTAAATCTGGTAGAGGAGTTAATCAGCTTATTTGTAATATTTAAAGTCGTTGATATGGCAGTAGTGGGAAAAATATTAGTAGGAGATACAGTAGCTTATATAGACAGTTTAAGTACTATACAATCAAATGTAGGACAGTTTTTGAAAAGTTTATCAGAGATATACAATGACATTTTATACGTAGAGCAGTTTTATAAATTATTAGACCTGGACATAAATGATAACCATGATAGAAAAGTAGAAATAAAAGAAATCAGAGAAGTAGAATTTAAAGATGTTTACTATACATATGAAGGGTCAGACAATCCCACTCTTTTAAATATAAACATCAAAATAAACAAACGTGAGCTGGTAGGTATAGTTGGGAAAAACGGTTCAGGAAAGACAACATTTATAAAACTTTTATGCGGTTTTTATGATAATTATAAAGGAGAAATATTAATTAATGGTATAGAACTAAAGAAAATAGACCCAGATAAATTAAGAGAAAGAATGGGAATTATATTTCAAGATTTTAATAAATATGAAATGACTTTAAGAGAAAACATTGGCTTTGGAAATATAAGCCAAATTCATGATGACAAGAAAATAATAAAAATATTACAACAAGTAAACTTAAAAGAAAAGATTGATAAATTTTCAGCTAAAATAGATACACAGATGGGAAAATGGTTCAAAGGAGAAGAACTATCAAAAGGTCAATGGCAGAGGATAGCATTAGGAAGGGCATTTATGCGAGATGCTGATGTTTATGTATTAGATGAACCTACTTCTTCACTTGATCCAATATCAGAAAAAAAGATATTTTCTTTAACAAGTCAAAAGATTAAAGATAAGATAGGCATTTTTATTACCCATAGAATTGATAATATAGCTGCGTTAAATCCTAGAGTTATTGTGTTTTCAGAAGGTGAAATAATTGGAGATGGAAGCAATGAGCAATTGCTGGAAAGCTGTGAAGAATACGCTAAGCTATTAGGAATGAAGGAGGAGTGTATCTAAGATTATAAATATATAAACATTAAAAAACTGTCAAAGAATTTTACATAATGTAGAATCAATGCAAACTTTTAACTGGAAATGGGGGAAAATCATGAAGCCTTTAATTCACTTATTTAGAACAAAGAACAATTTTTATTTCTATGATGTAAATAGAAATGAAAACGTTAAGGTTGATGAAGAAATATATTGTTATTTAGATAAATTTTTAAAAGATGAAATAAATAAAAATAATATAAATAAAGAAATAGAATCAAAGCTGGATAAATTAAAAGAAGAAGGATACCTTTCTAACAATCGTGTTAAAGAAATAAAACATCCTGCAACAGATTTACTTGATACATATTTAAGCAGAAAAATGAAAATGATTACAATTCAACTAACCCGGAATTGTAATCTGAGGTGTGAATACTGCCCGTATACTGAAAATAATGGTATAGAAAGAACCCATCAAGACAGTTCAATAGATTTTGAAACTATAAAAAAGGCTCTTCATATTCTAAGGGATAATTCAATTGATAGTTATGATATTTCAGTTAATTTTTATGGTGGTGAACCATTATTAGAATTTGATTTAATAAAAAAAACAGTTGATTATTGTAAAAAAATATTTCGTGGAAAATTATTAAGATTCTCATTAACAACAAATGCAACATTATTTACAGAAGAAATTATGGATTTTTTTGAAAGAGAAAAATTTAATATTCTTATTAGTCTTGATGGACCAAAGCACCTAAACGATAAAAACAGAAGATTTTATGACAGTGACGAAAGTGTATTTGATAGAGTAATTGATAGTATAAAAATAATTGAAAAAAATCATCAGGAATTATTTAAAAATATATCGCTAAATATGGTAATTGATCCTACTACAAAACTTAATGACTATTTATTACTTTTTAAAGAAAATCGAGTTCTAGATAAGATTAATATCAGAACTCAGATATTAGATGACTATACTGAAGATAAAAAATTTAAATCTTTAGATGAATTTAATAAACAGTATAGTGAAATGGAGAACACATACAGATTACATATTTTTAATGATGAAGAATTAACAGATGGAAAATTAATTGAATCTATGTTCTTTAGAAAATATCAAGAATTGTTAATGGACATGAATAAATCAATTAGTTTAGGAAATACAGGTTGTCCATCAGGACCTTGTATTCCAGGAATTCAGAGGATGCTTGTAGATGTTAATGGTTTTATATATCCCTGTGAAAGAATAAGTGAAATAAATGAGTTTAATATTATAGGAAATGTGGACAAGGGTATTATGCTTGATAAAGTAAAAAGAATTCTTAATGTTGCTAAATATAATAAGGATAAATGCACGGACTGCTTTGCCTTTAGAGAATGTGGTTTTTGTGTAAGAAGTTATCAAAATGCAATAGATGAAATTGCAGTATCCAGTGAAGTATGTGAAAATAGAAGAATTAATTTTCACAATAAATTAGTTGATTTACAAACTATTAAAGAATATAAATCTAACAGAAAGTATAAAGGGTGATGTAATGAATAATAAAAACTATCTGTTTTATCCATATTCCCATAAATCATATGGCTTTATAAGAGGTTTAATGTCTTTAGATATTGAGTTTGATGTAATAGCACCGAAAGGTTTAGGATTAACAGGTAAAGATATGGCATATGTAGTAAATGGCAATGATTTGGGAAAAAAAGTAAAAGTTTGTGAAGAAGTAGACTTCAGTAGATATGATGCAATAATTATATCTGAAAATCTAAATGAATTTATGGAAACAGAATTAGATAAAATTATTGAGAAAAGTAAAGAAAATAATTTGGAAATTTTCAATTATTGCGATAAAGAAAAATACTTAAAGCTATTTGAAAATATTTCATTAAAGAATATAAAAAACAATAAAGAAAAAGTAATAAAAAAGTCTATAGATAAGTCTGATAAATTTAATTTACCATTCTATACTCCAGAGAAATTAATAATATTTGTTGGAGGAATTATAGAGACAATTGATAATTTTTATATATCATTACAAGTTAAAATTGGTCTTGAGAAGATGGGATATAAAGTTGAAATGATAACAAAAGACAACGACGGAAGATTTTTTGATTGCTTAAAGTACCCGGTAGAATTTATGAGTAATAAAGTAAGTCCGGAAGTTCAGATACATAAACTAAATAAATTTATTCAAGGAATAGAAGAGCAGATTAATCCTCATATAATAATAATGGATTTACCTAAAGGATTGATAAAATATGATAAATATTATGATAATTCATTTGGAATATATACTTTTATGATTGGACAAAGTGTTAGACCAGACTATTTTATATTAAATACTTTAAATAATTATATTAGTGAAGAATACTTTAATAAGCTTAATGACTATTTTGAAGTAATATTAGGCAAAAAAGTAGATGTATTTAATTTAATTAATTCGTTCTTTCAACATGGTAACACTGTAAAAACCGAGTTAGAAATGCCTATGTATCTAAAACATAAAGATTTAGAAAATATAATATCACTAAATAAAGGTATAAACTTAAGAATTGACTGCCTATATGAACAAAAAAGAATAGATAGTATGATTAAGAAATTAATAGATAATTTCACTTAATTATCTATTAATATAAATAAAACCCGTGGATAAATGTTTAGTTATTGATCTTATAATATGAAAGGTAAGGTGACAATATGAAAGAAATTAAAATTAAAAAGAACAGTTTTAACTCAGTTGAAAGTTTAAGTAGTAATTGTAGATGCATTTGTAGTTGTAATTGTGACGGCGACCAAGAAGTTTATGTTTTTGGCAGAAATCATTCTGATAACAGCACATACAATAGAGCCTATGATAATAATATATCACCAGACTAGTATCTAATTTATAAAATTAAATTAATATGTAATTAAAAAAATCCACGGGTTTTGTATTTTTCTAATTGAAATTTTCACCAACTAAAATCCTATTAAAATGAATCCGTAAACTAAACATAAGAAATAGAACAATGTTTTATACCAAGAATAATAGTGCAAAAATTGTTGCAGGTACACAGAATGTAACAATGCTTACTGCCTTTTTAATACTTACATTTTCAACTATAATCTTATTATTTACAGAAATAAAATACCTTAAAAAGAAAGCTGTATAAAACTGATAATTATATACGTAAAATAAGATAATAACTAAGTAATAAGACAATTTGTCTTTATTATTTAGTTATTTATTAATTATAGTAGTTTTTAAGAAGATATTATAAACAAAAAAGCTTTTACAATTCAAAAATCTGGCACAGGTTTTGCAATATATAATAAATGTAATATCTTATATAATAAATTTTTATGGAGGTGCTTTAAATGGAAAATATTAAGGTAATAATTTGGGGTTTTGGAGCAATGGGTAGTGGAATGGCAAGGATGTTACTTAAGAAAAAAGGTGTAGAAATAGTTGGAGTATGTGACAGAAATGAAGCAAGAGTTAACAAGAGTATGTATGATGTATTAGATGTTGAAAGAGGAGATAGACCAGAAGTAATAATTAAGCATGATATTGAAGATGTAGTAACTGAAGGTTGTGCTGATGTAGCTTTAGTTGCAACAGATTCATTTACAGCTAAAACTTTCCCGAGAGTTAAATATATTTTAGAAAATAAAATTAATGTTGTATCAACAGCAGAAGAAATGGCATATCCTCAAGCACAAGAACCAGAGCTTTCAAAACAGCTTGATGAAATTGCAAAAGCTAATGGTGTTTCTGTATTAGGTACAGGTATAAACCCTGGACTAATAATGGATTTATTAGTAGTGTGCTTAACAGGTTGTATGGTAGATGTTGAACATATTGAAGCAAAAAGAGTAAACAGCTTATCTCCATTTGGTCCGGCTGTTATGGAAGAACAAGGAGTAGGTATAACTGTTGACGAGTTTAATAAAGGTGTTGAAGATTCTACTTTAGCTGGTCATGTTGGATTTGCTGAATCTATAAAAATGATAGGAGATGCTATTGGGTGGAATGTTGAAAAACTTGAACAGCAAATGAAGCCTATAGTTACAAGTGTAGACAGAAAATCTCCTTACGGTTTTGCTAAAGCTGGAAATGTAGCAGGAGTAAACATGACAGCTCAAGGCTATGTAGACGGCGAGCTAAAAATAGATATGATTCATCCACAGCAGATTGAGCCTGAAATGGAAGGAACGTACACAGGAGATTATATAAACATAAAAGGAACTCCAGAGGTTAATATGAGCATTAAACCAGAGGTTGAAGGCGGATTAGGAACAATAGCTATGTGTGTAAATATGATTCCTCACGTAATTAATGCTGCTCCCGGCTTAAAAACGATGATTGATTTACCAGTTCCAAGGGCAATAATGGGAGATATGAGAAAATTAATTCAAAGGTAGGAGATTTATTATGAGCATTGCTAAAAAAGGCACTTGGGTAAGAGTACATAATATTGTACTTAACCCAAGTGAACGTGCACCTCAAGTGCCTGATGATACAAAAAACGTTCCACTGGAGATGTGGGATAAGGGCTTTTTGTTAAACGATGAAGCTAAAATCGGAGATAACGTAGAGGTTGAAACGTATATTGGCAGAAAAATTGAAGGAAAACTTATAGAAATTAATCCTTCATATGGACATGATTATGGAAAATGTGTACCTGAATTATTATATATAGGCAGACAACTGCGTTCTATTCTTGAAGGCGGTGAATCTAATGATTAAGGATATGAGCTACGAAGGGTTAATGAGTAGAAAAAATGAAATAATGAAAAAAGCGGTAGGTATTGATTACTTCGAGTTTGAATCTGGCAGCATAAGATTTGACTATGAAAAGATGATGAGAGAAACTGGATACAGTATTCAAGAAATGCAAAAAATTCAAGGAGAAGCAGGAGTAGGTAATACACCTGTCTATGAACTTAGAAACCTTACAAAGTTAGCTAGAAAACTAGCTTCAAATGGTAAAGGAGCTAGGATATTTATAAAAGATGAAGCTGCTAATCCTTCAGGAAGTTTCAAAGCAAGAAGAGCTGCTAATAGTATATATCATGCTAAAAAACTTGGATATAAAGGTGTTATAGCTGCTACCAGCGGAAATTATGGTGCTGCTGTTGCCAGTCAAGCTGCTATGAAAGGTCTTAAGTGTATAATAGTTCAAGAATGTTATGATTCTAAAGGATTTGGACAGCCTGAAATAATCGAAAAGGCAAGAAAATGTGAAGCTTATGGAGCAGAAGTTCTACAGTTATCTGTCGGTCCTGAATTGTTTTATATTTTCTTGAAACTACTGGAAGAAACTGAATATTTTAATGCTTCATTATATACTCCTTTTGGAATAGCCGGAGTTGAAACATTAGGCTATGAAATAGCAATGCAGTTTAGAGAAATGGAAGGTAAAGATCCTGATGTTGTGGTAGCCACAAATGCTGGTGGAGGAAACGTTACTGGAACAGCAAGAGGTTTAATAAAAGCAGGAGCTGAAAATGTTCAGGTAATAGGTGCCAGCGTTAACCTTAAAGGACTTCATATGGCAAGTGATGAGCAGTTTAACAAAAAGTCCTTTACTACAGGACATACTGGATTTGGTATGCCTTTTTCTACATGGCCTGACAGGTCAGATGTACCTAGATCAGCAGCTAGAGCATTAAGGTATATGGATAGATATGTAACTGTTAATCAAGGAGAGGTTTTTTATATTACTGAAGCTTTAGCTCAATTAGAAGGTTTAGAAAGAGGACCTGCCGGTAATACTTCTTTGGCTGCGGCATTTTCTTTAGCACAAGAACTTAATGAGGATAAGATTATTGTTGTGCAGGAAACTGAATACACTGGAGCAGGTAAACACATTCAGCCCCAGCTTTCCTTTGCTAAGGAAAATAGTATCAAAATTTTAATCGGAGAGCCAAAGGATGAAATACCCGGTAAAAATATTATTTTACCTAAAGAACCCAGTTTAATAAAGGCTAAAGATTTGGACTTAAATAAGATAAGAAAGTCATACATTAAAAATTGTATTGCGAATAATCCTAATGTTAACATAACAGAACAAGACATTTTATTCTTAGCAGAAGAAACAAATTCAAATGTAGATTTTGTAAAACAGATTCTTGAAGAATTAAATAAATAATCTGACAGAAGGAGGAAGAAAATGAAAGGATATATAAAAAGAGAAGATGATTTTCAAAACAGAAGAAAGCATCTTGCAAAACTTTCTGATGAAGAATTAAAGCAGAGATTCTGGGAATTAGCAGAGGAGACTGTGAAGCCTTTATTAGAGCTTGCAAGAACCCATACTACGCCTTCAATAGAGCGTTCAGTGCTTTTAAGAATGGGTTTTTCAAGCTTAGAAGCAAAACCATTAGTTGAAGGAGCAATAGATAGAGGTCTAATTGGAAAAGGTGTAGGTCATATTGTATATAGGATTTCTAATGAGAAAAAAATCCCTTTAAGACAAGCGGGGCTTGAAATGATTGAAGGTAAGCATTGGGATGATGCTGTAGCTATTTTTAAAGGAGGTGAAAAGTAATGAAAAAAGTAGATATCAACGAAAAAATGGATATAAAAGATATTCTTAGCAATCTTGAAAATTACAGACCCAAGAGAAAAGGCTGGACTTGGAGAAAGAAAGTAGATAATCTGCAAGAAGGTCCTCATACCTATACTGACTGTTCAGAACCGTTAAAGAATTCTATAGGGATTCCTGCTGCTGTTCGTTACTTTGATAACCTAGACCCTCAGCCTCAAGAAACTATAACTACAGAAATTGCTTCTGGTAGATTTGAAGATGATATTAGAAGAATGAGGATGGCTGCTTGGCATGGTGCAGATCATATAATGGTTATTAGAACTGCGGGACAATCCCATTATGACGGACTAATTGAAGGTTCTCCACAAGGGATAGGAGGAATTCCGGTAACCAGAAAGCAGGTTAGGGCTCAAAGAAAAGCTCTTGATTTTATAGAAGAAGAAGTAGGAAGGCCAATAAACTATCATTCTTATGTATCTGGTGTTGCTGGTCCTGATATAGCTGTTATGTTTGCTGAAGAAGGAGTAAACGGTGCTCACCAAGACCCTCAGTATAACATTCTATATAGAAATATTAACATGATAAGATCTTTTGTTGATGCTGCAGAATCTAAAAAGGTAATGGCATGGGTAGACATGGCTCAGATAGATGGTGCCCACAACGCTAATGCAACTGCAAGAGATGCTTGGAAAGTAATGCCTGAGCTAATAGTACAGCATGGTTTAAATTCAATATTTTCTCACATGGTTGGTATGAAAAAAGAAAACATCTGTCTTTCAACAGTACCACCTTCAGCAGCACCTGTTCCATGTACAAAATATGACCTTCCATACGCTGTTGCATTAAGGGATTTATTCTCTGAATATAAGATGAGAGCCCAACAGAATACTAAATATATAACTTCTTCATCCAGAGAGGCAACAGTAACTCATGTTATGAACATGATGATTTCAAAGCTTACAAGTGCTGATATTCAATCTACAATCACTCCTGATGAAGGTAGAAATGTTCCATGGCATATGTTTAATATTGAAGCATGTGACACTGCTAAGCAAACTTTAGTAGGACTTGATGGATTATTAGATATGGTCGAATTAAAAAAAGAGGGATACTTACCTGAAAAAATTAGAGAATTAAAAGAAAGAGCAATTCTTTATTTAGAAGAATTACTTGAAGTAGGAGGATACTTTGAAGCAGTAGAAAAAGGATTCTTTGTTGATTCGGGAATGTATCCTGAAAGACACGGCGATGGTATTGGAAGAAAAATAAATGCAGGGATCGGAGTAGGCACTGTATTTGAAAGAGATGAAGATTACATGGCACCTGTAACTGCTCATTTTGGATACAATAATGTTGCTCAGTATGATGAAAATGCAGTAGATAATCCTTCAATCCTAATTGACGGATGCACATTAGAAAAACCTGAAAAAATTGTTTTCATAGATGAATTAGATGAAAATGATAATGTAAATAATCGTTTAGAAGAATCTGAAAAATATAGAAATTCTAACATGGTTAAGCCGGAAGTTGAGTGGTTAGCTGATGGAACCGTTCAATTAGAAATTTTCCTGCCAACAAGTAAGAGAGTTGCTGAATTTGCTGCAATAGAATTTGCTAAGAAAATGAATTTAACAGACCCGGAGGTTATCCATACTGAAGTTCTTCATCCATCAGAAGGTACAAGAGTTCAGTTAAAGGGTAAAGTTGAGTTTGACCTTGATATGAATACATTAAGTATACCGCCAGAGCCGGAAGTAATGAGTGATGAAGAACTCTGGGAAGAAATTGAGAAAAAACCATTGAAGGTTGTTGCAGCAACTGTTGGAGAAGATGAACACTCAGTTGGACTTCGTGAAGTAATAGATATTAAGCACGGAGGTATAGAAAAATGGGGCATAGAGGTTGAATATCTTGGAACATCCTGTCCGGTAGAAAAGCTTGTAGATGCAGCTATTGAACTAAATGCCGATGCTATCTTAGCATCAACAATAATAAGCCACGATGATATTCATTACAAAAACATGAAAAAACTTCACGAATATGCTGTAGAAAAAGGTATAAGAGATAATATTATAATAGCTTGCGGAGGTACTCAAGTTACTCCTGAGATTGCTTTAGAGCAAGGTATTGATGCCGGATTTGGCAAGACATCTAAAGGTGTTCATGTAGCTACCTTCCTTGTGAATAAAAGAAGGGAAATGAATAAATAATGAAAGTTGATATTCTAGTAGCGGAAATTGGAAGTACAACTACTGTTGTTAATGCATTTAATAAAATATTTGAACCCTGCCCTGTTTTTTTAGGGCAGGGTCAAGCTCCTACGAGTGTACTAGAGGGAGATGTAAATATTGGGTTAAAATCAGCTATTGATAACTTAAAGCAGAGTATTGGTAGTGATATACTAGAGTATAGTGAGCTTATAGCTACCAGTAGTGCAGCCGGCGGTTTAAGAATGACTGTCCATGGATTAGTTTACGATATGACTGTAAAAGCTGCAAAAGAAGCAGCATTAGGAGCAGGTGCTAATATTAAGCAAATTACGGCAGGTAGATTAAGAAGAACCGATATGAAAAAGCTAAAAGATATTAATCCCAATATCATATTGATAGCTGGCGGAGTTAATTATGGTGAAAGAGATACAGCAATAGATAATGCAGAAAAAATTGCACAGCTTAATTTAGATATTCCTGTTATATATGCAGGAAATATTGAAAATCAAGATGAAATAAAAGAGATTTTTAAAGATACTAAAACTAAGCTTTATATTGTTGAAAATGTGTATCCCAAAATTGACCAGTTAAATATTGAACCTACTAGGAAAGTTATTCAAGATGTATTTGAGGAACATATTATTCATGCTCCCGGTATGAGTAAGGTTAGAGAAATGGTAAATGGTCCTATTATACCTACACCAGGTGCAGTAATGCTTGCTTCTAAGCTCTTAAAAGAAGAAATAGGTGATTTGATAACTTTAGATGTAGGTGGAGCTACAACGGATTTACATTCTGTTACAGAAGGTAGTGAAGAAGTTAGTAGAATTCTTATAAGTCCCGAACCTTTAGCGAAAAGGACTGTTGAAGGGGATTTGGGAGTATATGTAAATATGGAGAATGTAGTTGAAAGAATTGGTATAAACCAATTGGCTTTAAGATTAAATCTAAATGAAAAAGAAGTTATGAATTTAATGGAAAGTCATAGACCTATACCTGTAAATGATATTGAAAAAGCATTTGTAGAAGAACTTACATTAGAAGCAGTTCTAACTGCTGTTAAACGTCATGCAGGTAGATTTAGACATTTATTTGGACCTAGTGGTAAAAAGACTGTCGCAGAAGGTAAAGATTTAACTAATGTTAAATATATAGTAGGTACAGGAGGAGCGTTAACTAGACTTCCTAACAGAATCAAGATAATGAATCAGATAGCTTTAAATAATAAGATAGATGGACTTTATCCAAAAAAACAAGCAAAAATCTTAGTAGATAAAAAATATATAATGGCATCATTAGGAGTTTTATCAAAAAAATATCCTGAAGCAGCATTAAAGCTGTTAAAAGAAAGCTTAGAGATTTAGATCTTGTAAGGAGATGACAATATGACTTATCCAAAAATTGAAATTTATTTAGATAAAATAGAGCATAATACTAGAAAATTAGTTGATATATGTAGTAAGTATGACATTGAGGTAGCAGGAGTTACTAAAGTTTTTTGTGGATACAGACCCGTTGCAGAAGCTATGATTAAAGGGGGAGTATCTTTATTAGCAGATTCTAGAATTGAAAACTTTGAAAAGATTAAAGATTTAAATATCCCTAAACTATTGTTAAGACTTCCTATGATTAGTCAAGCTGATAAAGTGATAGAACTTACTGATATATCCTTAAACTCAGAACTTGAAAGTATAGAAGCACTTTCTAAAGCAGCAATAAAACTAGGAAAGACTCACAAAATAATCTTAATGGTTGACTTAGGAGATTTAAGAGAAGGTATTTTTGATGAGGATGAGATATATAAAGCTGTTTATGAGATTTTAAATCTTCAAAATTTAGAGCTTATAGGTTTAGGAACTAATCTTACTTGTTATGGTGGTGTCATACCGAGACAGGATAATTTAAATAAGTTATTAGAAATTAAACAAAAAATTGAGAAAAAATATAATATAACTTTAAAGGTAGTTTCAGGAGGAAATTCAAGTAGTATTCATCTTTTAGAAAGTGGAGAAATTCCAAGAGACATTAATCAGCTAAGAATGGGAGAATCAATAGTTTTAGGAAGAGAAACAGCGTTTGGAAATAAAATTGAGGATACATTTGATGACTGCTTTAAACTTATTGCAGAGATAATTGAGATAAAAGAAAAACCGTCTTTACCAATTGGAGAAATTGGAATGGATGCTTTTGGCAATAAACCTAAGTTTGTAGATAAAGGAATTAGAAAAAGAGCTATTTGTGCAGTAGGAAAACAGGATGTAAGCATAGGTGATGTTATTACTGATGATAGACAGATAGCTATTTTAGGTTCTAGTAGTGATCATTTTATATTAGATATAACTGACTGTAAAAACGAATATAAGGTTGGAGACAAAGTTACCTTTAACTTAACTTATGGTGGTATTCTAAGCACTACTACTTCAGAGTACGTTAAAAAGGTAATCAAATAATATGCTGTAATTATATAGATATTTAAGTGTAAGACAAAAAATGTACAAAAAAATATATACGAGTTGTTAAGCTTGTATATATTTTTTTGAATAGAGTAAATTCACGACTTATCTATCTATAACAAATACATAAAGTATGATATAATGAAACTTATCTTATAAAAGGGGGCGATACTTCATGCTAACAACCGAACAAAAACTATTATGTGCATTATGTCATTTAGGTACTTTTGTAGGATTACCAATATTAGCACCATTAATTGTATTACTGGTATCCAATGATCAATTTGTAAAAAATCAAGCTAAGGAAGCTTTAGTATTCCAGATAGGTCTTGTAATTGCAGTTATCATATCTTTTGTTTTAATGATTATTCTAATAGGATTCCTTACAGTGATAGCCGTGAGCATTATTGGTATAATATTCCCGATCATTGCTATGGTAAAAATTGTTGAAGGACAAGATTACAGTTATCCTATAACCGGCAGTATTGTTAGGAAAAGTTTCTAAAATTATGTTAATCAAAATTAAACCTCCATTCATATATATATTATAAGACATATGAATGGAGGTTTTTTTATGATATTAGTGACTGGTGCTGCCGGGTTTGTTGGAAGTAATCTATGTGAAATGCTCCTGAGAAAAGGATATAAAGTATTAGCAGTAGATTGTTTTTTTGACAATTATCCTAAATGGATTAAAAAGTTTAATTTAAGAAACTGTTTAGGAAATCCTGATTTTACTTTTTTAGAAAACAATATACTAGACCCTAATATAACAAAACTAATAGAAGGATTAAGAATAGATTGTTTAGTACATTTAGCTGATATACCTGGAGTAACAACCTGTAGTGAAGTAAATTTTGATGAGTATATTAAATATAATATTACAGCTACTCAAAGATTATTAGAAGCTGTCAAGTATAAAGGAATAAAGAAACTTATCTATGCTTCCTCATCAACAGTTTATGGTGATAATGGTGAAATATCAATGTCTGAAGTACAAAACCCCAAACCTATATCGTTATATGGAGTATCAAAATTAGCTGGAGAAACCCTATGCCATTATTATGGATATATATATGGAATAGATATAGACATTCTTCGGTTTTTCACAGCTTATGGTGCAAACCAAAGACCAGATATGGCATTTCATAGATTTATTAAGAACATGCTTCTTGATGAAGAAATTATCGTCTATGGAGATGGAAAGCAAAAACGTGACTTTATATATGTTGATGATATATGCAGTATTATTTTAGAAATAATTGATAAAGAAATTAAGGAAGAAATAATGAATATTGGTGGTGGAATATCACTAAGTGTAAATGAGTCTATTAAAATAATTGAAAAGCTGCTAAATAAAAAAGCTAAAATAAGATATATAGAACCTATTGAGGGTGAGCAGTTAATAACTCATGCAAATGTCGAAAAACTTGAAAGCATAATTACACTTGATACTAAAACAGATATACATGAAGGTCTTAAAAGAGAAATTGATTATATAAAGAAACTTTATAAACTTACTTAAAGTCAATCATAAAACTAAAAATATAGAAAATAAATCTTTGAATTTAAATTTCAAACATTATATAATAACACTAACGACATAGACGAGGAGTTGATATACGTGAAGATAATTGACTTTAGAAGTGATACATTAACCAATCCCACTGAAGAAATGAGAAAAGCTATGTATAATGCAGAGCTAGGAGACGATGTATATGGTGAAGACCCTACTGTTAATAGACTTGAAGAAATTGCAGCAAAGAAAGTTGGAAAAGAAGATGCTCTCTTTGTTCCCACTGGAACAATGGGAAATCAATTAGCTTTACTTAGTCATACACAGAGAGGTCAAGAAGTAATATTAGATGACTGGTGTCATATTTTCAGATTTGAAGTTGGAGGATTAAGTTTTCTATCAGGATTACAGGCTAGAACTATAGTTAGTGACAAAGGAGTAATGAATCCTGAATTAGTAAAACAAGCTATTGTAAGTGATGATAATATACATCATGCTCAAACTGGATTAGTATGTCTTGAAAATACACATAATATGGCAGGAGGAGTTGTAATTCCTGTTGAAAATATGAAAGAGATATATAATATTGCCAGAGAAAAAAACATTCCTGTTCATTTAGATGGAGCTAGAGTTTTTAATGCAGCAGTTTATTTAAAATGTGACATTAAAGAAATTACTAAATATACAGACAGTGTTATGTTCTGCCTTTCTAAAGGGCTTTGCTCACCTGTAGGGTCAATACTTGCAGGAAATAAGGTATTTATAAAAAAAGCAAGGAGACTAAGAAAGATGCTTGGCGGAGGAATGAGACAAGCCGGAGTGTTGGCAGCAACAGGAATTATTGCACTTGATAATATGATAGAAAGACTACAAGAAGACCACGATAACGTGCAGTTTTTAACTCAAGGTCTTGGAAACATAAATGGAATTAAGATTGATAAGAATACTGTTCATACAAATATACTGATGATAAATATTAAAGACACTGAATATAATTCTCAACAACTGGTTAATATGATGAAAGAAAAGGGCGTTTTGGCTACCCCGATAACAGAAAAAATAATTAGATTTGTAACCCACAAATATATAAATAAGGATAATATAGATACTACTATAGAAATAGTAAATAATATATTAACCTAATTAAATGCAGGAAGGTGTTAGAATGGATTTGATAAGTTTAAGTGCAGAGAATAACTTAAAAAAATCTGCTCCTTTAGCCGACAGAATGAGACCAAAGACATTAGAAGAATTTGTAGGACAAGAAAAGATAATTGGAAAAGGAAGACTTCTTTATAGAGCAATACAAGCAGACAAACTTAGTTCCATAATACTTTATGGTCCACCCGGAACAGGAAAGACAACCTTAGCAAAAATAATAGCAAACACAACAAATATGTGCTTTGAACAACTAAATGCTGTTACTTCAGGAGTAAAGGATATTAGAGAAGTTGTTAGAGAGTCTAAAGACAGACTTGGAATGTATAATCAACGTACAATTTTGTTTATAGATGAGATTCATAGATTTAATAAATCACAACAAGATGCACTTTTACCTTATGTTGAAAACGGAACTGTTATTCTAATAGGTGCAACAACTGAAAATCCATATTTTGAAGTTAACAAAGCACTAATATCCAGATCTATGATATTTAAACTAGACCCATTAGAAAATAAGGATATTAAGAAGATAATTCTAAGAGCTTTAAATGATACAGAAAAAGGTATAGGTCAATTTAATGTAAATTTACATGAAGATGCGTTAGAGCATTTTATTAATATTAGCAATGGAGATGCAAGAATACCTCTAAATGGATTAGAATTAGGAATATTAACAACTCCTCCTGATGAAAAAGGTACTATAACAATAACTTTAGAAGTTGCTCAAGAATGTGTTCAGCAAAGAGCATTGAAATATGAAAAGAATGGTGATGAGCATTATGATACTATATCAGCCTTTATAAAGAGTATGAGGGGTTCAGATCCTGATGCAACCCTTTACTGGCTTGCGAAAATGATATACGCAGGAGAAGACCCTAAATTTATTGCCAGAAGAATAGTTATTTGTGCATCGGAAGACGTAGGAAATGCTGACCCTAATGCTTTAACCTTAGCTGTTTCTGCTTTTGATGCAGTAACCAAAATTGGTATGCCGGAGGGAAGAATAATTCTAGCTCACGCTGCTGTTTATATTGCATGTGCTGCTAAGAGTAATGCTTGCTATAAAGGTATTGGTAATGCTTTAGATGATATTAAAAATACGAGAACAGGTTCTGTTCCTAATCATTTAAAAGATGCAAGCTATAAAAGTGCATCAAGCTTAGGGCATGGTAAAAATTATAAATATGCACATGATTACGAAAACAACTATGTTAAACAGCAGTATCTACCTAAAGAACTTCAGAATGTTAAGTACTATAAACCGACAGAAAATGGATACGAAAAAATGATTAAAGAACATTTAAATAAGTTACAAAAATAAATTAAGATTAAAGTTTTATTTTAAATTATAAATAATAAATTTTTTTAATTTGATGTTTAGCACAAATAATAGTATAATGGTAAATAGTAAAACTAAATATAATTAAAAAAATGCTAGGGGAGCCGTTTGGCTGAGAAGGATAATAACCTGACCCTTTGAACCTGAAGTAGTTAATACTATCGTAGGGAAGCAGTTGAGGATCTAAAATAATTAGATAACAACGCTTACCTTGGGTAAGCGTTTTCTTTTATAAACTTTGAAGGGAGTGAGATAATGATTGTTAATGGTATAGAAATGAAATTTAATACTAATATTACTGTAATTGAATTACTTCAAAAACTAGAAATTGATAAAGATAAAGTAGTTATAGAGATAAATTTAGAAATAATACCGAAAGAAAACTATAACGACAGAATTATTAATGAGGATGACAAAATTGAGATTGTAGGATTTGTTGGTGGAGGTTAGAATATATGGAAATTTTCCTCAATGAAAAATCAGTAATTGTTAAAAAGGGGTATAGTGCTTTTAAAGTAAGAGATTCAGTAAAAGCTGATGCTGATGTAGTTATACTTAATGGTTTTATGATTAAAGAAGATACTCTGCTTAAAGAAAAAGATAAATTAATTTTAATTAAGCGGGGAGAAATACCTAACAAAGATGAGTTAGAAAATTTACTTGTATCAAGACATACACCCGGTTTACATGAAAAAGTTAAAAATGCAGTTGTAGGTATTGCGGGTTTAGGAGGTTTAGGTTCTAATGCAGCTGTTTCCTTAGCCAGATTAGGTATTGGAAAACTTATATTAGTTGATTATGATGTAGTTGAGCCAAGTAATCTAAACAGACAACAGTATTTTATTAAACATATAGGTATGTTAAAGACTCAAGCTTTAAGGGAAATAATTTATGAAATTAATCCATATGTAGAAGTTAAGACTATAGATATTTACTTAGATAAACAAAACATTATGGAGTACTTTAAAGAAGCTCAAATTATTATTGAAGCATTTGACAATCCTAAATGCAAGGCTGAATTGACAAATACAATTTTGACACAGTGTAAAGACAAATTTCTAGTTGCAGCTTCGGGAATGGCAGGTTATTTTTCTAATAACACTATTAAAACCAGAAAGATAACAAATAGATTTTACTTAGTAGGTGATAATATATCAGAAGCAAAGCCGGGATGCGGGCTGATGGCACCTAGAGTTTCTATAGCAGCAAATCATCAGGCTAATATGGCATTAAGGTTAATTTTAGGTGAAGAAGATATATAAATCTAAATATTTATTTTGATTTTAAAGGAGTGATGTTTTTATGAAAGATTTTATTATTGGAGGAGTAAATTTAAAGAGTAGATTATTAATTGGAACAGGAAAATTTCCTAATCATGATATTCTGCCTAAGGTTATTGAAAGCTGTGGTACTCAGATGATTACTATGGCAGTGAGAAGAGTTAATCTAGATCATAAAGAAGAAAATATATTAGATTATATACCTAATAACTGTATTCTTTTACCAAATACTTCTGGAGCTAGAAATGCAGAAGAAGCTGTAAGAATTGCCAGATTAGCAAAAGCCATGGGATGTGGAAACTGGGTTAAGATAGAGGTTATATCTGATAGTAAATATCTTCTTCCGGATAATATGGAAACAATTAAAGCTACTGAAATTTTAGCTAAAGAAGGGTTTATAGTTCTTCCGTATATGAGTCCGGATTTAATGGCTGCCAAAAGGATGGTTGAGGCAGGAGCTGCGGCAGTAATGCCTTTAGGGTCGCCAATAGGCTCAAATAGGGGAATTAGAACTAAAGAACTGGTAAAAATATTGATAGAGGAAATAGATGCTCCAATAATAGTAGATGCAGGAATAGGAAAACCTTCAGAAGCAGCACAAGCTATGGAAATGGGTGCACAAGCAGTTCTGGTAAACACTGCTATAGCTACTTCAGAAGATCCTGTTGGTATGGCTAAGGCATTTTCTTTAGCAGTAAAAGCCGGAAGAATTGCATATGAATCCACTCTTGCAAAAGAAAGTTCTTTTGCTAACGCTTCATCACCTCTTACAGGTTTTTTACATGAGGGTGATAAATAATGAGTTTTTATAACGTAGTAAAGCTTTATAATGAGTTTAAATATCATGAATATTTTCAACAACTAAATCCGGATGAAATATTAAAGATTATAAAAAAAGATAAAAAAAGTGAACAAGATTTTTTAACTTTATTATCTCCTCAAGCAGAACATTTTCTGGAAGAAATGGCTGTTGAAGCTAGAAAAAAATCACTACAGCACTTTGGAAAAGCTATTTTATTATATACGCCTATGTATCTGGCGAACTATTGTGTAAATAAATGTGCTTATTGCAGTTTTAATCTGGAAAATAAAATCACTAGAAAAAAACTCACAATAGATGAAATAGATTTTGAGGCACAGGTAATAGCAGCAACAGGTCTTAAGCACATTGTAGTTTTAACGGGTGAATCTCAAAAGCATACTCCAATTTCTTATATAGTAGATGCTGTAAAAATCTTAAAAAAATATTTTGATTCTATATCAATTGAAATATATCCTTTAACTCAGTCACAATATTCTGAGGTTATAAAAGCAGGAGTAGATGGTTTAACAATTTATCAAGAGGTATATGATTTCAAAATTTATGAACAAGTACATCTATCAGGACCTAAAAAAAATTATCTGTTTAGGCTAAATGCAGCAGAAAGGGCATGCAGAGAAAAAATAAGGAGTGTTAATATAGGAGTGCTTTTAGGATTAAATGATTGGAGAATTGAAAGTTTTATGACTGGATTACATGCAAAATATCTGCAAGATGAGTACCCTGATGTAGATATTGCTGTTTCCTTACCAAGAATAAGACCTCATGTAGGTGTTTTTGAAGATGTAAAACAGGTTAGCGACAGAAATTTAGTTCAGATAATGCTTGCTCTGAGATTATTTAAACCTAATATTGGTATTAATATATCTACTCGTGAAAAGGAGGAACTTAGGGATAATCTTATCCCACTGGGAGTTACTAAAATGTCAGCCGGTGTTTCTACTGAAGTAGGAGGACATACCACGGAAAATTATGATACAGGTCAATTTGAGATTTCAGATAAAAGAAGTGTAGACCAGATAAGAAAAGCAATTTTATCAAAGGGTTACCATCCGGTTTTTAAAGATTGGATGCAAATATAGAAAGGGGATGACAAATATGAGTTATTCAACACAGATGGACGCAGCAAAGAAAGGTATAATAACCAAAGAAATGAAAATAGTAGCTAAAAAAGAAGGTATGGATGCTGAGCATCTGAGAAATTTAATAGCTGAAGGTAAAGTTGTAATACCGGCAAACAAGAACCATAAATCTTTAGACCCTGAAGGAGTTGGAGAAGGTTTAAGAACTAAAATTAATGTAAATTTAGGTATATCAAAAGATTGTTGTAATGTAGATAAAGAATTAGAAAAGGTAAAGACAGCTATAGATTTAAAAGCTGAATCTATTATGGATTTAAGTTCTTATGGAAAAACAGAAGAATTTAGACAAAAATTGGTTAACATGTCAAAAGCTATGATAGGAACTGTTCCTATATATGATGCAGTTGGTTTTTATGATAAAGAGTTGCAAGATATTACTGCTCAGGAATTTTTAAACGTAGTAGAAAAACACGGAAGAGATGGAGTTGATTTTGTTACCATTCATGCTGGAATTAATAGAGAAACATCTGAAGTTTTTAAGAGAAATAAAAGACTTACTAATATAGTTTCTAGAGGCGGGTCTTTAATGTATGCATGGATGGAATTAAATAATAAGGAAAATCCCTTCTTTGAGTTTTATGACGATTTATTAGACATTTGTGCAGAGTTTGATATTACTTTAAGCCTTGGAGATTCGTGTAGACCCGGTAGTATAAATGATTCTACCGACCCAAGTCAAATTCATGAATTAATGGTATTAGGAGAATTAACATTAAGAGCATGGGAAAAAAACGTACAGATTATAATTGAAGGACCTGGTCATATGCCGTTAAATGAGATTAAGGCAAACATGTTATTACAAAAAAAACTTTGTCATAATGCACCATTCTATGTTTTAGGACCAATCGTAACAGATGTAGCTCCCGGTTATGACCATATCACAAGTGCAATTGGAGGAGCTATTGCTGCTAGTCACGGAGCAGATTTCCTGTGTTATGTTACTCCGGCTGAACATTTAAGACTACCTAATCTTGATGATATGAAAGAAGGTATCATAGCATCTCGTATAGCAGCACATGCTGCTGACATAGCAAAAGGAGTAAAAGGAGCTGAAAAATGGGATTACGATATGAGTAATGCTAGACAAAAACTAGATTGGAATAAAATGTTTGAACTAGCTATAGACCCAGAAAAAGCTAGAAGGTATAGGGCAGAATCAATGCCGGAACATGAAGACAGTTGTACAATGTGTGGTAAAATGTGTTCTATGCGTAATATGAATAAGATTATGGAGGGTAAAAATATAAATATATTAAGGGAAGATGACTAAATGCTGTATCTAATTACTAACAGAAAAATTGTAATTAACAATAAATATTTCGAGACTATTAAAGATTCTATTTTAGCAGGGGTAGATGCTATTATAGTTCGAGAAAAGGATTTGCCTACTGAAGATTTAATGTTAATAGCTAAAGAGATTAAGAATCTTATAAAAAACTATGCTGCTAAGAAAGTGACTCTAATTATAAACACTAATGAAGAAGTAGCCATAAGTGTTGATGCAGATGGATTACAATTAGGAATTAAAGATTTTTTAAAGTACAAAAGAAAGTCTAATATACTTATAGGTGTTTCAATACACAGCATAGAAGAAGCTGTTTTATCACAGGATAAAGGAGCAGATTATATATTGGCAGGTCATATATTTTCGACTAAATGTAAGGAAGGGTTAAAGGGTAGAGGAATTGACTTTATTAAAGCTGTAAAATCTAAAGTTACAATCCCGGTTATAGCATTAGGAGGGATTACACATATTAACGTTAAAGAAGTCATTAATTCCGGAGCTGACGGAATAGCCGTAATGTCACATATTATGAGTGCTGAAGACCCATATAGCTCTACTTTATTAATAAGAAGTAAGATAGATGATGTTTATAGAAATAAACAGATCTAAGATTTAAATTTAAAGTTACGGGTAATATGTTACAAATATTTAATTAATAAAATTAAAATAAACTAATCAAACAATAAAGGATATATGCTGTCTTTGACACGTATATCCTATTTTTCAAATAAAAAAAAGGGTTTTTATTATGTAAAAAGAATATTAAATTTGAGGAGTAAAAAAGATATAATATTAATTTAAAGGATGAAAATATGATAAGAAATCTTACATATAAAGATAATGATAAGGTTATGGAATTATTAAAAAAAAACTCAATAGTTAATTATTTTATCATTTCAACCTTAGAAAGAGAACAGTATAAGAAAATGTTTGAAGAGAAATGGGGTCAATTTAATCAGCAAGGAGAACTAATTTCAGTTTTATTTAAAAGAAGATCAGGGACTTTACAGTTCTACTCTTCACAGGATTATGATGTAGAGGAAATTTGCAGTATTATTAAACGTCAGAACTTTTCTAGATTAATTGGAGAAAAATCTATAATTAATAATCTTTTGAATAATTATAATTTTGTTAAAATAGAAGAAAGCTCATTCATAAGTAAACTTGAGAGGTTAAATGTAAAAGATAAAAAAGAGTCTTTAAATATAAAACCTGTTACAACTAAAGATATAGATAAAATTATTGATTTGTATAGTTTAGTGTTTACAGGATTTATACCAAAGCAGTTAATGATTGAAAAATACATGAAAAATACAGGAAGAGGATATTATATTGAAGATAAAGGTAATATAATCTCAATAGCTCAATCATCTTATGAAACCAGTAATAATGCTATTATAGTAGGAGTTGCTACACATCCTGATTATAGGAAAAAGGGTTTTGCTACTAAATGTTTAATAAAATTATGCACAGAGCTTGTTAGAGAAGGTAAGATTTTATATTTACAATATGATAATCTTAAGGCTGGAAACATTTACAAAGAATTGGGGTTTAAGGACATAGGTAAAATGGTAAATTGTTACAATTACAGTAATCCTATTACAAAATAAAAATATAAGGGGGGATGTATCTTGATAAAAAAAATCTTTAACAAAGAAAAAGAAAAAAATCAAATCATAATTGAAAATGTGCTTGATAATAAACAAGAAAAAATAATTGAAGATTTAATGAATCATAATCAAAAAATCACCATTGAAAAAATTAAAAACAGAGTTGAAGAAACTGGTTTTGCAACAGAAAATTTAATAAACAATATTAGATATATTTCTGGTAACGTTGATAAGCAAATTCAGTTTATTAATAAAGTAGTAGATAAAATTGAAGGCTATTCAGCTTTAGCAGAAGAAGTCAGTGCCAGTACTGAACACTCTCAAAAAATCACAACAAAAACTTTAACTGTTGCTAAAAAAGGAAATAACGCAATAGAAGATTCAATAAAAGTAATGAATGAAATAGAAAAATCGGTAGATTACACAAAAAATACAGTTAATTCTTTAAGCAGTCATGCTATGAGTATTGATAAAATGTTAAAATCTATTAAGGCTATATCTGCTCAAACAAATATGCTGGCTTTAAATGCAGCTATTGAGGCAGCAAGAGCAGGAGAGCATGGAAGAGGATTTGCAGTTGTTGCAGACGAAGTTAGAAAGCTTGCCAACCAAAGTGATGAATCAGCAGGTCAAATATCACAAATAATCTCCTTAATTAATAATAGTATTAGTAATACTATAGATGCTATGAATGAAAGCAGCAGTAAAGTAAATGAAGGGGTTATTACTGCTAATAACACTAATAAAGTTTTTAATGAAATTATTGATGCTATTACTACTACAACAGAAGTTACAAACGAAATTAATAAAGCTATTTCAGAGCAGACAGTAAGCCTTCAGGAGGTTATTATATCTGCTGATAATCTCAGTATAACTTCTAATGATATAATATCCATGATAGAAACTATGCTTATGAATGCTCAACATACTAAATCATCTTTAGACCACTTACTAGAAACATCAATGGATTTAAATAAAATAAATTCTAATATCATGAAAGATAGACAAGAAAACCAAACTATTACAAAACAAATTTTACGTACATCAACCGGAGGAAATTTAACAGGTTCAGACCCTGCAGTTGATTTTAATTCAGACAGCAATCGTATTATGGATAATATACATTGTGGATTGTTAAGAAAAGGTGTATCTTTAGACATATTTTCTGGTATTGCAAAAAGCTGGTATGTTAAAGAAGATAATTTAACTTGGACTTTTAATTTAAGAAAGGGTGCAAAATTTCATAATGGAAAAGAAATAAGTTCTTATGATGTTGAATATTCCTTTAAGCGGCTATTGAGTCCGGAGTTAAAATCACCTAACGCTTGGTTTTTGATGGAAATACTTGGAGCTGAAGAATACAATAGTGGAAAATCTAAAGACTTAGAAGGAATTAAGATTTTAGATAAATATAGAATTATTATAAAATTAAAACAAGCCAATAGTGGATTCTTATTAAATCTTTCTAATAGCTGCTGTTCAGTACTTTGTGCAGAGGATTTAAAAAAAGGTGTTTTTACAGGTTGCGGTCCTTATATTTTATCTCATGAAGATGAAGAAAAGTATATACTTAGTGCATATAAGGACTTTTTTGGTGGACAGCCATATGTTGAAGAAATTGAAATTTTTCATAGTGAAACAAATAGAATGCAAGGATTTTTAGATGGAAAATATGATTTTATGCTATTAAACAGCGGGCAGGTTAAAACTGTCGAAGAAGAAATGAACAATGTAAAAATCTGTACCCAGGATATGCTTACTACAAACTATTGGGGATTTAACTTTAAAAGAGATTCGATATTTTCTAAAGATAAAGATATTAGACGAGCTATAAACCTAGCTATAGACAGAAACAAAATAGTTGAGGATGTATTTAATGCAATGGCTTCGCCATGTAAAGGTGTATTTCCTCCAGCTATGATTGATAATAACTATCTACAAGGATTTGAGTATAATCCTGATAAAGCAAAGAGCATATTACAAGAAAAAGGATACTTTAAAAATCCTGAAACATTTAAGGTTTTAGCAAGAAATGGAAGACTTGGAAATGCAGGAGATGCAGTAATTGAATACATTAAAGCTATAGGAATTAAATGTGAAATAATTGATATACCTCTTAAAAATTATTATGCAGAAGAAAACCTTAAACAAGGAGATGTTTATGTTATAGGATGGACGGCTGATACAGGAGATCCGGATAACTATTTACAACCTTTATTTAACCCTAATAATTATACAAATTTTGGAGGATATAATAATCAAAAAGTATTGGAGCTCATGGATAAAGCTAAGCAAATACTTAACCCTGAAAAGAGAATTGAAATGTATAAAGAAATACAAAATGTTATTATAGAAGATGTTCCTTGGGTATTTTTATATCATACTCAAACTCCTTATGCTTACAGAGAAGGCATTAGTAACATTAAACTAAGTCCGTTAAGTAAAATAAAGTATGAAGATATTATGATTGATAAAATTTAAAACGACCTTTTGGTCGTTTTAAATTTTATCAATTACAAGCTAATCTTAATTTTTATGTCTATATCATTTAACAATATCATATAATTTCTATGAATAGGAATTGGAGGGAGTTATATGATTATAGTATTAAAAAGATCAATGTTAATTATTTTGTTAATCATTATAGTAATCTTAATAACTATTGGATTTTTTGTCAGTAAGTCAGATTATGTGGTGACAGTGTTTAATAAATCTAGTGCACAGGAAATAGTTGAGTATATATTTGAATATAGAAATGCTGCTCTTTTGCAAAAAGACCTTAACAGCCTAAATTATCTATATAATAAGGATATAAAATACGGACTTTGGGCATATGAGCATGAGATTAAAAAAATGAAATATTTACATATATGGTCAGAAAAACAAGGTGTAAAATTTAATGATATTGATACAATTATTAAAATACAAAGAGTAAGGGAAGACGAGGACGGTTATAGAATAAACTTTATTGCTTCTACAGAATATAAGTATGTATACTTAGATGATACTCAAAATACAAATATGTTTAGGATAGGTACATATCATTTACTAAATGTAGAAAAACAGGAAGATAAATGGTTAATTACAAAGGAATGGTATACAGACCCCTTTGCGGATTCATTAAATTTAGATAAAATTAATACAGAAGATATTAGAAATTTCATTGTATCACAACAATCAAGAGATATGTCAAATATAAATCAAAGAAGAAAGAATGCTGTAGAATATGCCCATAAATATTGTGGTGCAGCAGCTGACGAGGAATATGGTTTAAAATATAATAGTAAATATAAAAACTACAACCATCTGGGAGGAGATTGTGCAAATTTTGCATCACAAATTCTTCACGAGGGTGGAGGTTTTAAAAAAACTTATACTTGGAACTATCAAAAAGACGGAACAAAAGCATGGGTTAATGCTCAAGCCTTTAAGGATTATATGGTTAACAGCGGTAGAGCGTCTGTAATAGCTAAGGGAACATATGAACAGGTATATAAACTATCCTATAAATTGCTGCCGGGAGATTTTATAGCATATGAGAAAAAAGGTAAGATAAAACATATCTCTGTAGTTACAGGAGCTGACAGCAAGGGATATTCTTTAGTTAATTGTCATAATACCGATAGATATAAAGTTCCATGGGATTTAGGGTGGAGTAATAAAAATATACGTTTTTGGTTAGTTAGAGTACATTATTAAAGTAAAGATAATAAAAGAATATTTAATAGTGTATATAAGCATCAAAATTTATACTGATGGACTATTGCAGTATTTTTTTTAAGATGATAAAATTAATTTTATGTGTTAATATTAAAAAAATACCTGTTAATTTAGAGGTGATTATATGAGATTAGTTCCTGTTAACTCAGTTAAAGAGGAAAGTGAGCTGGGAAAAACAATATTCGATACAAGTGGAAGAGTACTGTTAGCCAAGGGTATAGCTTTATCTTCAAACCTTTTAAAAAGAATCAAAGATAATGGAATTATGTCTGTTTATATTAATGATGAATATAGTACTAATGAAATAGAAGATATAATAAAGCCTGATTTAAGACAAAAAGCTAAGAAAATTGTTAAAGATTCTTTTAATAATATATTTGAGTTGGCTGGGAAAAATACAATGTCACCTATGAAAGCTAAAAAATTGTCAGATCAGTATTTTGAAAATATTAATTCACTGGTTAGTATTATTGTAGATGAAATACATTCTCAAAGAGATTTATTAATTAAAATGGTTGATATTAAGACCTTAGATGATTATACATATGAGCATTGTGTAAACGTCGCAATTTTGTCTTTAATAATCGGTATTGAACTAAAATTTAATAAGGACAAGCTTTATGATTTAGCAATAGGAGCAATTTTACATGATTTAGGGAAAACATACATTCCTAGGGAAATTCTTTTGAAACCTTCTAAACTTAGCGAAGATGAATTTATGTTGATAAAACACCACTCATACAAAGGTTATGAATACTTGAAGGAAAATATGAATATGAGTTCCGTAAGTCGAATAATTGTCCTTCAGCATCATGAGAAAGTAGATGGAACGGGTTATCCAAATGGATTAATCGGAGATGAGATAAATAATTGTTCAAAAATAGTATCTGTAGCAGATGTTTATGATGCACTCACTTCTGATAGACCTTATAGACCAGCAAAGTCACCTAATGAAGCATTAGAGTTTTTAATGGGAGGTTCCGGTACTTATTTTGATTATGAAGTTGTCAAAGCTTTTATCAAAAGAGTTGTACCTTATCCGGAAGGAACTATGGTAAAGTTAAGTAACGGTCAAATTGGAATTATAGAAGAAATAAATGCCAAATTTACATTAAGACCAAAGATAAGAATTATAAAAGATAAAGGAAAACTAGTAAATAACCAATATATTGACTTGTTTGAAGAAAAAAGCATTACTATTATTGGAATTCAGTATAATATTGATGAATAATGTGCTTTTAGAGATACTTTATCTTTACCAATATTTATTTATTGTATTCCTTTCTAATGTTATGTAAACTGAAAAAGAGGGGAGGAAATAAAGTGATTAATAAAAAAATATTTAAATTTTCTATACTTAGTTTAGTTGTAATATTGTCTTTTTCTTTTTTAGGCATTGATGAAGGACAAGCATCAAAAAGAAGATTTAGTATGAGTTATTTATATTTTGGGTGTCCGGAAACTCATATTAATCTCGTTAATCAAACTAATGGAGCATTAGATGTTATAACACCAAATTATTTTGATTTAAATGAAGATGGTAGTTTAAAAATTACCACTAAATTTAGTACAAAGTTTATAAATGAAATGAAGAAAAAAAATATCAAAGTTGTACCTTTTTTAAGCAATCACTGGAGTAGAGAAGTAGGAAGAAAGGCTTTAGAAAATAGAGAAGAATTATCAACTCAAATAGCCGATGTAATAAATGATTTTGATTTAGATGGAGTAAATGTTGACATTGAAAACGTTTCACATGAGGATAGAGAAAATTATACAGATTTTGTTAAATTACTTAGAGAAAAAATTCCTCAAGATAAAGAAGTTTCAGTAGCAGTTGCTGCAAATCCTAGAAATTTTAAACTTGGATGGCATGGATCTTATGATTATGCTGAATTAGCTAAATATGCAGACTATTTAATGATTATGGCTTATGATGAAAGTTATTACGGATCTGAACCTGGACCAATAGCGAGTATTAGTTTTGTAGAAAAATCATTACAATATGCACTTGAAAGGGTAAGTTCTGATAAAATTGTACTAGGAATACCATTTTACGGAAGGTATTGGAATCATAGTGAAAGTAAGGGAGGCAGAGGAATTCATCTTACTGTATTAGATGATTTACTCAATTTTTTTGATGCACAGACTGCATATCTAAAAGACTCGCAATCACCTTTATCTATATTTGAAATTGAAGAAGATGACGAACCTTACTATATACATGGCAGAAAACTTACTGCTGGAATCTACAGTGTTTGGTATGAAAATGAAGAATCTATAAAAGCAAAGTTAGAATTAGTTAATAAATATAATCTAAAGGGAGCCGGGAGCTGGAGTTTAGGTCAAGAGTTACCAAGTACGTGGGATTATTATATGGAAGCCTTAAATGACGATTCTTTAGATGAAGATGATAAAGACGTTAAATTTTCTGATATAGATAATCACTGGGCAAAGGATGACATTTTATCTGTTCAGACCAAGGGATGGATGAAAGGTTATGATAATGGTGTTTTTGCTCCTGACTCAAGCCTTACAAGAGCAGAAGCTACAGTAACTATTGTTAGAGCTTTTAATTTAGAAAAACAAGGAGAAGTAGTAGATGGTTTTAATGATGTTACTGGTATTCATTGGGCAGAAAATGAAATTCATATAGCTAAGGAACATGGTATTATTAATGGAATTGACGAGAAAAATTTTGAACCCAATCGTCCTGTAAGCAGAGAAGAAATGGCAGTATTATTAAACAGAGTATTGGATTTAGATGTTGAAATAATTGACCTTAGAAAGCCGTTATTTAATGATATACAAGAAGAACGCTGGTCTTATGAAAGTATATTTTCAATGACATTTAAAGGACTTATACGTGGATATGAAGACGGTTCATTTAGACCTATTGATAGTATAACTAGAGGACAGATGGCATCATTACTAAATAGAATGACGGAATATATAAAGTGATATATTGGCAAGGATAGTTTTTTCAAACTTTTGATATAAAAAACTATCCTTGTTTTTATTTGTTTTCTATAGACATACAAACTCAAAAAATAATAAAAAATAGACTTTGGATATCTATATATAATTACTTTTTGACTTTAAAATAACAGTTACCTCTGAACGGTTATGAAATAACTGTCTTACAGCATAAATTTCATACCATTGCTCTAATACTTTAATACATTGATTTGTAATTCTCTGCATTCCTTTTTCAGGAAGCTTTAGAGTCATAATCACAAGTCCGTCTGGATTTAGATATGATGACATTTTACCCATTAATTTTGAAGATTCTACTGCATTCATACGCATATCATTTACAATTACATCAAATTTATTTTTTTTATTTAAGAAATCTTGTGCAAGTCCCTTAAAATGAGAAACTCTAGTATCTGAGGCTAAATCTTGATGAAGCATAGCCGGGTCAACGGCAACTACTTTTAAGTTGTATTTTCTTAGGATCTTTGTCCATCCTCCGGGAGCTGCTCCAAGGTCAAGGGCGTTATAATAATTCTTTAAATCTAAATTAAAAACATCAATTGCTTCCAATAATTTGAACTCAGCACGGCTAATCTGGTTATCTTCATATGCAAATCTATGTATTCCTCCTGCCCAATTACTTAGATTGTCTTGACTTAAAGCAATGCCGATATAAATTTTGTAATTTTTACATACGATTGATATTATCTGATCAGGGTGTTTCACATTTAAACAAAATCCGTTTTGTTCAATTATATCTGAAACTCTTTTTGTTATATCAAATTTCTTGTAACCTAAAAGATTATCACCTAATATTCGTGTTTGAACAGAAAATGACTTGTTTTCATGTAACAAATGGATAAAATTACGTATAACATCTTCAAAAGCATTTAAAATGTTTAATTCGCCTTCAACATCTATTTCTAAATTTATTGAGCATATATGTCTGATAAAGATTGGTGGTTTTTCTTTAATAACTTTAAGTATATGTTCTAAATCATCATTTAACTGTAATCTACCAACTCCTGCGTCTAACCAATCTAGAAACTTAACCATAGGATATAGTTTTGAAACTTCATTTAATGCAATTTGTGATGCTTGTGGTTGAGCTGTAAATATTATTTGATTTGCAGTATTTACTAACAAGAAAAAACTCCTTTCAGCTTTAGTAACATCCATTGATATTTATTCTATAATAAAAACAATTATGATATACTATATTTAATTATTAGTAGTATTTATAAAAGTTCACATAAGCATTTACAAATAATTTACTATTAAGGGGGATTATGTTGAAAAAATATTTTATATTAATTGTAATTATACTAATAACTATGTCAGGGTGTCAACAAGAAGTAAACCTTGATAAAGAGCTTTCAGAAAAAGTTAAAACGTTTGAAGAAAATGATTTTTTATTTGGTAGTTTAGATATAACTTATGAAGAATTTCAACATGCAACAAAAGATATTATTTCTGACTCTTTTAACTATATAGATCAGAAAGTTATATATTCTGTAATTGGTGGGGGAGTAGAAAATGTAGAGGTTAAAGGAATTGACCTTAAGGGATTATCAAAGGAAGAATTTGAAAATCATAAACTAAAAATTAATGAATTAATGGACAGTTCTTTAGAGTATGATAAAATTACAATGAAAATATCTCCAGCTTATGATACAAAATCTGATTACGATAGTCAGAAATTTGTTTATTCCCAAACAATAAGACAACGAGATGAAGAATCTAACCCGTCAAAGGAAAATAACCTGTATATAGTTAACAAGAGATATACTTTTGAAAAACAAGAAAACACTTGGAAGATAATAAAAATTAGATCTCACCCATTTTGGTATTCAGATGATTTATTAAGAGATGATGATTCTAAAGAAGAATTTTTTAGTAAAATAAAATTCGGTAGTACAGAAGAAGTAGTTGAATATATACTATCTTTTACTTTAAAAGAAGGAAAATAAAGTATTATATAAAAAAGAGGACCACTATTACTATAAAAGAATTAAAATTGACGGTATAGTTATAGCTGTCTTTTTTTATGTGATTATTTATTTCTATGCAGAATAAAATTGTGTTATAATAATGTCAGATTGCAAAATACTACATAGATATAAATGGTGTAAGTATTTTAAATAATATCTAATTCTAATTTATCCGATAACTTAAATTCTAATATTCCCGCTTTTAAAGCTATGAGTAAAGAATCCCATGTTATTCGGATAAGACGACTAAAAGTTCAGATAAAGTTAAAACTAAACCTGAACTTAAGTCTTAATTTATTGGAGGTGTTTATATGAAAAAAATTTTAATAACCGGTGCATTGGGTCAGATCGGCTCTGAGCTTACTATGAGATTAAGAAAAGAGTATGGAAATGATAATGTAGTAGCAAGCGGTTTAAGTGCTAAAGAAGGCTCAGAGGAGGTAGTTGAGTCAGGCCATTTTGAAATTGTAGATATTACTAATGCTCAGCAGGTTGCTGATACTGTAAAGAAACATAATATTGATACCATAATAAATTTAGCTGCTATTTTGTCTGCAGTTGGAGAATCTAAACCTAATTTGGCATGGGATGTCAATATGGGAGGGCTTTATAATGTTTTGGAGGTAGGTAGAGAGTTTAATGTTGCTGTATTTACTCCCAGCTCAATAGCAGCTTTTGGTCCTTCAACGCCTGCAAAAAATACTCCTCAGGATACAATTCAAAGACCTACAACAATGTATGGAGTTACTAAGGTTGCAGGAGAATTATTATGTGACTACTACTACGAAAGATTTGGAGTAGATACAAGAGGAGTACGTTTTCCTGGGTTGATTTCTTATAAGACATTACCGGGTGGAGGAACGACTGACTATGCTGTGGAAATATATTATAAAGCTTTACAAGAAGGTAAATTTACTTGTCCATTAGGGAAAGATACATATATGGATATGATGTATATGCCGGATGCTCTTGATGCTATTATTGATCTGGCTGAGGCTGACCCTGCTAAACTTAAACATAGAAATGCATTTAATGTAACTGCTATGAGTTTCTCACCAGAAGATATTTTTGCTTCAATTAAGAAGCTTATACCAGAATTCACTATGGGTTATGATGTTAACCCTATACTACAAAAAATTGCTGATTCTTGGCCGGATTCTTTGGATGACAGTGCAGCTCGTGAAGAGTGGGGCTGGAATCCAAAATATGATTTAGATAAAATGACCAAAGATATGCTTGAAAACTTAAGAATAAAATTAGGTAAATAAAGATAAATTAAAGCCTTGATAAATGACATAATCAAGGCTTTAATTTATTTTTAAGATTAATAAGAAACACATTATAGTTAAAAAAATAAACTATTGATCTGCATAATTAATATAATCATCTGTTGTAGCTACTACTTTACAAAATCTTTTTAAAAAATCACTGTCACTTATTTTCCAAGTATGATTCTTTTTACTTGGATACCTGATATAAACATGATTAAATCTACTGGTTGAATATATTTTATAACCATTCTTAACACAATTTGTGCAGAACTTGACATCTTCCGCTATATTCATATTTGCAAACTTTACTTTTTCAAAAATATCTTTCTTAAATATAAGAGTAGAGCCATTAGCAAAATTTACATAACGATTTTCCTGATCAGGAGTCCTTACAGCCAAAGTTTTCTGGCTCATGAAGTAAACAAAGGTTGAGCCTTTACCGAGAACTTTTGCACCCGTAATTTTAAAAGCATTAACAGCTTCCTCAAGGTATTTAGAACCATAATAATCATCGTCGTCAAATTTTGCGATTGTATCATACTTTGACATTGATACGGCAAAATTTAAACATTTACCTAAGGTAAATTTCTGATCTAGTTGAAATATTGTTACGTTGTGATAATTTTTAGCTTCTTCCTGCCATTGATTTAGATTTAGATGGTCACTATTGAGGACAATAATTAATTCTTTATTAACATTATTCTGTCTACTATAGTTTTTTAAAATATTATCTATATAGCTGTCTCGATTAGTACAGGTAATAACAGTTATTCCATCATTATTAGAATCATTATTTATTTCATAAAATTCACCGGTTAGAGAATTTTTTTGTCTATATTTTGATTTTTCTTGTTGAAGCTTTTCTTTTTTTTCAATGAACTTTTTCAAAGATTTATTTACAGGATTAGAATTAGATGAAGAATTACCAGCTATAGGATTATAGACAATACTCTCTCTTACCTTGGGAATTTTTACATCATTACTGTTCATAATGTTACGCCACCTTTCAAAGGGAGAATTTTACATAATATTTAATGTTAAAATCATTATGCTTCTCTTGTGGCAGGAGATATGCTTATTGTTATTTAAAAATAAAAATTATCTAATGATGTATTTTTTAAAGTTAGAGTTTTGTGCTACAAATTTACATCTTCCTAAAAGTTCCTTTTCATCTACCTTCCAGGTATGACTTTTTAGATTAGGACGTCTTATACAAACATAGTTAAATCTATCTGTAGAATAAAGTTTAAAGCCGTTTTTAACACAATTGTTTAAAAATTCAGTATCTTCACCAAGAGTTAACTCAGGAAATTTAACCTTTTTAAATACATTCTTTTTTATTAATAAAGCAGAGCCTGACAAAAAGTTTACAAATTTATTTTCTTTATTGGGACAATTAATTGCTAAAATCTTGTTACTCTCAAAATATACAAAGTAGGAAGTTTTACCCACAATATCTGCTTCATTATATCTAAATCCATTAATTAAACCATTGATGAAGTTTGATGCATAGAAATTGTCATCATCAAACTTGGATATAAAATCATATTTTGCCTTTGAAACAGCAAAATTAAGACATTCTCCAAGTGATTTCTTTTCATCTAATTTAAATATTCTGATGTTTTTAAATGGCTTAGCTTTTTCTCTCCAGATATTAATATCCATACTGTTTTTATTAAGAATAATAATAAGCTCTTTCGTTTCATAATTTTGACTTAAATAATTGTTAAAGACATTATCAATGCAATTCTGTCTTATAGTACTTGTTATAATTGTTACTCCCGGATTATATTCAAATATTGGTTTTAATCCATATTTGTTTGATAAATCAGTATCTTTTCTTGGCCCCATGTAATTTAGTTCATTACAAAAGGGTTTTTTAAAGACTGAAGAAGATGGAAGTTTATTAGGTTTAGTTATTTTTATTACAACGTCTTTTTTAGACATACTATCACCTCGGTTATTTGTATATAATTGAGCATATTTTCTACTTCAATATATGCAGACTATAAAAATTGTGATAAAGTTTAAATACAAACAATAAACATAATATTTAACAAAACCTAAAATAGTTTTTTATTTTTAAGATTATATAGATAAACAATAACAAAACATGATTTTAAATAAAAGTTCATACGGTTTCGAATATTAATAACTCCTACAATTCACAAAAAAATAAAATCCTAAAGTTTGTAACTTTCTACACTAAAACAAACAAATTTCTCCAAGGATTTTACATTTTTATTCATTAGAGTTATAGTCATATTCTGTAAATGTTTTTCTTAGTATTTTTTATTATAAGGTTATATATATAATTGTTTAAATAGTGACATATTCTTTATAATGCTTATTAAAATCTATTATTTCAGTATTTTGTAAAATAGTTTCTGCATTTTCATTAAAGCAATTAGAGTTAGGACTACTACTTCTTATACTTATATAATTAAATCTATCTGCTGAATAAAATTTAAACTTATGATTTAAGCAGTCTTTAATAAATCCAGTATCATCCAAAATATTTTTAGAAGAAAATTTTACACTATTAAAGACCTTTTTTTTCACAATCATTGCAGCTTCGGTAACAAAATCTGTATACATATTTTCTTTATTTGGAAATCTTACTGCCAGAGTATTACTATCCTTAAAATAAACATAATATGAGTTTTTACCAATAATATCTGCATCTGAGTATACAAAGGCATTCATCAAATCTATAATAAAATTTGGACCATAGTAATCATTGTCATTAAACTTTGCAATATAATCATATTTACATTTACCAACAGCAAAATTCAAACATTCTCCCAAAGATTTACTTTCGTCTAACTTTATTATTTTCACATTACTATATTCTTTTGCTTTATCTTTCCACATATTAAAATTCATATCATTTTTATTTAAGATTATAATTAATTCCTTATTAGGGTAGCTTTGATTATTATAGTTTTCAAAAACATTATTTATATATTCATCTTTTGCAATACAGGTAATAATAGACACTCCGGATTTTTCATGCAACTCATATTTTATTCCGATAACATCTGCTATTTGTTTAGCTCGATGCCTGTAGGTGTGCTTTGTAAATATTTCTCTAATACCCTGTAGTGAAATTTTATCTCTAAGGTCTTTATTATTTATTAAAAGATTAAGGTGTTCTTCAGTTTCTAAAGATTTTGTAGACATTTTTACTAATCCTTTAAACATCTTTTCTATTCCTAAAGCATATCCGCTGATTATTGGCACACCACATCCCAATAATTCTTGGATTCTACATGAAAACATTGTGGGACTGTCTTGTATTGTGTTAACATTTAAGAAAACATCATATTTTTTATATGTCTCATTCATCTCATTATATGGCAAACATCCTCGTATATAAGGGCTATAGATTTCTGGATATTTAAAGTTTGAATCATTTAAATTATACCATCTATCATATATATGAATATTATATTTCAGTGCAGGTTTTAGGATTATCTCCATATCTTTTTTTCTTTTTTCATGTCCTTTACTATACCATGCACCTGCAAAAGCAACCTTTCCCAGTCTTTGCTTATCTTTATTAATTGGATTGTGTAGTCTGGCTTGGGCAGCAAATGAAAGGGTAAATACATTATTGTGTCCGGCTAAACTTTTATATTTATTGATACTGTTTACATCAGTAGTAAAAATATAATCAAAAAGTTTTGCAGCTTCAATAAAAACTTGAAAATGATATGGGTCATCTATATTCCAAAATACAGTAGGAATGTGATTTGTTTTACACCAATTTACTAATTCTTTTAAAGGAGAACTTTTATTAGGATTTAGATTACCAATCTTGTATATCCATTTACCATTATTTCCTCTCCATGCTGATTGCACTAAGAGAAAATCAGGTTTATCTTCTAAAAATACTTGCTTCCAATCCTCAGGACTTATAATAATAAGGTTGAATTCATGTTTAAACCAATTATAAGGTAAATCATCCAAAATACATGCAACCCTTAGATTTTTAATATCATTTATCTTTTTATTACTTATAATGCTAGTATTATTTGTTTCACTAATTTTTTTTGTATTACTTACTGGTTCTTTATTATTATTAATTTGATTTTTATTTTTTTTTATATTTTTTGGAATGAATTTATTTGGAAAATTATTTACTGCTCTTTTACTTGTTCTATAGCTGATATTTTTACTTTTATCCCAAGTGTTTATATTATTAAGTTCATTTACTTTAGTTGTACTATTTCTTTCTATTGTAAACTTAATATCGTTCTTATTCATTCTACATCCCTCACTTTTTCTATTTTATCTATATGTTAATAATTAATATATGTGAAGAATTCTTCTTATGCGTGAGTATTAGAATTGTAAGCTGTCGGATAAAGTTAAAAAGACTAGGTTATTAAACCTAGCCTGATAGTGTTGAGATTAAACTGTTACAATATCTATATAATTTTCAGTTTCAGTAATTTTTTCTGAACTCTGTAAAAATATTTTATCTTCAACTTTCCATGTATGTTTATCCTTAGAAGATCTTCTGTTCATTACATAATTAAATCTATCTGCTGAGTATATTTTTAGTCCCTGTTTGACACATGATTTTAAAAATTCAGTATCAGTACCGACTTTAATGTTTGTTGGAAACTTAATTTTATTAAAAACCTTCTTACTGCATACAATTGTTGCTCCGGTTACTATATCTGTAAATTGATATTCTTTATTAGGGAACTGAATAACTAAGGTATTATTATTTTCAACGTAAGCAAAATAGGACAGTTTTCCAACTATATCAGCATTTGTATATTTAAATGCATTCATAATATCTATTAAATAATTAGGACCATAGTAATCATCATCATCAAATTTAGCAATGTAATCATATCCAGCCTTATCAACCGCGAAATTAAGACATGTGCCTAATGAATTGTTTTCATCAAGTCTATAAACTCTTACATTATCATATTGTTTTGCTTTGTTTTTCCATGTATCTATATTCATATCATTTTTATTAAGAATTATTATAAGTTCTTTTTTACTGTAGTTCTGATTTTTGAAATTTTTAAAAACATTATCAATTTGATTTTCACGAATAGTACTTGTTACAATGGTTACCCCTGGTTTTTTGTGTTTATTATAATTGATTCCAACCTTATCAAAAATAGTTTCAATTCTATGCCTATAAGTATGGTTGGAAAGAACCTTTCTTTGTCCTAAGATGGAAAGTTTGTCAGACAGAGATTTATCTTCTAATAGCTCATTAAGGTGACTGTCAGTTTCTAACTGAGATTTTGATATTTTTACTATATTTGAAAATAATTTTGTTATTCCTAGCGAATAACCACTTATTACATTAACTCCACTGGCGAGGATTTCAAAGACTCTGCATGAGAACATTGTAGGACTGTTCTGAACAGTATTAACATTCAATAAGACGTTATATTTCTTGTAAGTTGAACTCATTTGAGTATATGGAAGATAACCTTTAATATATGGTTGATAGATACTAGGAAATTCAAAGTTTTTACTTTTTGTTAAAGGATACATTCGATCATAAATATGAACATTATATTTTAATGCAGGTTTTAATATATTTTCCATATCTTTTTTTCTATTATCATATCCAATATTGTACCAAGATCCTGCAAAAGCTATTTTACCTTTCTTTTTAAAATCTTTATTAATGGGATTATGAATTTTAGGTTGTGCAGCAAAAGGCAGAGTAAAAACTCTGTTATGTTTTAGTATGCTTATATATCTGTCAATACTATCTGAGTCTGTAGTAAATATATAATCAAAAAGTTTCGCAGCATCTATAAAGGTATTAAAGTCGTGAGGATCTTCAATATTCCAAAATACTGTGGGAATATTTTTCTTTTTACAAAAACAAACAAGTTTATTTAAGTTGGTATCTTTAGATTTATTCAGATCAATCATTTTGAAGCCCCAGTCACCTTTATAATCATGCCATGTGGATTGAACAAGCAGTATATCAGGCTTTTCTTTCATTATTTGATCATACCAATTCTTACTTTCTAAAGGCAGTAAAGTACATTCATATTTAAGCCATTCCATAGGAATAGCGTCTAATACACAAGCAACCTTTATTTTTGGATAAGATATTTTATTGTAATACTCTTGAGAAATACTCTCTTTAACTTGCTCACAATTATTTAAGCTTTTTTGAGAGTTCCACTGTTTTTTTTGGAACATTTTCTTTATAACTGCTTTTGGTATATTATTAACAGGTCTATTATGTTGTATGTTCTTTTTAATGGGTTTATTATGTTGTATTGTCTTATTAACAGGTTTATTATGTTGTATATTTTTGTTAACAGATTTATTATTTTTGATGTTCTTATTAACAGGTGCATTATTTTGTATGTTTTTATTGACAGGTTTAATTTTTTGATAGTTGAGATTGTTTACCACGGGTTGCTTTTCTCTCTTTATTTTAAATTTGACATCTTTACTGCTTAGTCTCTCTACCACTTTTTCACCCCATTCATATTTATGAGTTTATTAATTTTATCAATAAAGCTAGATGACATAGTTTGAAAAATCCTTCATTTGACCTACAATATTGCATAGTTTAATATAATAATCATCATTAATTGCCCAAGTATGCTGACTTTTTTTATAATGTCTGATATAAACAAAATTTTCTTTGTCAGTAGAAAATATTCTGAAGCCGTTTTTACGGCAATCCTTACAAAATGAAACATCCTCTCCTAGATTTTTATCAGAAAATCTTATATGTTTAAAAATTTCCTTTTTAAAAACTAAAGTAGGTCCTTCTACTCTATAAATAAAACGATTTTCTCTGCCGGGATTTCTTACTGCTAAAATCTCTTTACTTTCAAAATATACATATGACGTAGATTTACCAACTACATCAGCATTGGTTTTTTGTATAGCATTTAATGCTTGAGTTAAGTAATCAGATCCATAATAATCATCATCATCAAATTTAGCTATAATATTAAATTTAGATTTTTCAACAGCATAATTTAAACACTCTCCTAAAGAAACCTTTTCATCCAATTGAAATATTTTTATATCATTAGAAGTTTTGATATAGCTTTTCCATTCATTTAAATTTAATTGATTACTATTCAAAATTATAATAAGCTCTTTTTCTTTAAACTTCTGTCGATTATAATTTTTAAATATGTTATTAAAATAATTTTTTCTGTTTGTACAGGTAATAATCGATACTGAAAAATCATTATTTTTCAAATCTTCATTATTTGTAGAAGAATTAGAATGTTTAAGAATAGGTTCATTTTCAAATTTTGGGGATTTAAAATTATGGAGGTATTTTTCAGTATGTTTTTTTTTCTTTTTTTTATTTTTCTCAATTAAATCAAAAACTGATTTATTAACTGGATTAAATTTATTAGAATCTTCCTTATAAATCCAATAAATTGTTTTTTTATTTTCCAAACCTATCCCACCTTGTTCAAGCAATAATTTCCTCTATTCCAATATATGCTTAATAAAGATATTTGTTACATACAATTAAAGGAAATGGTGTGCTTACATATTTTAATCTATATAATATCATTTAGAAGTCATTGGAACTAAATTATTCAGTTGTAAATATATTAATACTATAGAATTAATATGGAGGGAAACTTCAATGCAAGATAATTTCAAAAAAGGAGATTATTACTTAGCTATATTTAAATCTAAAAATCATGCTGTTCATTTAAATAGCATTTTACAAAAAAAAGGGTATAGAAAATTTCAATTAATTTCTACACCTTGTAAGATTGAACATGGTTGCAGTTATTCACTAAAATGTGAAAAACTAAATGATTTACAGTACCTTAAAACAGAAAGTAAAAGCTTAAAAGATTTAATCAGTGGAATATATCATGTGCAAAGAGTTAACGGTAAAAAACAATATAAAGAGATACATTATATGATTTAATTTTATTTATTAAAAATACTAAAAATTTTCTTTAATAGATTAGGAGCTGGTGTATTTTCAACTATGTCATAAATTTGCTGAATTTTATTTTGAATGTTAACAATGTGAATTGTATTTTGTTCATATATTTCTTCAATTGAAGATAGCAGCTCACTAATTTCCTTATTATCATGTTTATACTTATCAAATATCTTTTCTAAACTGCATAGACAATTTTTAATTTCATAACTAAATTTTTTGTTTTTTATAAATTTTTTATCCAGCTCCTTGACGTTATTAAGTATTATGTTTTCTATTTCATGTGATTTTTCTTTAAGTATACTTGTATTGGAAAGTAATAAATCAAGTTTACTTTTTGTATTTTTAATAAACTCTTTGACAGCTTCATTTTCAATTTGCTCAATTTCTTCTAGGATTAATTTATTAAGATTTTGAGATTGAAGATCATCTTTATTTTTTAGAGGTTCAGTATTATAATCAATTAAATCATTTTCTTTGTATTGATTATAATGAGTTTTTTTTATGGTATTTTCTTTATCAACTGTATTTATATTATATTGATCATTTTTTGCTTTATTTATTTGATTAGGATTACTATTAAAAATTTTTTGATTTTCTTTATCTTTTAAAGAGCAAATATTAGTATCGTTTGAGCTATTAAAATCATAATATAAAGTAGAATCTTCCCCATAAGAATTAACATTTGTAGAATTGCTGTAAGAATTACAATAATAAAGCTCAATTTTGTTCTTAGTTTTACCATAAATATAATTGACTTTCATCCTTAATTTATCGTATGTGTAATTAGAGGAGAATTTAATTATTTCTAAACTCTCAAAATCAATGTTAGTAATAGATTCATCAGCGTTCCAGGTATAACCGTGGTTGTTACTATAATGACATTTTAGAAGATTATTTTGATTATATAGTAATTTTAAAACTCCATTATCCTGCATGATTATAGGGTAAGAGCAATTAAAGGATTTAGGGAGCTTATATTGTTTCCATACATGTTTACTGTTAGATAGTATAGACATTTGTTTATATATCAACTCAGTAGAATTATTAACATTAGTACTCCAAGTTACGTGGATAGAACTATTATTATCTATGAATATAAAAGGTGAATAGTTGTCAGAGTTTCCATCAGAAATTTTTTCAGGTGATTTACTCCATTTTTGCAAAAAGGTATTGTATGAAGTATAGTATATATGCTGTTTTCCTTTATCAATATCTTGATAAACCAAGTGAATACCTCCTGTTTTATCAAATGCAACATAAAAAGCATGAGGATTTTTACCGAGTGTTGTACTGATAATATTGTTTTTATCCCATTTTCTTTTATCACTAACCACATGTTTTATAGTATATAGGTTATAATTAAGTAGATTTGAGACACTGTAAAATATATGTATCTTATTCTTTACGGTTTTGAGAGTTAAATAATTGTATTTATTTGACTTTACGTCTAATTTTGTAAGAACATGATTTGACCAACGTTCATCACGGTAGATGTAGTATGTCAAGTTACCTTCTTTTGTTAGGCATAATAGATGAATGATATTTTCATGATCTATATCCGCATCATAATCAAGTATATTTTGATCGCCTATAGTAAGAGATCTAATATACTCTCCTTTATCATTAAAGTAATTGCACATAATAGTATTTTTACCGGTAAGACAAAAACTGTATGACTCAGATTTTGAATTTTTAATAAAAGTAGTTTTGTTTGAAAAAGAATCCATATAATTTTTCACCTCACAAAATTATTAAATCTTAAAAACTATGCACCAAAGTATTGTTAATACATAATATGTAATTGAAGATGATTTTATTAAAAAAGGAGTGAAATATATGATAAATAATGGATTTGATCCAAGTCCAAGTGAACCTTTCACGCCAGATGATTTAAATTATATTACTGAATCTGTTTGTATTATCACAGATAAAGTATATTCACACTGTCAGCAAAGAGAATGTTTTCCAGAGATAGAGCAACCTCTGCCACCTAATTGTGTATTTCAAAGCATGAGATTTTTACCAGGATTTATAGTAGAAGGAACTCTAACTGTAACTGACTTAATGAACAGACCTAACTTTAAAAGAGTAAGATTTACTTTAAGAATACCTTTTGAAATAACTTGTGAAGACGGTACTGTAGTTGAAGGCTTCTTACCTGATATACTTAAAGATGTCATATTGTTTATACCGCCATCAAGAGATGAATTTGATTTTAGAATTGTAGTTGAAACCAGTTCACAATTATTGACTGATCCTTTAGTTGTAAATAATAGTGTTATATTATCTGTAGGAGTTTTTATAATTATCAAGGTTGTTGGTAGAGTTCAACTATTAATTCCTGCGTTTGGATTCTGTCCAGAGCCGCCTGAGTGTGAAGAATTTAGTCCTAATGGAGACATCTGCGAAAACTTTGATTATAGACCGTTCCCGGATTTCTTCCCACAACAATATGAAGATATTTATCCTCAATAATTATAAAAACAGCTCTACAAGGGAGACAGAAGTCTCTCTTTTTTTTGATACAGGTTATAGTAGAATATAAAAAAATCTTTATTTTTACAAATGTTTTAAATTGATATTTATTTTAGCAATAATACTCCGGTGTTAACCGGAGGTTTTTTAATGTATAAGTTATTTGTTATTTTTCCTAAATTAACATGGATTGGAACAGATAGAATTTTACTGAATATTATATTATGTAAAGTAATGTTGATAGAATTCGACACCATATCTGTAAATTCTACCTATAGAAGAATGGTGAAAAGTTTAAAAAGGGTAAGCTCGGTAAATTTCTGAAACAGCTCAAAAGAAAATAATATTGGCATAATAAAAAATGATATATGTAATAAGGCAATAATTAGCATAAACAACAATATAATTGGGCAGAGAGGATGAGGAAAATGATAAAGGTTAAGAATTCTAATAGTGACTTTAAAGGAATAGAGATAGTAGATAGTTATATATCATCTAAAGAGGAATTAAAATTAGTGCTAATGGGTCATAAAAATCATGGAAAGAGTACTATTATAGGTAGACTTCTTGAAGATACCGACTCATTATCAAAAGGTAAATTAGATAACATAAAGAAGATATATGTTAAAAATTCAAAGAATGAACAGATTGAATATACTACAACAGATAGTATAAGATGCTTTCTTGAAACTGAGAAAAGAAGATATATTATTACAGATGCTTTGTGCCATACTGAATTTTTAAAAAACATGGTTGAAGGAGATTCTAGAGCGGATGCTGCATTATTGGTGATTGACGTTAATGAAGGAATTAAAGAAAATTCATTAAGAGATATATATATTCTTTCAATGCTGGGAGTTAAACAGGTTACAATACTGATAAATAAAATGGACTTGGTTGATTATGATAGAAAGGTTTATAGAAAAGTAGTAAATGAATTTATAAAATTTATAAATAAGATTGACGTCATACCTAAATCTTTTATACCTGTTAGTGCAGTAAATGGAGATAATGTAGTAAATAAAACTGGAAATATGAGTTGGTATAAAGGTAATACGGTATTAGAGGAATTAAATAGCTTTTCAGTTAGAGATAATCCGGTTGATAAACCTTTTAGGATGCCTGTTAAGGATATATATGAATTTACTAAAGATGGTGAGAATAAGAGAATTATATCTGGCACTATAGCATCTGGTAAAATAAAAGCTGGAGATGAGATTGTTTTCTATCCTTCCGGTAAAAAAAGCATAATAAAAACGATAGAAAAGTCTAGTGGATGTCCACAGAATATTGTAGAAGCTAATTGTCAATCTGATTTTACATTAAGCCAAGATGTTCATATTAAACGTGGAGAATTAACAACTAAATTAGATGAAAAAAAACCTCATGTAACTACAAGAGTTAGAGCTAATTTATTATGGTTAGGAAAAAATCAGCTTCAGAAAGACAAAAAATATGTATTTAAGATTGGAAGCTTAAACGTAAAGATGGTTGTGGAAAAAATAAATAAAATCATAGATATACCAACTCTTGAACTCCTTAATAAAGAAGAAATCAGTAAGAATGATGCAGCAGAATGTATTTTAAGGCTTGATAATGCTGTTAGTTTTGATATTGATAAAGATATCATTGAGACCAATAGGTTTATAGTTTTTGATGATTATAATATTTGTGGAGGAGGATTAATATTAGAAGCTTTAGAGGATAAGCAGTCATGGGTAAGAGATAAGGTTATAATTAGGAACAATAAATGGGAAGAAAACCTCATAAACTATGAAGAAAGAGCAAAGAAATATATGCAAAATCCTATCTTAATAATAATAAATGGAGACAAAAGCTCAGAAACAAAAGACATTGCAAAGTTTCTGGAAAAGGAACTTTTTGATAGAAATAAACTTGTATATTACTTGGGAATTGAAAATTTCTTATATGGGGTAAATGCAGATTTAAATATAGTTTCAGATTCAAATAATAAAGAATATATGAGAAGATTTGCAGAAGTATCAAATATTATCCTTGAAACAGGTCTTATTTTAGTTATGACCCTTGGACAACTTAGTTGTTATGACTTAGATATTATTAAGACAACTATTAATAATCATAATTTGATAGCTGTTTGGATTGGAGATAAGTCTGCTTCCAGTCTTGAATATGATTTATACACATTTAATCTTTCTAAATATGAAATAGTGCAGAAAATTATATTATTATTAGAAGAGAAAAAAATTTTTTAGGTGAAGAGGTAATAATAAGTGATTTGACAATATTGTCAAATCACTTATTTACCTATGAAGACTTCAGTGTAATAGTTTCCAACTATTCCGATACCTATATGGGTAAATTTTGAATTCATAATATTCGCCTTGTGTAGCGGAGAATTCATAAATCCATTATGAGCTCTATATACACTATTAGTTCTACCAATGTTTTCACCATAAGCATTATATCTTATTCCCTTTTTTCTAATAAGAGAAGATGTTTTTCCAAAGTTTGGAGATGTATGTGAAAAGTAGCTAAAGTCGTACATATCTTGTGATTTAAGTTGTGCTATCTGACAAAGTTCATTATCAATTTTAAGTGGATGTAACCCTTCCGATTGTCTATCTCTATTTATAAATTCTAACAGTTTTTTCTTCTCATAAGTCATTACATGCTTTGGAAGAGATTCTAATAATTCATCAGAAGATTGTCTTGGTAATTCATTTACAGAAGCAGATTTAATAGCTTTCGACAGAGAGATTGAATTACTCCTTTTAGATGAATAATTTTTATCAGTTATTACCTTATTAGAAACTCTTTTAGTTGTAGTAACTTTTTGATATGTAGCCTTATTGTCAGAATTATCTTCATTTACATTCTTACTCTCTCTTAAAATATTACTTTTAGTGTATTCCTTTTTAGCTGTTGAAATTGAATAAGAATTCCTTTTAACACTATTTGAAGAATATGGTGATATATAATGATAATCATTAAAACTTTTTAAAGATTTTTGGACATTATTATTTACTGATAATCCTTTTAAGCTGTATCCAGAGTTATATCCTAAATCAGTGTGATGTCTGCTGTTGTAAGTTACATTTCCGGCGTAGCTTATACTCATACCAGTTAAAGTGAAAAATATAAATGTTCCGGTAATTATGCTGATGACTATGTTTTTATTTCGCCTATCCAAAAACATCATTCCTTTCATTATTTAAATTATAATTATTAATATATAGGTATTTTTCTTTCTCAATTATATAAATTCAACAATATCAAATATCATCCTTTGTGTAATATCTGCCAACTTAGAGTATAGATAGAAAGATTAAAGATATTAAAAAAATATGAAATTTTTTTTAAAAAATGAATGTTGACAAGATTACTAGGGTATATTATAATTAGTATGAAATCCAAGTAAGTTACTAGGATTTAAGAGAGGTGATATTATGAAATTATCTACAAAAGGCAGATATGGGTTAAAAGCCATGTTTGAATTAGCTTTGAATGATGGCAAAGGTCCTATACCATTAAGAAATATTGCTGATAACCAGAACATTTCAGAACATTATCTAGAACAGCTTATTTCAGTACTTAAGAAAGGTAATTTAGTAAATAGCGTAAGGGGGTCTAAAGGAGGATATATGCTTACTAAGCCGCCAAGCAAAATTACAGTTGGCGAAATTATTAGAGCATTAGAAGGAGATATTGCTCCGTCTGATTGTGTTTTGGATACCAAACATAATAATTGTATTAAGGAAGGATATTGTGCTACTAAACCCGTTTGGGAAAAAATAAGAGATAGCATAAATGAAGTAATTGATTCTATAACCTTAGCTGATATGGTTGAAGATCAGCGCAAATTTAAAAAACAGGGGTTATATGTTTAATACATAAATTTAAATTTTAATTCTATATAAATTTTGAAAGGGTATAAGAATGGAGGCGATTTGTGTGGTTAAGAATATTTATTTAGATAATGCGGCTACAACACCGGTAAAAAAAGAAGTTTTAGAAGAAATGATTCCTTATTTTACCGAAAGATATGGCAATCCATCTAGTATTTATAAAATTGGGAGAGAGTCAAAGATTGCATTAGATGGGGCAAGAGAGAAAGTTGCCAATGCTATAGGTGCAGCTTCTAAGGAAATATATTTTACAAGCGGAGGAAGTGAAGCAGACAACTGGGCTATAAAAGGTGTAGCTTTTGCTAATAAAGAAAAAGGTAACCATATTATTACTACAAAAATTGAACACCATGGCATATTACACACGTGTCAATATCTTGAAAAACATGGATTTGAAGTTACCTATTTAGACGTAGATAAATATGGAATTATAGATTTAGAACAGCTTGAAAATTCCATAAAAGAAAATACAATCCTTATTTCGGTTATGTTTGCAAATAATGAAATAGGTTCTATACAGCCTATTAAAGAAATTGGACAATTAGCAAAAAAGAATAATGTATACTTTCATACTGATGCTATTCAAGCTGTTGGTAAATTAAAAATAGATGTAAATGATTTAAATGTTGATATGTTGTCAATGTCTGCTCATAAGCTTTATGGACCTAAAGGAATTGGAGCATTGTATATTAAAAAGGGAGTTAAAATTCATTCACATATTCATGGTGGAGTTCAAGAAAAAAATAGGAGAGCCGGAACAGAGAATATTCCTTCTATTATAGGTTTTGGTAAGGCAGTAGAGTTAGCTTATGAAAACATAGACGAGAATAATCAAAGATTAATTAAACTAAGAGATAGATTAATAAATGAAATAAAATCTAAGATTAGTCATGTGATATTGAATGGACATCCAGAAAAACGATTACCTAATAATGTAAGTGTTTGTTTTGAATTTATTGAAGGAGAAGCTTTGCTTTTAAGTCTTGATATGGTAGGTATAGCCGGCTCCAGTGGATCAGCTTGCACATCAGGGTCTTTGGATCCATCTCATGTATTATTATCTATCGGACTGATTCATGAAATAGCACACGGGTCATTAAGACTTTCTTTAGGAGATTTCAATACAGAAGAAGAAGTTGATTATGTAGTTGAACAGCTTGTTATTATAGTAGATAGATTAAGAAGAATGTCACCATTATATGAAAAAGTAAAGGGGGAAGCATAATGTATTCGGAAATAGTTATGGAACACTTTCAAAATCCGAGAAATGTAGGAGAAATAGAGAACGCTGATGGAATAGGAGAAGTAGGAAATCCTAAATGTGGAGATATAATGAAAATGTATATTAAAATTGAAGATAATGTTATTGTAGATGTAAAATTTAAAACTTTTGGCTGCGGATCTGCTATAGCAAGTTCAAGTATGACTACAGAGCTAATAAAAGGTAAAACTATTAAAGAAGCACTGCAATTAACAAATAAAGACGTAGCACAAGCTTTAGGAGGACTGCCTCCCGTTAAGGTACATTGTTCTGTATTAGCTGAACAAGCTGTAAAGGCTGCACTCTTAGATTATTCTAAGAGAAATAACATAATAATTGAAGAATTAGAAGGTTTTGACCCTACAGAGGATGTTCACCATCATTAAGGTTTTATAAATATAAATTAAGACTTAAGTTGAAGTGTAATTTTAACTTCATTTGAACGTGTATTCGTCTTATACGGATACTATATAGTTTTTTATTTTTAGCTTTAAAAGTGAAAATAATAGAATTGTAAGCTATTACAAAAAAACTGCTGTTTAAACAGTAGTTTTTTTGTTGAAAATAATAGTAAAGAGATGTAAAATATTATTTATGGATGGTTACGTAAATGAGGTGAAAGTATGGACAAGAATAAAGTGGTAATAGGAATGAGTGGTGGAGTAGACAGTTCTGTAGCTGCATATCTTCTTAAAAAGCAAAATTACGATGTGATTGGTGTCACTATGCAGATATGGCAGGATAAGAATAAGGAAACAGTAGAAAATGAGGGAGGATGCTGTTCACTTTCGGCTGTAGAAGATGCCAGGATCGTGTGTAGTAAACTTGACATTCCACATTATGTAATGAATTTTAAAGATATATTTGAGAAAAAGGTTATAAATTATTTTATAAACGAATATGGAAAGGGTAGAACGCCAAATCCTTGTATAGCCTGTAATAGATATATAAAATTTGAAGAACTTTTAAGAAGAACTCACGCACTGGGAGCTTATTATGTTTCAACCGGACATTATGCAAGAATAATATATGATAAAAATAAAAACAGGTATTTATTAAAAAAATCTGATGCAGTTAAAAAAGACCAGACATATGCTTTGTATAATTTAACTCAAGAGCAGTTAAAGCATACATTAATGCCTTTAGGAGAGTTTAATAATAAAGATGAAGTGAGAGAAATTGCCAGAGAATTAGGTTTTATAGTTGCAGATAAACCTGATAGTCAAGAAATCTGCTTTGTTGAAGGTGATGATTATGGAAAATTTATACAACAAAATGCTGATTATGATATAAAGCCGGGAAATTTTGTTAATACTAAAGGTGATATAGTTGGAAAACATAAAGGAATAACTAATTATACAATAGGACAGAGAAAAAGACTTGGTTTATCATTAGGAAAACCTGTTTATGTTGTAGATATTAACCCTCATAAGAATGAAGTAGTAATAGGATATGATGATGAAATTTTTAATTCTCAGCTTATAGCTGATGATATAAACTTAATATCTATAGATAAATTAGATAAACCTATGAAAGTTAAAGCTAAAATAAGGTATAATTTTAAAGAAGTACCAGCTACAATTGAACCTTATAACAACAAACAAATAAAGGTTTTATTTGAAAGTCCTGTAAGAGCAATAACTCCCGGCCAATCTGTTGTATTTTACAATGATGACGTAGTAGTAGGAGGAGGAACGATTTTTAAGATTAAATAATACAAATCTTCTTAATGTGAAATAATAAATATTAAAATTATTTTAATATTTAAACATTAAGAGGAGTTTTGCATATGAAAAAAGAAAAAGATATTATAAACGTTCCGGTTTTAGATAAAACAAATGGTAAAAAAATTGCGTCTGTTAAAGATATTATATATTCAAAGACAAAATTTAGAATTATAGCTTTTTTAGTATCAGAAAAAGGAATTTTTACTTCACCTAAAATTATAAAGTTTAAGGAAATTGATTCTTTTGGAGAAGATGTAGTTATGGTAAATGGTAAAACAGTTATTGAGGATGCAGAAGTAATTCCTGAAATTACAAGTTTACTTAAGGAAAAAAGAAAAATAATAGGTGAAGGTGTTTTATCTGAAGATGGAGAAGATATAGGTATTATAAGAGATACAGTTTTTGATGAAGAAAGTGGTAAGGTTTTGGGATTTATCATTACAAATGGTGTTTTTGATGATATGAGAGAAGGTAGGTTTGTATTACCATATATTAAAGGTATTAAATTTGGTGAAGATGTATTAATAGTACCTAATCAAATCAAAGGTCAAGTTGAAAAAAATAAGGAAACTTTCAAAAAACTTCTAGAATTGCATTGACAATAAAGTAGCAAAATAATAATATCCAGCAAAAAAAAGGAGTGAATATAATGCAGAGAAAATTCATGTCAGGTATGATAGCTGGAAGCATTATTGGTGCTGCGGCAGGAATGTATACTTTTACGAAAATGACTCCAAGACAAAGAAGAAAAATGATGAAAACAAGTAAAAGTATGCTTAATAATGTCATGAGTAATATGAATATATTTTAAATGACATATCAAAAGGCAGCTTTGCTGCCTTCAATACATAAGTGAGGGGGATTATAATGGAATATCTTTTAACATTAGTTGATTATTTAAGAATTATATTTATTGCAGCAATACTTGGGTTAACAATATATTACTTAATTAATATTGGTAATAGATATGTAGCAGATAATAGAAAATTTCAGATAACTAGAAAACATATAATTACTACAGTTTTTATTGCTTTATTAATATTACTAATATACTACATATTTAATGATTCTTCACAAATTGCAGGATTAATTTCTCCTGTTTTATACTCAATAGCATTTGCTTATTTACTTAATCCTTTTGTAAATTTTTTAGAGGGAAAAGGAATTTCTAGGTTGTGGGGAACTCTTATAGTCTACTTAGTATTAGCAGGCTTTGTAATTGTCATAGGATTATCGTTTTTCCCTAAAATTAGTGCAGAATTTAAAAATTTTGTAGATCTGTTACCTGATTATTCTGTAGAAGCTATTGATTTTTTTAATGATTTATATACTAACTACACCTCTAACGTTGAAAATCTTCCTGATGAATTTCAAGGTGTAAAAGATATAGTTAGCCAGAATATAAGCAGAATTGAAAGTCTGCTGATAAATTCTATTGAAAATCTTATGAATTCTGTAATTAATATGTTTTCTAAAGTTCTTGGGTTGGTAGTAATACCTGTTTTGACCTTTTACTTTATCAAAGATAAAGATATGTTTAAAAAGAAAATTTATTTAATTATACCTAAGAAATATAGAGCTGATTGTATAAGAATTTCTAGAGAAATAGACTCCGTATTATCTAAATTTATCAGAGGTCAAATGATTATAGCTTTGTTCGTAGGAGTTACTACTATTATTGGACTGATGATTATCGGAATTGATTTTGCTATGCTTATAGGATTAATTGCGGGGTTAGCAAATTTTATTCCTTTCTTTGGACCAATTATAGGAACAATACCTGCATTATTTTTTGCTTTATTAGATGATCCAATGAAAATAATATGGGTAATAATCTTATTTACTGTTATACAGCAGCTAGAGAGTAATATATTGGCTCCTAAAATTGTAGGTGATAGTGTTGGAATTCATCCTGTAGTAGTAATTCTGGCTCTTTTAATAGGAGCTAGCTTAATGGGTATCGTTGGTATGTTATTAGCAGTGCCTGTTGCCGGGGTAATCAAAATATTAAGCAGTTTTGTCATAGAAAAACTTACACATACCTAGTGTATTGACAAAAAAATACTTTTTAAATATAATCCTAGATATAGATGAACAAGGGAGTGACACTAATGAAAAAATTAGGTTTACATGAAATAAGAAGAGAGTTCCTAAGTTTTTTTGAAGAAAAGGATCATTTAATAATACCAAGTTATTCTTTAGTACCAATAAAGGATAAGAGCTTACTGCTGATAAACGCAGGTATGGCACCGTTAAAACCATACTTTTTAGGTATAGAAAATCCTCCAAAAGAAAGAATGACTAATTGTCAAAAATGTGTAAGAACATGTGATATAGATAATGTTGGCAAGACAGACAGACATGCAACATTTTTTGAAATGCTCGGAAATTTCTCTTTTGGAGATTATTTTAAAAAAGAATCTATACAATGGGCGTGGGAGTTTGTAACTGAAAGATTTGAAATCCCTAAAGATATATTATGGGTATCAGTATATAAAGATGATGATGAAGCATATGATATCTGGAAAGATGAAATAAATGTACCGGAGGAAAAAATAGTTAGGTTAGGGAAAAAAGATAATTTCTGGGAATTAGAAGTGGGGCCGTGTGGACCATGTTCAGAAATATATGTGGATAGAGGAGAAGATTACGACTGCGGTCATGAGGATTGTAAACCGGGATGTGATTGCGATAGATACGTTGAAGTATGGAATTTAGTTTTTTCACAATATGATAAGGATGAGAATGGAAATTATAATCCTCTACCAAATCCTAATATAGATACAGGTATGGGATTAGAAAGAATGGCAGTAATATTACAGGGAGTAGAAAATATTTTTGAAACGGATGCTTTTAGAACTATTTTAGATGAAGTAGTTCAAATAACCGGTGTTAAATATGGCATTAATCCTAAAGATGATATGTCAATCAGGATTATAACTGATCATATAAGGGCTGTAACTTTTTTAGTTTCAGATGGTGTAATTCCAGGTAATGAAGGAAGAGGATATGTATTAAGAAGGTTAATTAGAAGGGCAGCTAGACATGGAAAACTTTTAGGTTTAAAGGGTGATTTTCTATATAAGCTGTCAGATATAGTTATTGAACAATGGGGTAATACATATACTGATATTAAAGAAAAGCACAGTCAAATAAAAAAAGTTATAAAAGTTGAAGAAGAAAAGTTTCAAGAAACTATAGATCAGGGTATAAATATATTATGTGAGTATATTGATAAAGTAAAAAGTGAAGGTAATAATATATTAAAAGGAGAAAATGCTTTTAAACTATACGATACTTATGGTTTTCCTTTGGATTTAACTAAAGAAATTCTTTTAGAAGAAGGACTTAGCGTTGATGAAGATGGATTTAACAATGAGATGGAAAAACAAAGACAAAGAGCTAGAAGGGCAAGAGATGAGGGTGAAAAGAGCGTTTGGAATTCAGCAAATTATAAAGAGTTAAATATTAAAGAAAATACACAATTTGTTGGTTATAATAGCCTTTCTTCCAATTCTAAAGTAATTTCATTGATAAAGGATAATTCTTTAGTTGAAGAATTAAAAGAAGGGCAAGAGGGTATTATAGTACTGGATAAAACTTCGTTTTATCCAGAGAGTGGAGGTCAGGTTGGTGACAAAGGTATACTTTCTAACAGTAACTGTAAAGTGAAGGTTACTGATACAAAAAAAGAAGGTGAGGATTTATTTCTTCATTTTGTAAGCGTAGAAAAGGGAGTAATTAAAACAGGAGATATAGTACAAGCAAATGTTGATAAAATAGAAAGAATTAGTACCGCTCGTAATCACTCTGTTACTCATATACTTCATAAAGCACTTAAAAAAATTGTAGGTGAGCATGTTAATCAGGCAGGTTCTCTGGTTATGCCGGATAGACTAAGATTTGACTTTAGTCATTTTGAAGCATTAACTGATAGCGAAGTAAATAAAATTGAGAAAAAGGTTAATGATTTAATTTTACAAGGACTAGATATAGAAACTTTAGAAATTTCTTTAGATGAAGCTAAGAAAATTGGAGCTAGTGCTTTATTTGATGAAAAATATGGCTCATTGGTTAGAGTAGTTAAAATAGGTGAATATAGTAAAGAGCTATGTGGAGGAACACATGTTAATAATTCTAGTAATATTGGATTATTTAAGATAATTTCTGAATCAGGAATAGCGTCAGGAGTAAGAAGAATAGAAGCAATAACGGGTGAATATGTATATAATTATCTTAAAAATATAGAAAATCAATTAGATGAAGCAGCTGAAGTACTAAAAACAAATAAAACGGATATAATAAGCAAAATAAAGCAGTTAAGTGAAGAATACAAAAGCATTGTTAAGGAATTAGATAAAGTAAAATCTAAGTTTGCAACATCTAAGCTGGATGACATTGTAAAGGAAGTAATAAAAGTTGAAAATGTGAACGTCATTGCTAAATCTGTAGATGGTATGGATGTCAATAGTCTAAGACAATTAGGTGACCAGATAAAAAATTCCATGAAGTCGGTAGTATTAGTTCTTGGAACAACTAAAGAAGATAAAGTAAACCTGATTGCTATGGCTAGTAAAGATTTAGTTTCAAAGGGAATACATGCAGGAAACATCATTAGAGAAGTGGCAAAAACAACCGGAGGCGGAGGCGGAGGCAGACCTGACATGGCACAAGCAGGAGGTAATGACCCTTCCAAGCTTCAAGAAGCATTAAATAAGGTAAAAGATTTAGTAGAAGCTCAGATAAAAAGGTAAAGGGGTGAATATAATGAATAAAGACTTTGACCAAACAATGAAATTTGATGTAGAAAAAGATAATATTAATGAAGCAAAAGAAATAATTACCAGTGTTTATAAGTCATTACAGGAAAAAGGCTATAAACCTATTAATCAAATGATCGGATATATATTATCTGGAGACCCGACTTATATAACCAGCCATAACAATGCTAGAAGTGTAATTAGAAAGCTGGAGAGAGATGAATTACTGGAGGAGCTTTTAAAAAGCTATTTAGAAAAAAATCAGTAGGAGAGATTATAGGTTGATTAGAAATTTTTATAAAAAAAGAAATATTGTTACAATTACATTAATAATAATATTTCTTTTTTCTCAGAATGGATATTCACAAAAGATAAATAATCAACATATAAAAAATGCTTATATTATCATTTTAAATAGATTTACCCTTACTGATATTGAAAAAATGCCAAATGTCAAAAAACTGATAGATGATGGCAGTGTAGGGTTAATGAACACTAGAGGAGCTAACGGATATGATGGTCCTCAAGGGTATGCTACCATTAACAGCTCTAAAAGAGCATCTGCTGATTATGAAAGTGGACTTTTTTTCAATATTAATTTAAGGACAAAATATTCATACAAAAGAAAAACTGGACAAGATTTATACGATTCAAAAGTAGTAAATACTGATATTAACTATCTGATAAACTTAAACAAAGATATTGAATTTTCTCCTTTCATAGGTGCTTTAGGAGAAAATCTTCATTCTAGTGGATATAAAACAGCAGTATTTGGTAATTCAGATACTGCTCATTATTTTGATAGAACAAATTGTTTAATTGCTACGGATGCTTTCGGAAGAATAGATTATGGAAATGTAGATGATATTCTTATATTAGACGAAGAGTTCTGCTATGGATATAGAACTGATTATGAAAAGGTTTACAATGAATTAACAGATGTCATTGATAAGGCACATTTAATTGTTATAGAGACAGGAGATTTAAATAGATTAAGTTCCTGTAAAGACAAAATGTCTACTGATATGTTCTTAGTAAACCGCAATAAAGTATTATCAAAAATTGATGATTTTATTGGAGCTTTAATTGATAGTATAGAAAAACATAGATCGCTGGTCTTTATTGTAAGCCCTAATAGAGAGGAAAAATCTATAAGTGACAGCAGATTGTCTCCAATAATTGTATGGGGTTTAGGAGTAAAAAACGGAATTGTCACTTCTGGAACTACTAGAAGAGACGGATTAATTTCTAACATAGATATTGCTCCAACTATAACGAGTTTTTTGGGAGCTTCTAATGATAACTTTATTGGGCAGCCAATAATCTCTAAAGATCAGAAGATGAATTTTAAATACGTAAAAGAATTAAGTCAAAATATTAATTCTACTTCATTGATAAGAAATGAAATCCTAAAAACGTACAATTTTTTTGTAATTATAGGATCATTAATTATTTTAGGTTTTCTAGTTTTTAGAAATAAATTAAAACGTAACTATTTTAAAGTTATTAAATATATATTATTATGTATTATAGGTATGCCGCTAGGCTTCTTATTAATATCTCTTATTGATGCAAACAGCTACTTTGTTTATTTTTTGATTATATTACTTTTTGTTTTGATATTAAGTATTATATTAATTAAAATAGGTTACAAATATAGTTTTTTAGTTATAACAGGTATAATAACAATAACTATTACTATTGATTTATTAACTGAAGGTAAACTTATAAAATCTTCAGTATTAGGTTATGATCCTATTATTGGAGCTAGATATTTTGGAATAGGTAATGAGTTATTAGGAGTATTAATAGGAAATATAACGATATTTTGCGGTATATATTTAGAAATATTTAAAAGACATTATTACATATTGTTTGTCTTAGCTGTTATTATTATATCCGTATTACATCCGGATTTAGGTGCTAACTTTGGAGGAAGCATAGCTTTAATACTAATGAGCTTAATATTTATAATTCAAGTTTTCAATATAAAAATTAACTTAAAAACGATAGTTAGTTTAATGATATTAATCGGGTCAATATTTAGTATTGTAATTTTTTTAGATGCTTTTATAAATATAAACCCTTCTCATCTAGGGAATACATTAAGAATTACTATTTATGACAATCCTTTTTATATATTTGAGATAATTTCTAGAAAGCTTAGCATGAATATAAGATTAATTGGTATTACCATTTGGAGTAAAACTTTGTTTTTTTCTCTACTTTACATGTTTTTAAATTTATTGATATTTAAAGATATAATAAAAACTATTTTTACTAAGAATAGGTTTTTGACAGCTGGCTTTATAAGTGCTTTGACCGGCAGTTTAATAGGTCTGTTAGTTAATGATTCCGGAATTATTATGGCAGGTATAGGTATTATTTATATTGTCAATTATCTAATATATGGTACAATAATTGAAGTAGAGAAAATTAGATAGGAAGTGATGTTATGGACTATAAACAGCTAGGAAATACAGGATTACTTGTTTCAAGGTTATGCTTCGGTTCATTAACCATAAGTCCTCTTCAAGCAAATCTTCCTATAAAGAAAGGTTCAGAAATTATTAAGTATGCCTATAGTAAAGGTATAAACTTTATTGATACAGCAGAATTATATGATAATTATGAATATATTAAAGAAGTGTTAAAATATATAAATAGAAAAGAATTTATTATTGCAACAAAGTCGTACTCACACTCAAGAAAAACCGCTAAAGAAAGCTTAAACAAAGCATTAAAGGGCTTAAATACTGATTATATTGACGTATTTTTGCTTCATGAGCAAGAGGGAGAAAACACTATTAGAGGGCATTATGAAGCAGTAAACTTTTTTATGGAAGCTAAGAAAAAAGGTATTATAAGAGCATTTGGTATTTCTACTCATAAAATTCAAGCAGTAAAAGACTCTATGAAATTTGACGAGATAGAAGTCATTCATCCCATAGTTAATAAAACAGGATTGGGAATACAGGATGGAAGTATAGACGAAATGATTGATGCTTTAGAATCAGCTTATAATAAAGGTAAAGGAATATATAGTATGAAACCATTAGGTGGTGGTCATCTTATAAAGAATGCAGAGGAAGCATTTAATTTTGTTAGAAATCTATCGTTTTTACATTCAATAGCTGTTGGGATACAGTCAGAAGAAGAAGTTGACGCAGATATATCCTTAATTTCTACTGGAAGTGTTCCAAATAATATTAAAAATAAGATAGATAAAAAAGAAAGAAGATTACATATAGCAGATTGGTGTATTGGATGTAATAAATGTGTAGAGAAATGTAATCATGGAGGAATAATAGTTACAAATGGTAAAGCTGATACAGTTAAAGATAAATGTATTTTTTGCGGTTACTGTGCTAAAGCTTGTCCGGATTTTTGTATTAAGGTCATATAGTGTGATAAATTATTGGAGGTTAATATGGAAAGGGTTTTAGGGTTAGATGTAGGAGATAAAACTATAGGTGTAGCAGTAAGTGATCCACTGGGATTAACTGCACAAGGAGTAAAAACTATAAGAAGAAAGGGTATTAAAAAAGATTTAGAGGAACTTCAAGAGATAATAAATGAATATAACGTTCAAGCATTAGTAATAGGGTTACCAAAAAATATGAACAACACCTTAGGACTTCAAAGTGAAAAAGTTCTAAAATTTGTTGATAAGATTAAAAAAAAATTACAGGTAGATATAATAATGCAGGATGAAAGACTTACTACTGTGTCAGCACAGAGAGATCTGATTAACGCAAATGTAAGCAGGAAAAAGAGAAAGGATGTTATAGACAAAGTTGCAGCTGTTTATATACTACAGGCTTATTTAGAGAAAATTAGAATAAATCAAAAATAAGAAAGGATGTTTATTATAATGAGCGAAAGGGAAAAGAACACGAAAAATGACAGCTTTGAGGATGAGATAGCTGACGAAGATGAAAAGAATTTAATTCGTTTAATTGATGAAAATGGTGAAGAACAGGAATTTGAAGTTTTGGCTACATTTGAGATTGATGATAGTGAATACGCAGTATTATTTCCTACAAAAGAAGATGAGGAGGAAGCTTATATACTTAGAATTGAAACAGATGAAAAAGGTGAAACAATTTTAGTTAATATTGAAGACCCAGCAGAATTTGAAGATGTTGTAGCTGCTTATGAAGCAATAGCAGATGAAATAATTTAGCCAAAAAAAGAGCTAAGATATCTATATAAAATTTTATTATGTATTTATATTAACATATTGTTTGACTTTTTAATGTGATAAGTATAGACTATACTTAGAATGTAAAGTAGGTGTTATTTAATGGATACATTGATTGAAAGATTAAAATCTAAATTAACAGAAAAAGGTTATAAACTTACTACACAAAGAAGGATTATCTTAGATGTAATTCTTGAAAATCAAGGAAATCATCTAAGCTCAGAAGAAATTTATGATAAAGTAAAAAGTAAGTATCCTGAAATTGGTTTAGCAACAGTTTATAGAACCCTTCAGCTGCTGGAAGAATTAGGGATTGTGTATAAGGTGAACTTTAATGATGGTTATAATAGATATGAAGTCAGCTCAAGTACTGGTGACCATAGACATCACCATTTAGTCTGTTTAAAGTGTGGTAAAGTTATTGAAGTAAAGTTGGATTTACTAGAAAATCTTGAGAATAGAATTGAAAAAGAGAGTAAATTTAAGATAGTAGATCATAATGTGAAATTTTTTGGGTATTGTGAGGAGTGTTCTAAGTAAATCCCTAATTGGGATTTATTTTTTTGAAGTGTTTTTGAGTGAGAAAATAATTTTTTTATGTGTTTATGGTTAACATATTAATTATAGCGAAGGTTATCTTGTTTATGTTAGTTTATATCTAATTTCTATGTGAAATTAAAATGTAAATTTGCCTTTAAACTTGGTTTAAAAAAGAGAAACTTTGTTGATTACTTATTTTTTATCAAGTATAATATTAATAATTGTATTCACGTCCGGTTGATATGAATATTATTATTTTAACATAATAGGAGAGTGATAAGGTGTCAAAAAACAACAAAAAACTTAAAATTATACCTCTAGGAGGATTAAATGAAATTGGAAAAAATATTGCAATTATTGAATATAAGGACGATATTGTAATTGTTGACTGCGGATTAAGTTTCCCTGAGGATGAAATGCTAGGCATTGATGTAGTTATACCTGATATTTCATATTTACTAAAAAATAAAGAAAAGGTAAAGGCAATTTTATTAACTCATGGTCATGAAGATCATATTGGATCATTACCATATATCTTAAAAAAGATTAATGTACCTGTATATGGTACTAAGCTTACCTTGGGTCTTGTAGAAAAAAAAGTTAAGGAACATGACGTTAAGGATATTAATTTAAATATAATAAAACCTGGCAGTAAAATAGATATTGGAGTTTTCAATATAGAGTTTATACGAACAAGTCATAGTATTCCTGATTCTGTAGCCATTGCAATAGATACTCCATTAGGTATGATTCTACATACAGGAGATTTTAAGATTGACTATAAACCAATTAATGGTGAAGTTATGGACTTTCACAAGTTTGCAGAACTAGGACAAAAAGGTGTCCTTGTAATGATGGCAGATAGCACTAACGTAGAAAGACCTGGGTACACTATGTCAGAAAGTACAGTAGGTGACACATTTAATGATATTTTTATGACTGCAAAGCAGAGAATTATTGTCGCTACATTTGCATCAAATATTCATAGAGTTCAGCAGATAATCAATTCAGCAGTATTGTTTGATAGAAAGGTTGCTGTTTCAGGTAGAAGTATGGTTAATGTTGTAAATGTAGGTCAGGAATTAGGATATTTAGATATACCACAAGGTGTATTGATTGATGTTAAAGATATTGATAAATATCCTGCTAGTAAAATTGTAGTTATAACTACTGGTAGTCAAGGTGAAACAATGTCTGCATTATCTAGGTTAGCTTCTTCTGATCATAGAAAGATGGAGCTGATTCCCGGAGACCTTGTAATAATTTCAGCAACACCTATTCCGGGAAATGAAAAAATGGTATCAAAGGTCATAAACCAATTATTTAAAAAAGGAGCAAATGTTATATACGAAGCACTGGCAGATGTCCACGTTTCAGGTCATGCGTGCCAAGAAGAATTAAAGCTCATTCATAAATTGATACAACCACAATATTTCATTCCTGTTCATGGAGAATACAGACATTTACAACAACATGCAGATTTAGCACACGATTTAGGTTTGCCAATGGAAAACATTTTTGTTGCAAGAAATGGTTCTGTTATAGAATTTTGTGAAGAAGGTGCAGCTTTTGGTCAGAGTGTTCAAGCCGGAAATATATTAGTAGATGGCTTAGGTGTAGGTGATGTAGGTAATATTGTTCTTAGAGATAGAAGACATCTATCTGAAGATGGTCTTATTGTCGTTGTTGTAACTATTAGCAAAGAAGATGGAAAGGTAATGGCAGGTCCTGACATTATTTCAAGAGGTTTTGTATATGTAAGAGAATCAGAGGATTTGATGGAAGAAGCAAGAAGTATTGTAAAAGAAGTATTAAAAGAATGTGAGAAAAAACAAATTACTGATTGGTCTACATTGAAATCTAATATAAAGGATGCTTTAAGAAATTATTTATATGAAAAGATTAAAAGAAATCCTATGATTTTACCAATCATTATGGAAGTATAACCACAGCTTTTGCTGTGGTTATAATATTTACTTGAATTTTCACAAAACTGTTTATATATTATATTTCTGTTTTTTTCTAACTAATGTAGATATATCTATTCCCAGCTTAGCAGCAGTTTCTTTAAGAGTTTTGTTTTTAGATAATGTTCTTTGAATAATTGTTTTTTCAAATATATTAATCTGATCTTTTAAAGGCAGCTTATCATCTACTGATACCATTCTTTGAGATTGTAGTAAATCTGTTTTAATTTTGTTTGATACATGTTCGTGAAAGACGTTAGAGTCTATACATGGTTTATCTGAGATTAGTACAAGTCTTTCTATTAAATTTTCTATTTCTCTAATGTTTCCAGGCCAAGAGTAAATTAAGAAAAGCTCAAGAAGATCTGGAGAAAAAAAACATGATTTTTTAAATTTAGTATTGAAATACTCTAAAAAACCTCTTGCTAACGGTAATATATCTTCTTTACGTTCTCTTAGAGGTGGGATAGAAATATTGATTACATTTAATCTATAATATAAATCAGCTCTAAATTTTTTTTCTTCAATTAATTTTTCAAGATTAGCATTTGTTGCAGAAATAATACGTGCATTAAAATCAATAAATTTTGTTCCTCCGAGTCTGTAGAATTTTCTATCGTTTATAACATTTAGAAGTTTTACTTGTAATGTATATGGCATATCACCTATTTCATCTAAGAATAATGTACCATTATCAGCTTCTTCAAAAAGTCCTTTTTTTCCGCCTTTCTGAGTTCCTGTAAAAGCACCTTCTTCATATCCAAAAAGTTCAGATTCTAAAAGGTGTTCAGGTATAGCTGTGCAGTTAATCTTAATTAAGCTTCCTGTTTTGCTTCTACCGCTGTTTTTATGAATATACGATGCTAAAAAATCTTTTCCAACTCCGGTTTCACCTAACAGCAAAATTGTACTGTCAACATTTGAAAGCTTTTTAGCTTTTATATATATTGATTTCATTTGTCGGTTTTCTGAAACAACTTGGCTGGTAGAGTTAAGGTTGTTATCTGTATTTATTTTTTTTGCATAATTTAATGACAGGCTTTCGTCCTTAGCAATTTCTTTCATTAATAAGTCAAGTTCTGAAACATCTCTTACTACAGCAATAATTCTTTTAAGCTTATTTTTGCTGTCAAAAATAGGAGAACCGCTTACAAGGCATTTTTGACCATGATAATAATTATTAATTGTAGAAACTGCTGTTTCATTTTTAATAACTTTAGCACAGCAGGAATTAGGTAATATATTAGCATCTATTAACTCATAAACTGTTTTTCCAATCAATGTTTCTCTAGAAATTCCTGATACATTTACAAATGAGTCATTTACATACAATGTTTTACCTTTTTCATCAGTTATATAAATTCCGTCTTGCAGTTTATTAAACATTTCATTATAAAAGTATATCTGCTCATTTAAATATTTAATTTGGTCAATTATTTCATGTTTTATTAAAAAATCTGCAAAGAAGAATATATAGTATTTTTTCTGCCTTAAATTTATTTCTTTTCCCTTAACATATAGTACATTATTATTAGCTTCTATAATTTTAAATTTTTCAAACGTGCCTTGATCAATGTCTGGAAAGTGATACGTTAACTTATTACTGATTAAGTCTGTATCAATTGAATCTAATAAGCGTTCAAATATTTCATTATAATCTATTATGTTATAATTTAAATCTGTTATTACAAAACCTAAATAAACATTATCAAGGTTAGGTTTAATTAAGGAATTAGGCATATAACTACCTCCTTAAAATTATTAATATATAATATCTTCTCATAAAAATTATTTTAAATCAAGAAAAATATGCAATATTGCAAAAGAAAAATTAAATACATATGCAATTTTGCGCATAACATAAAGAAAAATTATTTTAACTATTAAAACTATTATTGATATTTATTTAGTAATTAAAGGATTTTTAAACAAGTTCGTACAAAAATGATTCGTATAAGTATCTTGGCATGGAAATTGCTTAGTATATAAATATAATATTAAATGTTTAAATGTGATAAATGCAGAGTTATAAAAAACAGAGGAGGAATTATTAAATGTTTAAGAAATTTACTAATGGTTGTGTATCAATTGTTCAGAATTACTTACCTGATCCATTTTTATTTGCAGTAATTTTAACATTTATAGTATTTATTTTAAGTATTTTTGTAACAGGACAAGGACCTTTAGATATGGTAATTCATTGGTATTCCGGTTTTTGGAATTTGTTGGGTTTTTCTATGCAGATGGTTTTAATTCTGGTAACTGGTTTTGCTATGGCTAAAGCTCCAATATTTAAGAAAGGACTTGAGAGTCTTGCAAGTATTCCAAAAGGACCAGGAACAGCAATTTTAACTGTATCTTTTATAGGAATTATTGCGTGCTGGATTAACTGGGGCTTTGGACTTGTAATTGGAGCACTATTAGCAAAAGAGATTGCAAAGAAAGTTAAAAATGTGGACTATAGACTATTAATAGCTTCTGCATATTCCGGTTTCCTTGTATGGCATGGAGGGCTTTCCGGATCAATTCCTTTAAAACTCGCTTCTGGTGGAGAAGATTTGGCTAAAGTAACTGAGCAAGCTGTAACTGAAGCAATTAGTACATCATCTACAATTTTTTCTCCATTAAATTTAATAATAGTAGCGATACTTTTATTAACTATGCCTTTTATCAATAAGGCAATGCATCCAAAGAAGGAGAAAACTATATCAATAGATCCATCTTTATTAAAAGAGGAAGAGGCTGTTGCGACTGAAATAAAAACTAAAGCTGATAAGTTAGAAAACAGTTCTATTATAACTTGGTTATTAAGTATTCTTGGTTTTTCATATATAATATATTATTTTATACAAAACGGTTTCTCATTAAATTTAAATATCGTTAACTTTTTATTTATGTTTACTGGTATTCTTTTACACGGTACTCCTAAAAGATATATTAACGCTGTTAAAGAAGGCGTAAAAGGGTCTTCAGGTATTATTCTTCAATTTCCATTCTATGCTGGTATTATGGGTATGATGACTGGTTCAGTTGTAGGAGGAACTTCATTAGCAGGTTCTATTTCAAGTTGGTTTGTAAGTATTTCAAATGAAACTACATTCCCATTATTCTCGTTCTTAAGTGCCGGTATAGTGAATTTCTTTGTACCTTCTGGCGGCGGACAGTGGGCAGTTCAAGCTCCAATTATGATGCCCGCTGGTGCAGATATTGGTGTTCCTGCTGCTAGGACCGCAATGGCAATTGCTTGGGGAGATGCGTGGACTAACATGATTCAGCCTTTCTGGGCATTACCTGCATTAGGTATTGCTGGATTAGGAGCAAGAGACATTATGGGTTATTGTGTGGTAAACTTATTATATAGTGGAGTTGTTATAGGAATAATGATGTTATTCGTATAGACTATTACAGCTTACTATAGAATAGATTAAGCTTTCTGCATTTATCACTTTAAATAAATTTTAAAAATAAAAAAAGTTAAAATGGAGGGTTAAAAATGAGAGAAGTTGTAATTGTATCAGCCGTAAGAACACCAATTGGTGGCTTTAATGGGGGATTATCCAAGGTATCAGCAGTTGAGCTGGGTGTTGTAGCTGCTAAGGAAGCATTGAAAAGGGCTAACATAACACCAGAAATGGTAGATGAAGTTATTATAGGTAACGTATTGGGAGCAGGATTAGGTCAGAATATAGCAAGACAAGTAAGCATAAATTCAGGTATACCTATCGAAGTTCCTTCTTTAACTATTAATAAAGTTTGTGGTTCTGGTTTAAGAGCTGTAAGTATGGCAGCACAGTTTATCATGTTGGGAGATTCAGACATTATTCTTTGTGGAGGGACAGAAAATATGAGTCAAGTGCCATATCTTCTACCTACAGCCAGATGGGGGCAAAGAATGGGAGATGGAAAGTTTATAGATTATATGGTACATGATGGTCTGACAGATATATTTAACGGTTATCATATGGGAATAACGGCAGAAAATATTGCAGAAAAGTGGAATATTACTAGAGAAGAACAGGATGAATTTGCAGTATTAAGTCAAAATAAAGCTGAAGAAGCTCAAAAATCCGGTAAATTTAAAGAAGAAATTGTACCTGTTTCAGTACCACAGAGAAAAGGTGATCCAATAATTATAGATACAGATGAACATCCAAGGCACGGTGCAACTGTAGATAAATTATCAAAACTAAGACCTGCGTTTAAGAAAGACGGTTCAGTGACTGCTGCCAATGCTTCAGGTATTAATGACGGTTCAGCTATGTTGATTGTTATGTCTAAAGAAAAAGCTGATGAGTTAAAAATTAAGCCTCTAGCAGTTATAAAGGGATATGCTTCAACAGGTGTAGATCCTAGTATTATGGGATATGGACCTGTACCTGCAACAAAGAAAGCATTAGAAAAAACAGGATGGACAGTAGAAGATTTGGATTTAGTTGAAGCAAATGAAGCATTTGCAGCTCAATCAATAGCTGTAGTTAAAGATTTGGGGCTTGATAAAGAAAAAGTTAATGTAAATGGCGGTGCTATTGCTTTAGGTCATCCTATAGGATGCTCTGGTGCAAGAATATTAGTAACACTTTTATATGAAATGGATAAACGTAAATCTCAAAAAGGATTAGCTACTCTTTGTATTGGTGGAGGTATGGGTACAGCAATCCTTGTTGAAAAATAACTGGAGGTGAAAAGATTGAATAAGATTATTTGTTATGATGAAGCAGTAAGTAAAATTAAAGATGGCATGAGCATTATGATAGGAGGTTTTTTAGGAGTAGGAAGTCCTCATGGTCTCATTAATGCCCTTGTAAAAAAAGGAGTTAAAGATTTAACTATTATTTCAAATGATACTTCATTTCCTGACATTGGAATAGGTAAACTGGTTGTAAATAAACAAGTTAAGAAAGTTATTACTTCACATATAGGAACAAATAAAGAAACGGGACGACAGATGTCTGAAGGTGAAACAGAAGTTTTACTGGTACCTCAAGGTACTATTGCAGAGCAGATAAGGGCTGCTGGTGCTGGTTTAGGTGGTTTTTTAACTCCAACCGGTGTTGGAACTATCGTTGAGGAAGGAAAACAAAAAATGACTATTGATGGAAAAGAGTTTTTATTAGAACTTCCATTAAAGGCTGATGTAGCATTAATTGCAGGCTCAATTGTAGATAAAAAAGGAAATGTTTTCTATAATAAAACTACACAAAATTTTAATCCGATTATGGCAATGGGTGCAGAAACTGTAATTGTAGAAGCTGAAAAAATAGTAGACGTTGGAGACATTGACCCTCATTTAGTAATGACTCCCGGTGAAGTTGTTGATTATATTGTTGAGGGGGGAAAATAATGAATAGTAAAGAATTTATAGCAAGAAGAATTGCTAAAGAGTTAAAAGATGGAGATATAGTAAATTTAGGCATAGGTTTACCAACTATGGTAGCAAATTATGTTCCTAAAGACATTGAAGTTACATTTCAATCAGAAAACGGCTTTTTAGGATTAGGTCCTGCTCCGGAAGAAGGCAAAGAAGATAAAGATTTAACTAATGCAGGTGGTCAGCCGGTTACCATGATTAATGGAGGATGCTATTTTGATAGTGCAACTTCTTTTGCAATAATAAGAGGAGGACACGTAGATATTACTGTTCTAGGAGCTTTACAAGTAGATGGACATGGCAATATAGCAAATTGGATGATACCAAATAAGCTTATACCAGGTATGGGTGGTGCAATGGATTTAGTTGCCGGAGCTAAAAAAGTTGTTGTTGCTACCGAGCATTGTACTAAAAAAGGCGAACCCAAGATATTAAAAGAGTGTATATATCCTTTGACAGGTGCAAAAGTAGTAGATTTTATTGTAACTGAATTAGCATATATTGCTGTTACAGATAAAGGATTAGTATTAAGAGAGATAGCTCCTCATGTAAATATAGAAGAAGTTATAAATAAAACAGATGCAGATTTAATCATACCTGACGATGTAAAGGTAATGGATGTTTAATAAAAAGTACTAATATTATAATTAAAGCCACAGCTTTTTGCTGTGGTTTTGTGATTGTGATATAATAATTTTGAAATTATAAACAGTGTTAAGGAAGGGAGATTGCAATATGTTATTAAGGTTAGTAATATATTTATCAATTCTTTTTTTAGGAGGATTGATTGGATATAAAAAGGGAATTAAAAAAGAAATATCTAATAAAATTGATACAATACAAATAGCGTGTTTGTTGTTCTTACTCTTTGTCATGGGAGTTAGGATGGGATTAGATGATAAAGTTATTTCTTCTTTTTTAAACTTAGGTTATCAAGCAGTTGTATTGTCGGTTTTTTCTATAATATTTAGTGTTATATTTGTTATGTTTGTAACTAAGTTTATATCGAAGAATTCAAAACAGGAGGAATTTTCAGATGACTTATAAGATTATTCTATCTGTTTTATTAGGTATGTTTACAGGATATTTTATATTGCCTGAATCCGTGTTACAGTACACAGATACTGTTATTGATATAGGTTTGTGTTTTCTTTTGTTTATTGTAGGTTTAGATATAGGAAGAAATAAGAATATACTGTCACAGATTAAGAAAATGGGATTTAGGATTTTATTAATACCTATTATGATAGCATTAGGTAGTATTATAGGCAGTTCTATCGGGGGTTTCTTGATTAATCTTCCTCTAAACGAATCATCTGCTGTGGGAGCAGGTTTTGGGTGGTATTCATTATCGGCAATGATGTTATCTAGTTATTCAGTACAAACAAGCACTTTAGCATTTATTTCAAATGTAGTAAGAGAAGTATTCGCATTGATAATGATACCCTTTATAGCAAAATACATTGGGGACTTGGAAAGTATAGCACCAGCCGGAGCTACTGCCATGGATACTTCATTACCTATTATTTCAAGGTCTACTAATTCTAAAACTGCTATTATATCTTTTGTTACAGGTGTCGTTTTATCATCTCTTGTACCAATTCTTGTACCTTTATTAATTAACTTGCCTTTTAAATAAAAATACTGTAAACTTTAATTGGAAAATCATATAAAATTAAAATATAGGAGGTATATTAAATGAATATTTATGATGCTGCTCACAGCTTAGCTAAAGCAATTAAAAACTCTAATGAATACAAGGATTATATAGAAAAACATGAAAAAGTGTTCTCAAATCCTAAGACAAAAAATATGATTGAAGATTTTAGAAAAAAGGCAATGGAGATACAGATGTCACAAATGTCAGGTAAAGAAATAGATCCAAGCAAGGCAGAAGAAATGAAAAAGTTAGAGGAAATATTGATGACCAATCCTGTGATAAGCGATTTCTTTTCAGTAGAAATGAGATTTGGACAGATTATGAATGATGTGTATAAAATCTTAGGAGATTCTATTGAAATTAAGTCAGAGTAAAGCTTAATTACTCTTAAGACTTTATCACACTAAGGAGGAAATTTATGAGAACAAAGTATTTAACAAGGGCTAGTGCTATTGCAGCTTTATACGTTATATTAGTAGTTATTGAAATACCGTTAGGATCATTAGCATTTGGTCCTGTTCAGATTAGAATAGCTGAAGCTCTTGTATTACTTCCACTAGTAGATTTAGCTGCTATTCCGGGAGTTTTTGTTGGATGTATGCTTGCAAATTTTATATTAACTTTTTTTGCTCCTTTTGGTATAATAGATGTCTTTGGAGGAAGTCTAGTAACTCTTACAGCTGCATATCTTACAAGTAAAACTGTTTACATAACGGGATATATAGCAAAGAGTGTTCCACAATCTATAAGCGATAAGTCAAAAAAGATTTTAAATATAGTTATTGGTTCAATTCCGCCTGTAGTATTAAATGCCTTAATTATTTCTATATGGATTTCTGAAGGAATGGGAGTACCTTATTGGTTTTCGGTTACTTGGGTTGGAATTGGACAGATAGTTGCCGTAGGATTATTAGGAAGTGTTGTACTTTATGCTTATGAGAGAATTAAGGATAAAATATAGTTAGTAAAAATTAAACTCAGTTTTTGACTCAGTATTTTCTTCTAACACACCTTAATGCAAGTCTTGTAAAAAAACCTATAAAAATATATAATGTTATTATCATAAGAAAAGGGGGAAGTTAGATGATTAAGTCCCTAAATGAGAGTGATAAAAAGATGAAAAATAAAGGCTCTAAGATCGGGAAAATTATATTAAGTACTTTTATAATAATTATAATTTTGATTATAGGTGGTTTACTTTATTTAAAGAATTACTATGACACTCAAATGTTACCGGTTGCTAAAAGTAACATTGAAGAAATAATTGTAGAGATTCCTCAAGGGAGCTCTACTGTTAAAATTGCTCAAATATTATATGAAAAAGGACTTATTAGAGATGAATTTGTATTTAGAATTAATGCTAAATTATTAGGAATGGATGGGAGTTTAAAAGCTGGTAAATATAAATTAACTAATGGGATGAGTCAAGATGAAATTCTTAATGCTCTTAAAGATGGAGGAATATCAAAAGAGACTCGAAAATTTACTATTCCAGAAGGATATGAGCTTAAGGAAATTGTTGAAAAGCTTAGTTCGGAAGGATTAATTGACAAAGATAAGTTTATGGAACTTGTATCTAATCCTTCACACTTTGTTAATGAATTTTCTTTTTTACAACAAGTTCCAGAAAACTTGGGACTGGAAGGTTATCTTTATCCGGATACCTATGAGATATTTATAGATGCAAATGAAGAAGAAATTATTAAAAAGATGTTATCAAGATTTCAGCAGTTATATACTGATGAAATTATAGATAAGGCTAAAGAATTAAATATGAGTTTAAATGAAGTAATAACTTTAGCTTCAATTATTGAAAGAGAAGTTATGTTAGATGAAGAAAGACATTTAGCTTCAGCAGTTTTTCATAACAGACTTGAAATTGGGCAGCCATTACAATCTTGTGCCACAGTACAATTTGTCCTTCAGGAAAGAAAACCAAATTTATTAATTGAAGATACTCAAATTGAATCAGAGTATAATACTTATATCAATGCAGGGTTACCGCCAGGTCCAATTGCATCTCCGGGAATTAAATCAATAGAAGCCTCAGTTAATCCGGATGATGTAGATTACAGATATTTTGTATCTAATAATGATGGCACTGGCAGCCATACATTTAGTAGAACATATAGAGAACATCTAAATGCCAAGAATAGAATTAATAATAGATAATATTATTTAGTAACTATAGATTTTTACTTCAAAAAATATTATAATCTATATTAATGTTTTTTAAAATAATACGTGGTGAATATACCACGTATTATTCATGTATAGTAAAATAAATATAAGCTTATTATAATAATAACTTATATCAAAATAATATAAAAAGTTAATTATTAAATATATTTTAGTTTAAGGAGGAATATTTTGAGTAATATTAATGAAGATTACATAGAAGACTATATAAGAGAAGTAATAAAAGAAAGTTCGGTTTTTCTAAAAAAATTAGAGGAGTATGCTCATAAAAACCACATTCCTATAATACATCCTGAAGTTGCTCAATTTTTAAAAGTATTAATTAAGATTAAAAAACCTAAAGAAATACTTGAAATAGGAACTGCAATCGGTTATTCTGCAATAGTTATGGCAGAAGCTATGGACAGTTACGGGAAAATAACAACTATAGAAAGAAGAGAAGATATGATAAATCTTGCTCAGAGTAATTTTACTGAATGTAATCTGATTGAAAGAATTAATGTTATTCATGGAGATGCAAATGAAGTTTTACCAAAATTACAAGGCAGTTTTGATTTAATATTCCTTGATGCGGCTAAAAGTAAATATATGGACTTTTTACCATACTTCATAAATAACCTCACATCTGGGGGAGTAATAATATCAGATAATGTTTTATATAAAGGTATGATTGCCAATGATGATTTAGTCGTGAGACGTCAGAAGACTATTGTACGAAGGATGAGAGAATATCTAGATTATATTTGCAATAATGAAATTTTTGAATCTAGTATAATTCCAATAGGAGACGGAGTTGCTTTAACGTATAAAAGGGAGGATTAGTATGATGACTACTGTTGAACTTTTAGCACCGGCAGGAGATTTACAAAAACTGAAAACGGCTATTATATATGGTGCTGATGCTGTATATTTAGCAGGGCAAGAATTTGGCTTAAGGGCAGCTGCCAAGAATTTTAGCACTGATGATATGATAGAAGGATTAAAATTTGCACATAAAAGAGGTAAAAAAGTATATGTTACTTTAAACATAATACCTCATAACGAGGATTTAGAAGGTTTACCTAATTATATAAAAGAACTAGATGATATAGGAGTTGATGCTGTTATAGTTTCTGATGCGGGAGTATTAGAACTAGTAAAAGAAAATGCTCCAAATTTAGAGATACACTTAAGTACTCAAGCAAACACTACTAATTATGCTTCAGCAAGTTTTTGGCATAGGCAGGGTGTTAAAAGAGTTATTGTTGCCAGAGAGCTTTCACTAAAAGAAATTAAGGAGATTATAAATAAAAAACCTATAGACTTAGAAATCGAAGCTTTTATTCATGGAGCTATGTGCATTTCGTATTCAGGGAGATGTCTTTTAAGTAACTATATGACTAATAGAGACGCCAATAGAGGAGAATGTGCTCAATCATGTAGATGGAAGTATCATTTAATGGAAGAAAAGCGTCCCGGAGAATATTATCCGGTTTATGAGAATGATAATGGTACGTTTATCTTTAATTCGAAGGATTTATGTATGATAAAAGAGTTGCCTGAAATAATAGAAAGTGGTATATCAAGCTTAAAAATTGAAGGTAGAATGAAAAGTTCATATTATTTAGCTACTGTAATTAGGTCATACAGAATAGCAATAGACAGATATTTTAATAACCCTAAAAATTATAAATATGATCCAAAATTGCTGGATGAAATCAAAAAAGCAAGTCATAGAGATTTTACTACAGGTTTCTATTTTGAAAAACCTGGTAAAGATGAGCAGTTATATACCAGCAGCTCTTATATCAGAGATTATGATTTTATTGGTCTAGTATTGGAATATGATAAAGAAAATAAAATTGCTACTGTTGAACAAAGAAATAGATTTTTAGTAGGAGATAAAGTAGAGATATTTGGACCAAATAAGGATTATTTTGAACAAACTATTGAAGAAATGTGGAATAATAAAGGAGAAGAAATCAAAGCTGCCCCACATGCTCAAGAAAAAATAAGAATAAGAGTTCAAAATCCTGTTGAGAAATGGGATATACTAAGAAAACGTAAAAGTAAATAATTAATTGTTTATAAAATAACATATATTTTTTCTTAAATGAATATTATACCTTTATTAGCATTAGTCAATACTATTATTATTGACTTTCTAATGGAGGTTTTTTTATGGAAAAAAATAAAAATATAAATAAGAGATTATATATTACTTCAATTATAATCTTAATTTGTTTTTCTTATTTGGTTGGAAGATTATTTTGGATTGATTTTGTTAAAGGAAATGAGTATTCTAAAGCAGCAGAAAATCAAAGGAATAAAGAAGTAAGGCTGGCTATGCCTAGAGGAATGATTTATGATAGAAATGGTATACCTTTAGTTAATCGAGACAAACAATTAACCATGTTTATAATTAAAGACTTACTACCTAATGATAAAGATATTTATAGTCATATAAAAAATCATGTTGATATTAGTGAAAGTGAGCTAAATAAATTACTGAACAGCTCAAAAAACATAATTGAGATACCTGCTGCTCAATCAAACTTAGATGATAGTTTAAATAGTATTTTTATTGCAAATAAAGTTTTGAGATATAATACTAATAATTTGTTATCTCATGTAATAGGATATGTCCATCCTAGTGAATTTACTGGAGAAATTGGAATTGAAAGTGGTTCTGATAATATTTTAGGTAAAGTAGACGATAAAAAGGGAGTAGTAGCAATTACTATAGATGCCGAAAAACGAGTTATACCGGGTATAGGCGTAACTCAAGTAATAAAAGAAGATAATACGAGTGAAAATAGTATTCAATTAACAATTGATTATCATATTCAAAAGGTAGTTGAACAAGCAATTGGAGATACTAAAGGTGCAGTTGTAGTAGCTGAGGTTGAGAGTGGAGATATTGTCGCTATGGCTAGTCGTCCTAATTTCGATGCAAATAACATAAGTAAGTATTTAGAAAGCTCTGAGAAAAACTTTGTAAATAAAGCTATGAGATCGTCTTATAATCCCGGTTCCATTTTTAAAATAGTATTATTATTATCTGCACTTGAGAATAATATAGTTGATTTAAATGAAAGTTTTATATGTTCGGGCAGTGAAGAAGTATATGGAGTAGTTTTTAAGTGCAATAAAGAAGAAGGTCATGGAGAAATTACTTTAGAAGAAGGATTTGCTCACTCTTGTAATTCAGTTTTTATACAATTAGGTAAGAAATTAGGTGGAAAAACTATTATTAACACGGCTAAGAAACTAGGCTTAGGTGAGGAGGTACAAATTGGCGGTCTTGATGAAAATGAAGGAAGATTACCAGAGGATGATAATTTATTAGGAGCTGCCATAGGAAATATATCAATTGGACAGGATAAAATTGAAGTAACTCCGTTACAGGTTACAAATATGATGATGATTATTGCTAATAATGGTATTAAAAAGGATTTATCTATTCACAAAGCTACGGTTACTGAAGAAGGAGAAATTGTAACACAAGATTATAGACATAATGATATTAGAATTATTTCTTCATATCATTGTACAATTATAAAAAAATATATGGAGAGTGTTATGAAATATGGTACTGCCGTACACTTAGATTTAGATGAAATTGGTGGAGCTGCCGGTAAAACCGGCTCTGCTCAAGCAGGAAAAGATAATCAAATAATTCATGGTTGGTTTTCTGGCTACTTTCCATTAAAAAATCCTAAGTATGTTATAACTGTTTTTATTGAAGAAGGTGGTGCCGGAGCAAAATCTGCTGCACCGGTTTTTGAAGATATAGCTAAAGGTATTAAAGCATTAGAAAAGTAATTGAATTTATTATGAAATTGGTATATAGTAAATCAAAATATCTTATAGTGGCAACAGATAAGTTTAAAGCTAGTAAATTACTAACTTAAAAATAGGGCGATAAAGATACGGACTGAAAAAGAAATGATGAATTTAATTTTAAGTATAGCTGAAAATGATGATCAGATACGTACGGTCATAATGAAAGGGTCACGTGTAAATCCTAATGTTAAGAAGGATTTTTTTCAAGATTACGATATAGTTTACATAGTAAAAGATATTAAATCATTTACAGACAACCACTGTTGGATTAATCAGTTTGGTGAATTAATGATATTACAAATGCCTGAGACTATAGAAATTATTCCTCCAGCTAACAATGGTTGTTTTTCATATCTAATGCAGTTTAGTGATGGAAGTAGAATAGATCTAACTCTTGTTCCTGTAGAAAAAGCTGGTGAAATTATAATATGTTTTTTTTATAATAAGACAAACTGTTGTCAAGTTTATTATGTAATAATTATAAAAAATGTGGAGGTGGTTTTATGATTGAATCATTAAAAAGTCAATTAGAGGATTGGAAGTATGGTAGAGGAATTATTAAAGATTTTATTAATCATTTAGAGGATTCAGACCTTGATAAGCTGTTTCCCAGAGAAAACCTAAATACTATAAGAAAGCAATGTGAAGAGCTTATCCAGATACAAGGATGTTATTTAGAAGCTCTAAAGACAAAAAAAATTAATTTTGATTATGAACCAATTGCAGATGTATCTAATACATCACTGCTTGAAAAGATGGATGCTTTAGATTTTGAATTGCAAAAAGAACTTGAAAAATTTAATGGTACTGAAACAATAGATTGGGGAGAGAAATGGAATATACATCGGCATATCTCTGCAATGATAGGGCATGAACAAATGCACATTGGACAAATAGTTGCATTTTGTTATTCAGTTAAAATAAAAATCCCTGATATAGTAGTAAAAAAAATGGCATTGGATGGTTAAAGTTTAAAATTTACAGCCAATCTTAAAAACTTCATAGAACTGTTTTTATTTAATTATATTTTCTTTCTAATGTACTTGCACACCTCCAGAGTTTTCTTCATATACTTTATTAGAAGCCTTAATAAAATGGAGGTGTATTTTCTCATGTTGTTTGCGTTTTTGGCTTCACTGAGTGTATTATTAAACCCAGTGTTCTTATTAGTAGGATACATCTCAAATAGTAATTCATTTCCACAACCTCTATCTGCTGAGGAAGAAGAAAAATATCTAATTATGTATGAGGAAGGTGATGAAGAAGCAAAAAATATACTAATTGAAAGAAATCTTAGATTAGTAGCTCATATTGTTAAGAAGTATCATAATACAGGAAAGGATCAAGATGATTTAATTTCTATTGGAACTATAGGATTAATCAAAGCGATAGCTACCTTTGATAGAAAAAAAGGAACAAGGTTAGCAACATATGCTGCCAGATGTATAGATAATGAAATATTAATGACTATAAGATCAAATAAAAAAACGAGATCAGAGGTGTCATTGCAAGATCCAATTGGTATAGATAAAGAAGGGAATGAAATATCTCTTATAGATATATTAGGTTCTGAAGCTGATGATGTTATAGATGAGGTAGATTTAAAGATACAGGTAAAAAAACTTTATAAAAAAATGGGGAATTGTTTAAAAGATAGAGAAAAGATTATAATTTTATTAAGATACGGACTAACAAGTGAAGGATGCAAGACACAAAGAGAAATTGCTAAAAGGTTAGGTATATCAAGGTCTTATGTGTCAAGATTAGAAAAAAGAGCTGTTAAAAAGTTAAATAAAGCATTTAGCTGTAAATAATAAGAA
>JANQLB010000010.1 GCA_028280805.1 Tissierellales bacterium
AAAATGAAACTCAGAAAGATAAAGCTTCTGAGTACTACACTTACATCAAATCTAAGATTTGAGTAATTGCAGCAATTTTGTGCTAGTCACTTATACAGCTTGATGCGTTCAGATGGAGTTAAAACTCCACCTGAACTGAGTCTTACTTTATTTCTTGTTTTATAATATGATAAAATATTTAGGTGGAATTTTATTCTCACATCAATAATTAATAACAAGTACATGACTATTAAGGGAGTTTAAGTTATGAAGCAAAATAATGTCGCAAAATCAATAGACTATAACAAGGTCTATAATGAAGTACAGAATCTTAAAGAATATTTTATACATAAATGGTGGCATACAAGCAGTGATTTTCCCAAATTACATAATAAAACCAATTACTCGTATAAAAAAAGAAAAGAAAAGGAAATTAACATTTTTATAAATGATTTTATTAATTTGATTAAACAATATCCGGAAGATGAGGATAGTCGTAAGATATGGAAGAACAATGCAAATAATTTAATTGATAATTTCATTATTAATTCAGATCTAATATGTATGGAAGATAAAAATTTATTACTTGATACAGACCTGCTGCAAATATCAGAAGACTTTGTAACTAAAGCAAAGAGCTTTGACTCTTCTATTGATATAGAAGATATAGGTCAGGCTATGAGAAATGTATGGATTATAAATATAATTCAACTGCTTCTTAATAAAAAAATAGCATTAACACCTTCGGCTTTTGGCTATAGTATGCTGTACCCTTATACAGACAACTATCTAGATAATAAAAGTATATCAAAGGAAGAAAAATTAAGAATAAGTGATAGATTTAAAAAGAGATTGGAAGGCTTTAACATTGAACCTGAAAGTGAATATGAAAGAATGATTTTTGAATTAGTAAGTATTATAGAAGGTGAATATCATCGCAAAAACTATCCAATGGTTTTTGAAAGTTTGTTATCTATGCATAATGCACAGATGAAAAGCTTAAGACAGCAGGGAGAAAAGACCGGACCTTATGAACAGGACATCTTAGGTATCAGTATAGAAAAAGGAGGAATATCTGTACTTGCCGATGCCTATTTAGTAAATGGAAAATTAACATATAAGGAAGCTTCTTTCTTTTTTGGTTATGGAGTTCTTTTGCAGATATGTGATGATTTACAAGATGCAGAAAATGACTATAAAAGTGGACATATGACAATTGTATCTCAACTTTTAAAAAAATGGCCCTTAGATAAGATAACCAATAAATTAATCAATTTTACCTTTGATATTATTGATAATGAACTTTGCTTAAACTGTGCTAATAAATATCAGATAAAAGAACTGATTCGTAAAAATTGTTTGCAGCTTATTCTTTTTGCTGTAGCTAAAAACAAAAGATTTTATAGTAAAAGATATTTTAAAGCAATAAATGATTATTTCCCTTTTACACAGCGGTATATGTTAAGTATCTATAAAAAATTAACAGAAAAATTAAATCAACTGGAAGACAGCTACAATGGAACTAAAACAGAAAAAATAATAATGAACGCACTATTAAAAAATCATTCCTAAGTTTAGAGATTAAAAATTTAATGCTGCAAGTTAATTATATCTTAAGTTTGACAGCAAAAAAACAGAGAACATCTTTAAACTCAACGAAAAGACCTTTATATGCAAGATTTTACAGATATAGAAAGGGAAAAGTTAATGATGCTATGTGTTTAGATGGATATAGACAATATACTTCCGGTAATCAATATTACCATTTTGTGAATCCACAAAACGATACAGGTTGGTTTTTGCTTGATTCAGGTACAGTTAAATACACTAATCATAGTGGCACAACATATGATGGTTTGCTGCTATTTATAATATTTGATTCACATGTTTATTTATTATAACTTTTAACTTAGTGTAATTATAAACACTCCACATTGAGAAAATTGTTAATTTGGAGTGTTGAATAATTAAATTTACGCTTAGGCAGAAATCACCTGATTATTTTTTGTACATAACTGTAGTGAAAGGAGTTAACACAGTAATGAAAAGAGTTTTTGCGTTAGTTATAATTATTATTTGTATAATTGCTTTTAACGGGTGTAAAGAGCAAGATATTTCTTTAAAACTGCTAAATGAAAATGTAGACATAGACAGTATTGATAAAGTTCAAATTGCTTTATCTATGGGCAATCCAAAATACGGGGCAAGGACTAAGACATTCACGATGAAGGATGAAATTGCAAAACTTATTGAAGTGTTTAATACAGCAATTATAAAGGGTGAGCTTGAGGAAAAAGATGTTGTTGATGCGGGTATATCCAATTATTTGTTTTACAGCAATGATAATGTTGTATGCAGAATTAATTTTAATGGAAATGATTCAACAAGAGTATGGATTAGTTCTAAGCTTTATCATGTAGAATATACAGATAAAACACCATTTCAAATATATAAAGAATCGGAAATCAATGAAGTGATTATAGATTGGAAAACCAAAGATAGCCTGAACTAAAACTTATGGGGTGCAGATCAGTTCTTTTTGACATAATATTATTAATACCATAAGTAAGTTATAATTGAATTCACAATGATAAACCTTTCTGTTTGGGTTTGTGGTGAATCTATTATAACAGAAAAAGGGTGTTGATTGTTTTTTATTAGAAAACCTTTGAATATAAGCATAGTTAGTTAAAAAAAGAGTGTCAAACTTGATACTACGAATAAATAAATGGAGGCATAATGAATGAAAAACAATCGTTTAGTGTTTATGTGTGGGTTTATAGGTGTTGTGCTTATTGTATTTGCAGTAGCTTTCTTTTTCATAGAACGTAATGGTAAGAATGGAAGTGATTTTGTCAGCGATATTGATAATCAGTTAGATAATAATATTGATATAAATGATGTCGATATAGATATTATAACAAAATCTTTAAATTTTATCAGTACAACACTATCTGATTTTGCTGAGGAAAACACATATCAAGATTATTTGATTGATGAAAATGCAACTAGATTTAAGCAGTTTTTGAAAGATACACGAGAAATAAAAAAAATAAAGCAAAGTAAAATGGGTTCTTGGAAGATGGCTGATAGAAAACTTCGCACTTTTTCTATAGAAGTGGTAGACGAGAATATTTATGAAGTGGTTTGTAGAATCTATTATGAGCTTCATGCAGAAAAATTACCAGAACCGTCATTCTCCATAGAAGGATATAGGTTGATTGTATCTGATAAAGATGGAGAATTTAAAGTATTAGCTGCAATGTTCAGCGGGTATTCACCCATACCACTTATGCCTGCTACTATCCTTGGTAAGCCAGTAGAAGACTTTGACTTAAGTATCTTTATTGATGATGACTTTAAGGTGAAAAGTGGAGTAGATATGCCTTATGATCTTGAACAAATCAAAACGGAACTTTTAAAGTAACTTTCAAGCTTTGAATAAGAAAGACAACTCTTTAAGGGTGCGACAGCACCCTTAAATTTATCCAAAAACTTAGTTTTTGAGGTTAATGAAGGAATCGGTCAATGTTATTCACCAAGAAAACAGCTTGAAATCAAAGATTTTAACTACATTTCTCTTAAAAAAGCGACATTCATTTGGATGTCGCTTTTTTAAGTTTACCCTGCATAGGTTTAATCTAAAGGGTGAAAGTCCCTAGTGTGGCTTAGAGTAGAAAACACATAGCCTAACACTAAAGGTTGTCCATCGTCACATGGAATTTGAAGGCAAAACTCTGGTCTGACGAACAAAAATCACATATGAGGCAGGATATACTTGGTAAGTTTGCTTACAAACCAGATATATATAGCATCCATAGATACTGATTTAAATTGTTATTTTGTCTGTAACCAAATGATAATCATTATCATATACATGTAATATCAAATTTTAATTATTATAAATCAAGGAGTGATATTATGTGTGGAATTACAGGCTGGGTGGATTTTAGCAAAAATTTAATAGCAAATAAAGAAATTATTGAAGATATGACAGATACTCTTAGTAGAAGAGGTCCAGATAGTTATGGATATTATGTTAATAAAGAAGTTCTTCTAGGTCATAGAAGACTTATCGTTGTTGACCCTGAAGGCGGAGTTCAGCCTATGATAAAAATTATAGGAAATAAAAAATATGTTATTGTCTATAATGGAGAGATTTATAACACTGAAGAGGTAAGAAAAAGATTATTAGATAGAGGACACAGCTTTAGCAGTTATTCTGATACAGAAGTTTTACTAACTGCTTATATTGAGTGGAAAGAAGAATGTTTACAATATATTAATGGTATATTTGCATTTGCTATATGGGATGAGGATAATAGAAATGTTTTTTTAGCTAGAGACAGGCTAGGGATTAAGCCTTTGTTTTACTCTATCAAAAATAATTCCATTGTTTTTGGTTCAGAGATAAAAGCATTGTTAGCACACCCGGAAATTCAGCCAAAAGTTGACAGAGATGGTTTACTTGAAATATTTGGTCTAGGACCATCAAGGTCTTTAGGCAGTGGGGTTTTCAAAGATGTTTTAGAAATACCTCCTGCTTGCTATTTAATATACTCTAAAACGGGAACTCGTCTTAGAGAATACTGGAAACTCAGAGCAGTGAATCATGCAGAAAGTTTTAAAACTACAATAGAGCATACAAGACATTTAGTTGTAGATGCTATAGAAAGACAATTAGTTTCAGATGTACCGGTTTGTACTTTTTTATCTGGAGGTCTTGACTCCAGTGCTATTTCTGTATTAGCCGGTGAAGTATTTAAAAGAGAAAGTAGAGGGAGGCTAAAAACTTTTTCTATTGACTATATTGAAAATGACAAATATTTTAAAGCTAATGATTTTCAACCGAACTCTGATTCATACTGGGTAAAACAAATGGTTAACTTTATAGGAAGTGAGCATCAAAATATTGTAATAGATAATGATAAGCTGGCATCAGCTTTAAAAGAATCTGTAATAGCAAGAGATTTACCGGGCATGGCAGATATAGATTCGTCACTTTATCTTTTTTGTAAACAAGTAAGAAAAAAAGCCGTAGTTGCACTCTCGGGTGAATGTGCAGATGAAATATTCGGAGGCTACCCTTGGTATACTAAACAGGAAGACATTTATTGTAATACATTTCCATGGTCAAAATCTATTGATGAAAGAAGAAAAATTCTCTCTAAAGATTTTAGTAAACTGCCGTTAGAGGAATATGTAGCTTCAAAGTATAAAGAAAGCATTAAAAATGTACCTAAGTTAGAAGGAGAATCTTCTATAGAACAAAAAATGAGAGAAATGTTTTACTTAAATATTAAATGGTTCATGATAACTTTATTAAATAGAAAAGATAGAATGAGTATGGCAAACAGTTTAGAAGTGAGAGTACCTTATGCAGACCATAGGATTGTTGAATATGGATTTAATATACCTATGGAAATGAAGTTTTGTGATGGTATAGAAAAAGGATTACTAAGAAAAGCTCTTAAGGGAATACTACCTGATGAAATAATTCAGAGAAAAAAAAGTCCTTACCCTAAAACTCATCATCCGGAGTATACAAGGCTTGTTAAGATGTGGATGATAGAGATTCTTAATCAGAATAATTCTCCAATACTAAAATTAATAGATTTAGATAAAGTAAGAGAAATAGTCTTAACTGGTGGAGCTTCTTATACAAAACCTTGGTTTGGCCAACTAATGACAGGACCTCAGCTTATTGCATATCTAATTCAGTTAAATATTTGGTTAAAAGAATATAACGTAGAAATAATTTATTAATATTTAACTGGTTTTCTATTGACTTTCTATTTTGAAAGATATATTATACTAACAATATTTTAAAAGGAGGAATAGAGATGGAGAATTTAATTTATATAATACCTAAAACAAGACATGATAAACAGAGTTTAAGAGAGATATTGTCTAAGCATCCTGAGATAAAGTTTGTTTCTTTGGCAGGTGTAGACTTAGCTGGAAATGCAACAGATGAAAAAATTCCGGTTAGTCTTTTTATAGATGATATGGAGGATTTTTTAGAACAGGGAATTCAAACTGACGGTTCAAGTGTTGCACTTCAAGGCATAGCTATTCTTAATAATGCAAGGGTAGATTTAGTTCCTGACTTAGATGTAAATTGGTTTATTGATTATAATTTTGAAAATGCTTGTGAAAAAACAAATTTACCTGTAGGAACAATAAAAATACCGGCATATCTTGTACACAATGATAAAAGAGTTGGTTCCAGGTCAATATTACAAAGAGCAGTCAGAAACTTTGTAAACAGCATAATGGATATTTTTAAAAAATATCCTGATACTTTAAAGAATATCGGAATTAATAGTATAGAAGATATTATAGATATAAATCTTACTTCTGCTACTGAGCTGGAAATGTGGGTTAGAACTCCTGATGATAGGGGAGATGTAGAGAAATTAGCAATATCACAAATGCTTAAGGAGCAGTATTGGAAAAAAACTCAAGGTACTGTCAGAACAGCTTTAGAAAAGAGTATCCAGTTAATGGAGAAATACGGATTATATCCGGAGATGGGTCATAAAGAGGTTGGAGGAGTTACAAGTAAAATAGGGATTGATGGTAGAACTAATTATGTTATGGAGCAGATTGAAATAGATTGGAAATATGATACTGCTGTTCAGGCAGCGGACAATGAGTTGCTGGCGAGAGAATTAATAAGTGATGTTTTTAGCAGACATGGTCTAGAGGTGACATTTAGAGCTAAACCTTTAGAAGGTGTAGCGGGAAGTGGAGAGCATACGCACGTAGGTGTTTCAGTAAAACTTAAAGATGGAAAACTTATTAATCTATTTACTCCTGAAAATCTTACTCAAGATTACCTAAGTGAAATTGGATACGGAGCGTTAATGGGAATATTAAAGAATTACGAAACAATAAACCCGTTCATATCATCTTCTAATGACTCTTTAAATAGATTAAAACCGGGATTTGAAGCTCCTGTTTGTATAGTAGCATCTTTAGGAGTTACAACTGAAATACCCAGCAGAAACCGTTCTGTTTTAGTCGGTGTTATTAGAGATTTAAAGAATCCGTTAGCCACCAGATTTGAAGTTAGGGCACCCAACCCGTTATCAAATACTTATTTAGTCTTAGCATGTATTTATCAAGTTATGATTAATGGGATAGATGCTGTAGCTAAAAGTGGAAAGAGTACTAAAGAGCTAGAAAAAGATATATCTAAGGATGTAGGAATGGAATCTTTTTATTTAATGAAAGAAAGAGCATATAGAAGTGAGGAAGATGTGTTTGAGCATTATACAGAAGAAGAAAGAAATAGATTATTTGGAAAGCCGCCTGCAACTGTTTGGGAAAACATTAATAATTTAGGCAAAAATGCTGAAGGCAGGCAAATCCTTATAAACGGTAATGTTTTTTCTGAAGATATAATCAAATCTTTCAAAATGAGCACTTTGGAGAAGTGGAAAATGGAGCTTGTGAATAGAATATTAGTAGACAACATTGAAATAATAAGAGAGTGTGAGAAAATCCATTACGAAGGAAATGCAACTGATTTAGATGTTTTTATGTGGGAAAAAATATCTAATTTAAGACATTATCTAATGAAAGATAGCCTAAATAAAAAATCTTTGTTTACTAGGATAAGAAAAGCTTTAAATGATGAAGATTATGACTTGGCATCGTCATTACAACAGGAAATGAATGAAAAAATGAAGGAAATTAAAGAGCTGTATATAGAATATAAGAGAAATTTATTCGAGATAGAATATAGTTAAAGACTTATCATAATTTCATTGCTGAGTCTAAGAATTAACTTAGACTTAGTAATGAATTTTTTCTTTTTTGGTCAATTAATTTTCTATTATTTCATCATCTATAAACAATTTTATAGCTTTTGTTATTGTTACTATAAGGTTAATAGGCAGATTATCAATAACTCCAAACAGTTCTTCTAATGCTGCTTTCTTATCACAGGAATATGAATTTTCTTTCTCCTCTAGTAATACATTATGCCCTTTATACGAGAAATCACAACGAATATTAGTTGCTCCTAATAAATAATCAAGGGACACATTGAAAAAGCTTGATATATTGTGTAGAAGCATTTCGTCTTTTGGAAATCTAGCTCCATTTTCATAGTTACTTACTGATTGTCTGCTAATGTTTAATATTTTAGCTAGGTCATCTTGTCTAAGATTTTTTTCAATTCTTAATGCTTTTAATCTGTTTGCAAAATTCATTATATCACCTCAAATTTATCGTAGCACATACAGTAATATAAAACTTATTATGATGCAAAATGAGTTATTTTATGATATAATTCTACATATGACTAAATCATGATAGGTGGATTACAATGATAGATGAATTTAAAGACTATGTAAAACAAGGATTAAATGATAATTTCGAAATTACTGATAACGAATTAATTGAAGCTCTTGAAGAGACTGCAAAGGATATTATCTATAATTATCTTATATTTAAGAAAGATGTACCATTTGAGGTTTTCTTTAGGAATTTAAAGATATATCTAAAGATTACGAAAAAATAAAAATGTCTAAGTAATCTCTAAATATAAAATTATATACGGGTATCCAGATTTTAAATATAAATCAATATTATTAACAATATATTAAACATAGATATACAGCTTATAAATAAAACTTGACATCTTTTTAACGAATCATGTAAAATAATAGTGTAAATGTTAACTAATATTAACAAAGGGGAGGAGTTATTATGAAAAATCGTAAAGGTTTGATTTTAGTTATTGCTTTACTGGTTATTGTAGCTGGTTTTTTTAGTTATAGAGCTATGTTTGGAGTTCAAAAAGTAGTTGTTGACAACACTGCTCAAGGGAATAAGATTAGTGAGTATGCTAATCCACAATCCTTCATTACACCACTTCAGCTTAAGGATTTAATGGACAAGGATGCTGATGTAGTAATTATCGGGTCTTTAAATCCGACAAAGGGGGATTCTCCAATCGAAGGATCATTCACAATGTGGCGTCCTGATTATTCAGCTTCTGAAGGGGTATATGAATATGGTGGTATGAAAAATACAACTGAAGAAATGGAAGCTATTCTTTCTAGTTACGGAGCTACTAAAAATTCAACAATTGTAGTTTATGCTGCAAATTCTCATCATGATGCAGCAAGATTATGGTGGCAGATTAAAATGCTAGGTCATAAAGATGTTAGATACCTTGATGGTGGATTAAATGCATGGGCTGGTGCAGATTATCCAACTGGAAATGCTAATCCAGGTGTAGAATCTACTGACTATAAAGCATTCAACCTTTCAACAGAGTCATTGGCTAGTTTTGAAGATGTAGCTAATGCTATTGATTCAGATACTGTAATTATAGATACACGTACAGCAGATGAAGAAACAGGAGCAAGCACTAAAAAAGGTGCATCTGGTCCTGGTAAAATAACAGATTCTGTATGGATTGAATGGACAAATGCTGTTAATGAAGATACGACTTTAAAATCGCTAGATGAACTTAAAGATATTTATGGTGAATTTGAAGGAAAAGATATAATTGCTTACTGCCAGTCAGGAGTACGTAGTGCTCATACATTGTTAGTTCTTTCTGAGGCTCTAGGTTATGAAAACGTTATGAATTATGACGGCTCATGGATTCAGTGGAGTTATGAATACTATGAAAACAACAACTCTGAAGCTCAATCTGAAAATGTAGAGTAATAACAATGATTAATTTGATATTCTAAATAAAACTTAACCTAATCACACGTGATTAGGTTAAGTTATATTAATTTAAACTAACTATTCCATAAAATATTAATGAAAAGGAATGATGACATTGGAAAAAGTGAAGTTTAGTGACCAGATAATTAAAGATGCTCAAAAAATAGTTGAAGAATGTATGGGAAAAGAGGATGCATTTTGTCAAAGTGCATGTCCAATGAGTACTGACGCTAAGGGTTATGTTAACTTAATCGCTGAGAAGAAATATGATGAAGCTATAAAATTAATTAGAGAAAAATTATTTTTACCTAATACTCTTGGCAGGGTATGTGCTCATCCATGTGAGAAAGATTGCAGAAGAGAAGTAGACTTTAATGAGCCTATAGCAATTGCAGCTCTTAAAAGGTTTGCAGCAGAAAAAGCTGATGACGAATCAATTTGGGATTTGACAACAGGTAACGATACCGGTAAAAAGGTAGCCGTAGTAGGTGCGGGACCAGCCGGAGCTCAAGCTGCTATCGACCTTAGAAGAAATGGACATGCTGTAACTATATATGATAAATTAGATGTTCTGGGAGGAATGATGCGTGTTGGTATTCCGGCATATCGTCTTCCTAGAGATATTATAGATTATGAGTATAGCTATTTAACTAAGTTAGGTGTGGAATTTAAATTAGGTGTTGAAATAGGTAAAGACATCAAATTTAGTGAATTAAGAGATCAATATGATGTGGTATTATTAGCACACGGTGCCCATAAAGGAAATATAATTCCTATTCCGGGTCATAAAGCAGAAGGTGTGTTTCCAGCTACTGAATACCTAAAAGAAATCAGCCTTACTGGCAATTTTGAGAAAGCCGGAAAGAAAATTATGGTTATCGGTGGTGGAGATGTTGCTATGGATTGTGCCCGTTCTTCTTTTAGAATAGGAGCAGAGGAAGTTTATCAATGTTCACTAGAAGATAATGACAATTTACCAGCGTCACATGAAGAGATACACGAATCTTTAGAAGAAGGAGTTATATTTAATGCAGGTTGGGGTCCTATAGAAATTATTGAACAAGATGGTAAAGTAACTGGCATTAAGATACAAAAAGTTAAATCTATATTTGATGATGAGGGAAGATTTAATCCAGCCTACGAAGCAGAAGAAAAGATTATTGATATTGATACAGTAGTTATGGCAACAGGACAAGTTGTTGAAGACATAACTGACGGTGTTTTAAAACAAATAAGAGGCGGAAGATATGAAGTTGATAAAGATACGCTGGAAACGGAAATAGAAGATGTTTTTGCAGCAGGAGATGCTGCGGGTTCAGTAATTGTTATTGAAGCTATGGCACTTGGTAGAAAAGCTGCTATAAGCATAGACAGATACCTTAAAGGTATAAACCTTAGAGAAAATAGATGCTTTAAAGAAGAATGGTCGTATGAAACTAAGCTTGATGTTCCTCTGCCCGAAGACATTGAGGACGAGCCTAGACTTCACACGAATATGAGACCGGCTGATGAGAGAAAAAGAGATTTTAATCAGGCTGATCTTGGATTTAGTGAAGAAGATGCTGTAAAAGAAGCTTCACGCTGCTTAGAGTGTGAGTGTAAGATGTGTATGAAAGAATGTATAATGATGAATGATTTCTGCCAGTGTCCTAAAGAAATTATGGAGAAGTTAATTAACGGAGAAGACATAGAACCACTATTAGCTTACTCATGTAATTCCTGCGATAACTGTACTATTGTCTGCCCTCATGAACTACCAATGAAAAAGATATTTATTGGATCACGTAAAGACTTCGTTAAAGCTAATAAAGGAGAATCTCCAATGAAGGGTCATAAAGCTATTAAGCTGCATCAATTATTTGGATTCTCTAGACTCTTTACAACTAAAAGAAAAGGCGGTGACAAATAATGAGTATAGTAATAGATAAAAGTAAAAGATATGGATTTATGGCTGGATGTAGTTTACCATCATATAATCCAGAAATTACAACGAAAACTACTGCCTATTTAAATAGTGTGTTTCCAAAATTTTCAGCTGTTCAAAAATGTTGTGGTAAACCTACTAAAGCTGTTGGTCAATATGACTTATTTAAAGAAAGATTTAAAGGTTTACAGGATGATATGGACGAAGTAGGTATTGAAGAGATGATTGTTGCTTGTCAAAGCTGTAAACTTACCTTTAATGAGGTAAGTACAACACCGACTCATTCGTTATGGGAGGTTCTGCCATTGATTGGACTTCCGGAAGAAGTAAAAAATAAAGGAAAAGATAGTGAGATAGTTTTTACAATCCATGATTCTTGTTCAACTCGTAACGATAAAAAATTACAGGACGGTATTAGATGGATATTAGATGAATTAGGGTATAAATATGTTGAGTCAAAATTATCACGTGATAAAACCCGCTGCTGTGGTTTTGGCGGGATGGTTGTACCTACTAATCCTGAGGTAGCTAAAAAGGTAATGAAGCGTAGAGTAGAAACCTTGGATAGTGAAAATATTGTAGTATATTGTGCAGCCTGTCGTTCTTCTATATTACAAGGTGGAGCAAAATCTTGGCATATCCTAGATTTAGTTTGGGGACCTGTTGTAAATAAAAATGACAATTCGCCGGCAGATGTATTAGCATCACCACTAAAATCATGGATAAATAGATACAAAGCCAAAAAAGGAATTAATAAAACTGTAAAATAATTTAGGAGGAATGAATATGAACAAAAAACTTAAGGTAGTTTTAATATTAGTAGTATTAGGAGCTGCACTTTATGGCGTATATGCTTCCGGTCTTATTGACATACTAAGAGATTTTGACAAATTCAGAGATTTAATAGAAAATGCAGGCCCTCTTGGATATATTATTTATGCTTTAATATTTGTAGTAGTTGCTGTATTCTCTTTACCGGCTAGTGTAGTAACCATAGCCGGAGGAGTTGTATTCGGACCTGTTTTAGGTGCATTATTAGCACTAATTGGAGCTACTATTGGTGCTATAGCAGCTTTTCTTGTAGCTAGATATATTGCAAGAGGCTTTATAGTTAATAAATTTGGGAATAATCCTATATTTAAGAAAATTGAAGCAGGTGTAGAAAAGAATGGTAAAGATTTTCTTATACTAACAAGATTAGTACCAATTTTTCCTTATAATATACAAAACTATGCTTATGGAGTTACAAACATTAAGTTATCAACCTACTCAATCATAACTCTAATAACTATGGCACCGGGAGCATTTATTTACGCATATATGGCAGGAGAACTTGCGGAAAACGGAATAACCACAAGATTCTTTATACAGCTTGTTATAGCAGGTGTAATTTTATTTGGGGTATCTCAAATTCCAAAGATTTTTGCTAAGAAAAAAGGAATTGATATGGATGAAGTTTCTAAAAAATAACAAGACAATTTAGTAAATAAAAAATGGAGATGGTAGTTTGAAAAAAGTATTTATAGTATTAATAATTATGATACTATGCACCCAATTACTAATTGGGTGCATAGACCAACAAGGTAGTGAGTCTATTGAAAACAAAAGCTGGGAAGAAATTAAAGAAATAGCAGATGAAACTACAGTAACTTTCTATGGCTGGGGCGGAGATGAAAATATTAACAAATGGCTTGATACTTTCGTAGCAAAAGAATTAAAGGATAATTACAATATAACTCTTGAAAGAGTTCCTATGCTTCCGAATGAATATATTCCTAAACTTTTAAATGAAAAACAGTTAAACAGCAAGGGTACAATTGATATTGTCTGGATAAACGGTGAAAATTTCTATAATGCTAAAAATCAAGAGTTACTATATGGACCATTTACCGATAAGCTTCCAAACTTCAACCAATATATAGATAAAGATTCACCAGATGTTTTATATGATTTTGGTCATGAAGTTAATGGATATGAAGCACCTTACGGAAAAGCACAAATGGTATTTATTGGTGAAACAAGTGAATTAGAGTTTTTACCAAAGAACCATATTGAACTTTTAGAATTAGCTAAAAATCATCCCGGTAAAATTACTTATCCAGATATAGCTGATTTTACGGGAAGTGCATTTGTAAGAAATATAATTTATGACATAGTAGGGTATGAAAAATTCATAGGACTTGAAGCTGATAAAGAAGTCGTAAGAGAGTTAATAACGCCGGCTATGGAGTATTTTAATGAAATAAAACCATATCTATGGCGTGAGGGTGAAACATATCCGGCTACACTAGCTCAGCTCGATAATATGTATGCTGACGGAGAAATTTTAATTACTATGAATTATACTCCTTTTCATATAGCAACTAAGATAGAAGAAGGAAGCTTTACTAATACATCAAAATCATTTTTGTTTGATAAAGGAACAATAGGTAATACTCATTTTTTAGCCATACCATTTAATGCACCTAATAAAGCAGCAGCACTTGTTGCTGTTAATCATATTTTATCGCCTGAAGTTCAAGTGACTAAGTATGATCCTAAAGTATGGGGAGATTTACCTGTTACAGACCCTAATTTATTAACTGAAACTCAAAAACAATTATTTGATGAAATAGATATTGGACAAAATGTTATTCCTCAAGATAAATTGTTGGAAAAGAGACTGCCCGAAATGCGTGCAGAACTTGTTCCAATAATAGAAGAAATCTGGAGAGAAGAAATGTTAAACCATGAATAAATTAAAGAGTAAAATAAAACCCTATGTTATGCTGTTGCCTGTTATGATTTTTATAATTGGAATTTTTTTAACGGGTATAATCTTTGGATTGTTACAAAGCTTTGGATATTTTCCGGCTGTTGGGTTACATACCCTTACAATTAAGTATTATAAAGAAATAATTATGAATGCTAATTTTTTATCTTCATTAAAGTTTAGCTTTTATATTTCGTTTGTTTCATCCATGTTGTCAGTAATACTTGGGGTTTTCTTCTCTTATGTTTTAATTTTTAATAAAAAAGGTAATAACGGAGGGCTGGATGGAATGTATAAGCTGCCTATAATGGTTCCTCATACCATTGCAGCCCTCCTTATTTTTATGTTATTTACTCAGAGCGGATTAATCTCAAGAGTTTTATATACACTAGGAATTATTTCTGAAATGAAAGACTTTCCACCGTTAGTTTTTGATAGACGAGGATTTGGAATAATATTTGCCTATATATGGAAAGGATTGCCTTTTATAACATTTGTAACTTATGATATTTTAAAAAATATAAACAATAGATATTCAAAAATAGCATCAAATCTTGGTGCAAATAATCTTCAAATTTTCTGGTATGTTCTTTTGCCGCTGCTCATGCCAACAATAGCATCAGGGTTTATAATTATTTTTGCTTTTTCATTTGGAGCTTTTGAAATACCTTATCTCTTAGGACCTTCAACTCCAAAAGCAATGCCTATATTATCGTATATTCATTATAATAGTATAAATCTTGCTGATAGACCCTATGCAATGGTAATGAATATGTGTATAACGTTATGTTCGTTTGTTTTAGTTGGTTTATATTTATGGGCATTTCAATTTATTAAGAAATATAATAACTGACTCTAGGAAAAGGTTGTGTTGTTATGAAAACTAAAATTATTTTTAAATATATAATTATATTTTTTTTAATTTTACCATTATTTTTAATGGTAGGTTGGAGTATAGCTAGTTCTTGGCCATGGCCTGTAATTATTCCTAGAGAATTTACATTAAGAGGATTTGCTTACACATTAAGTACATCTACACAAGGATTTATTATACTCTTAAGAAGTGTCATATTGTCACTCATTGTTACATTAATAACACTGATAATAAGCATACCTGCTGCTAGAGCTATAGCATTTTATAATTTTAGAGGAAAGACACTTATTAAGGTACTGATACTTTTACCTTTAATTGTTCCTATTCTTAGTGTAGCTATGGGAATACATTTATCTTTTATTAGGTTAGGATTTGCAAATAATTATATAGGTGTAATTTTAATTCATGTTATACCGGGGATACCTTATGGTGTAAAAATATTATTAAATATATTTGAAATTAATGGAGATAAAATTGAAATACAAGGAAGGGTTCTAGGAGCTACTCCTTTACAGGTAATGCGTCATATTACCATTCCTCTTTTAACTCCCGGATTAATTATTGCCGGAAGTATTATTTATATAATTTCATTTAGTCAGTATTTTATAACTTTTTTAATAGGTGGAGGAAGGATTGTTACTTATTCTATGATGCTATTTCCATTTGTGGAATCAGGAGATAGAACAATGGCATCAGCTATAAGCATTATTTTTATATTATCAATAATAATTGTGCTTATAATATCTGAAAAGCTTGTAGGTAATTTTTATGCAAGGAGTAGTAAATATTACGTTTAAAGGGATATGAGAAAATGGCAAAAATTCAACTTAAAGATGTTTATAAAGCATATGATGGCAAAGAAGTTTTAAAAAATATTAATATTACTATTAATGAAGGTGAGCTTGTAGCTCTTCTTGGTTCAAGCGGTTCTGGTAAAACCACAATTTTACATGGTATTTCAGGAATTATTAATTTTGATTTGGGAAATATTCTTATAAATGACCAAATAATTAATGAAGTTCCCATACAAAAAAGAAATTCTGTTATGGTAGACCAAAGTTTATTACTGTTTCCTCATATGTCTGTTGAATCAAACATAGCTTTTGGTTTAAAAATGAGAAAAAAAGATAAAAGATATATTAGAAGGAAGGTAGATGAACTAATTGAATTAGTTGAATTAAAAGGACACGAACAAAAATTTCCAAATGAGTTATCGGGAGGACAAAAACAGAGAGTTGCTATAGCCAGAGCTTTAGCAGTTGAACCCAATGTACTGTTATTAGATGAGCCTTTTTCTAAATTAGATATAAATCTTAGAAAAAACATGCAGGTATTTGTAAAAAATCTACAGAGAAAGCTTAATATGACTACAATTCTTGTTACCCATGATAAAGAAGAAGCACTATCAATGGCTGATAGAGTAGCTTTGCTTATAGAAGGACAAATAATGCAGTACGATAAGCCAAATAAAATATATGAAAGACCAGCTACTAAACAAGTTTCAGATTTTTTTGGTAAAAGAAACTATATTAGTGGAACAATAAAAGATGGAAGTTTTATAACTAAGCTAGGCGTTTTTAAAACTACCTTTAAAGATTGTGATAATATAACATTTGTATTAAGACCAGAGGAAATAAATATTAGTAATAAATCAGATTTTAGTATAAACGGAATCGTTGAATCAAAGGTATATTTAGGAGATAAAATTGTTTACACTATCAACGCTTTAAATCAGGAACTTTACTGCAGCACTTATGGAAGTAAAAATTTTGATTTAAAAAGTGAAGTTTTTATAAATTTAGATTTTAAAAATGCTCACTTTTTCAAATAACATATTATCTATACTATATAATCGTTTGCTTTAAATTAGGAGGATAAAGAATGTTAGATACAAATGCCAGAAAAATCGTACAGCCTGTAATTGGGAAAGCAGCAGATTTTTTCATAAGTCTTAAACTTAGTGCTAACGCAGTTACAATTATTGGACTTATAATTGGTATATTACCTTCAGTATTATTATTATTTGAAATTTCAAGTATATTAGCTGTAGTAGTATTATGGGTATCTGGTTTTTTAGATGCTGTTGATGGTACAATTGCAAGAAAAACAAATTCTTCTACTCTTTTTGGCACTATAATGGATATTACATTTGACCGAATTGTTGAAGTTTCATTGGTAGTAGCCATAGGTTATAAAATCTCAAATAATCCGTTTATTTTTATTATATTAGCTTCAAGTATAATTTTGTCAATGACTGTATTTCTAACTGTTGCAGCAGCTTCAGAAAAAGCTAGTGAAAAAAGTTTTTATTACCAGCCCGGACTTGCTGAAAGAACTGAAGGTTTCATTATGTTTTCACTAATGATGGTTTTTCATAATTATGCTGATTATATTTGTATTGTATTTATTATTATGATTTTATTTACTGCTATACAGAGATTTTTTGAGGCATACAAATATTTTGGTAAAAGCAGTTGATAAATTAAAACTAAGATTTTGACTAATTTCTTTAAATGGCAGCAGTAATTGTTTGTAAGTTTATTTAACTTAAACTGTTGTTCCATACTAAAGGTGAATAAGAGTAAGATAGAAGCTTTTAGAAGAATACTTAAAACAAAGCACCTCTGAATTAGAGTTCAGAGGTGCTTTTATTAGTAGATATTATTAATTTAAGTACTATGTATAATTTTTTGGGATTTTGCTGATCTGTCTTTTAAAATTTTAAGTATCCATACAATTAAATATCCTACGTGCAGTAAGATGTTAATAAGTCCCCAGAAATATAAAGCCTTTTCATTTGCCCATGCGGTTGAATCTATAATAGGTGTAAAAATATCGTATGTAGCACGTATGAATATATGTAACCCTAATGTATATGCTCTTGCACTCATCCATAAATCAGAACGTTTTTTATAGAGACTTCTTATGACTGGGATGGAAAGGATACAGATTGAACTGGCTAAATATCCTGAATTTTCGGCATATACAAATGCAGCATTCCATGTTGTATATAATAAAATCCATAAAAGAGGTAAATAAGCGATGAGGTCATAATATTTATCTTTTTTAGTTCCAACATTCCAAGCTTTAGGGGGAAGTGGAGCAGTTATGCATAGAATAAATCCTGAAATAGCATTAAAATAATTCCCTAGAGTAATATCTTTTAAAGAGGCTTCTACTATATTAGCTAACAATATCATATAGAATATCCAAAGAACCCAATCTTTCTTTAGATTCTTCCAACCATTTTCTTTTCTTTTAAAGTTAAATCGAACTAAATTTACAAAGTTCAATGGTATTAGAACTAACAAAGTTTTACCAATTCGAAACCAGTTATCTAAATTTTCAAACCATAGAGGAAAAGTAAATAGAGTTAGAAGGAAAAAGACTCCTATAACTTTAATATATTTTCTGGATATTTCATGGAAAATATATAAAATAATGATATAAACCGACATAGACAATATGTACTGCCATACAGGTATGTTCATATGAAATCCTCCCTTTATATTTAGTTATACTTAATTCCATGATACAACTTTATGAGTTAGATTACAATTTTTATTTTATCCAGTATAATATGTGAATAAAATTCTAGGTTATCTTGAGTGGAATATAACTGTTTATATATTTCTACTCATTTAGATATTTGTTTAATTTATCTACTGTTTTATTTATCGCTTCTATTGATTCTGATGTTAAGCTTGCATTTTCTGAAAAATTATCAGAAATAGTTGTTGAATGCTGAGTTTGAGCCATTGTTTCCTCAGCTACAGCAACTACTTCGTTTACACCATCTAGTATCTTCTTGTTAGTCTCTTCTATTTCTATTATTTCATCAGCTACTTTACTGATATTTTCATTACTTGATTCAATTTGCGAAGTCACCTTATTAAAAGTTTCAACTGTAGAGCTGATAATTTGTGATTGTTGAATCAAAGCATTTTTGAGAATATTAATAGCTTCAATTGAGTTACTGCTTTGTGTTTCAAGTGTTAATATGTCATTTGTTATATTGTCAGATAAACTTCTTGTCTGTTCTGCCAGTTTCCTGATTTCATCAGCAACTACAGCAAAGCCTTTTCCAGCTTCACCAGCTCTTGCTGATTCTATAGATGCATTTAAAGCTAGTAAATTTGTTTGATCAGCAATATTAATGATAGATTCAATCATACTGCCTATATCAGTTGTTTTAGCATTTAAGTTTTTAACTATATTATAAACATTATCATTATTTGTCTTTACTGTTTTAGTAATGTTATCAAGCTCAATAACCTCATTTCGTCCATCATTAAGCAAAGCCATATTTTGCTGTGAGGTTTTATGACTTTTTTGAATCATAGAAGTTGAATGTGATATTTTATTCTGAATCATTTCTATTAGCTGTGACTGTTTACTTATATTTTCAGAAGTAGTTACTGCTCCTGAGGTTATTTCATTTATTCCGTCATTCAGATGTATAGAAGATGTAGATACCTGTTTAACAAACACGTTTACTTTCTCAAGGTTTTTATTTAATACTTCTACAGTATCATTAATATGTAATAATATTTTTTCTTGTTTCGCTTTGTTTTCACTAATATCCTGAATATCTTTTTCAGATTCTGATCTCATTTTTGAAGTTATAGAAGTAATTAAATAAATTGCTGCAACGAGAGCAATCGTTATAGGTATTGTAACTATAACAGAACTTCTATCATTATTACTCAGGTTATCAAAAGTCTGAAGCTTGTAAATTACATTAAAAATGTTTGTGGATAGAGTTATTATACTAATTAAAGCAACATGCTTTTTATTTCCCAGCAGTGAATAAATAATTATTAATGGTATAAATCCTGTAAATAATATAGCTGATTCACTTGTTAAATGCATATAAGCCCATGGTATGTATACACCTAATAAAACAGGTACGGCATAATAATATTTTACTTTGTTTCTTAGATAAATAACAGTACCTAAGATATTTCCTATAAGGATTATACATGCTAAGGAAATAAATTGTTCAAAAGTTCTATTACCTTCCATAGTTGTTTGAAGCATAGAAAAAGAATAGAAAATACCACAAATCCATCCAACAATTATAACAATTTTATTAACTTGTTTGTTATGTCTTTCTTTCCTAGAATAGCTAAGTGACATAATGTTCACCTCTCTTAGAAAATTATGAAAATATACTACATTTATATCATAACTCTTTTATCATTATAAATAAATAAGGCAAAAGTCCCACTGAGCTGATTTAAGACTGATTTTAATATATTTTCAAATTAATTGTCTGAAAAACACGAATTTAAAAGAAAATACGAGCAAAAGAATGATGTTAAGAAAAATAAATTTTATAAGATGAGAAATATCAATATATATTTAATCTAGCTGTAATAATTGTTTATGATTATATATATACATTACTATAGATATTCAATATGTTTAAAGGGGATGAGAATATGAGAAAATATTTAAAACACATAATAATAGGAGTTCTTATAATAGGAATTATTATATTTGGCTTTTTAAGCTATTATAAACCATCTGTTGAAATATGTGATTGTACTTGTGCTTGTGAAAATTGCAAATGTTCTACAATGAAAGTTCCTAAAGATGAATGTGTATGCTGCTGTGAGAATTGCAATTGCGATTGCTCTACAAACAATATAGAAGATTAGTGTAACAGGTTTTAATAGCTTTATAACTATGTGTAAAGCTAGAACATCTAAAGATAAAATAAAGTAATTTTTATAATCTTAATTATAAACATAAGAGTAAGTATATTTATAATATTAAAAACCGCTACAATCCAACAAAGGGCTGTAACGGTTTATTTACATGGTTAAAAATCTTTATAATTCAGGAATAATGGACGAAATTTAGAAGAAAAACATAGTTGATGATATAAAAAATAAATGATTAGTCATATAATTGTTTTAAATGATAGAAAAATAATTGAACTTTTAATAAAGAAAAGTAATAAAAAGAATAGTCTATAGAAGAAATACATGTATAATGCAGATTTTTAATAATTTATAAAGGAGAAGATAATATTTAGACGAATATAACTATTGTAAGTATAATAATTTGTTTAGCAGACTTGAAAGAAAGCAATTCAAGTATTTTGAATTAATCAAGCTGAGCTTGCAGAGTGTTTAAGTGTTTCAAATCATTTAGTTTCAAAAGTATAGAACAATGAATAGTTGTTTTAAATTACGTGTTCTAACCTGACTCTATGCTAATAAGTAGTATACTGAATCCCTCTACATATACTGTAATAAAAATAAGCTCAAAACAAAACAAACTTTCATTTCATTTTGTGCCTTGAGCGTAGGGAAAGGAATGACTATAAAGATGATTAATATAATCCGTAAAGCCACTGGTCTTTTAATAGCGAGTCCCTTTTGTATAATTGCGAAAATACTTTCTTTGTTTGTCGGTAAGCAGAAAGCTATAAAACTAGTAGGACCATCGGTGACCACTGCAGTAAAAATAATAGCTGAAGTATCCCTCATACCCAAAATTCATCACCCAGTGGAGTTTGGTAAATTTGTTAAGAAGATGAAAAATAATATACATAACCTCCGGTCACTTTACGATATCTCTGTTGAGTATGAAGATAAGGATATTATCGTTTTAAATTTTAAAAATTGTCCTCATTGCGAGGCATTTTGCTCTTTGGGTATGCCTGAATTTGGGTCCTATGCATGTGATAGTGATTGGGTCATTGCTCAGAAAAATGCTGAGGTGTGGTCCTTCGAAAGAAGCCACCAGATCGGCACTGGTGATACGTATTGCAACCACACATATAAGAGGATTCCGTCTTGATTTTTTACTCTTAACGCATCACTTAGTGCGATTGGAGTCAGGCTAGAACACATATTATATAATAGCATTGTTGTTTATCTTAGTATTTTTTATTATGAGGTTTGATCTCTATAAAACATCTAAAGATGAAATAAAGTAATTTTTATAGTTTTAATTATAAACATAAGAGTAAGTATATTTGTAATATTAAAAACCGCTACAATCCAACAAAGAGCTGTAACGGTTTATTTACATGGTTAAAAATCTTAAACGTTAAATCTAAATTTCCTAGTCTAATATATAAAAAGAGGTTATAGTAAGTCAAATAAATCCAGAAATAATCAGTTAAATATGATTATTTCCATTTAATACTGTAGAGGTTGCAGTACTGTTGCAGTAAATTACAGTACAAGTGAATAAAAGCAAAACTAAGGGATTAGTATAGGAAATGCTATATTAGCCCCTTATTATCTTAGAGGAAGTGTGAACGCCGTATATAAAGAATAGACTGGTCTAGAGATTGAATAAATCTTATCCGACACGATTCTACCAATTATTACTAAAAAGTGATATAATATGAAACGTATATTAGTTATAGAAAAGTATCTAAGTACTCCTATTGAAAATAATTAATATTTGTTTCAAAAGATTAATTATGATTCTAAATGTAGTTTTTAAGTTATATTTTCAGAATGAGGTGAAGGTGGTAAAGCGAATGAAATATGAAAGAAAAGTACCATTGAAATACTATAAATTTAGGGATTATAGTAATTTTTATTTGGTATTTAAGAGATTGATATATGAGATTTGTGATGATACTAGTGAAATTGAAGTTAAGATTATAAATAGTGAGTATATAATTTGTTTAAATGAACTAAAAGGATTTCTTGAATACTTTGAGAGTGGGAGTGAATTTTTTAGTTTTGAATTAACAATTAGAAATCAATATTATGAAGTATATTTTAAGCTACATACTTTTGAAAATTTAAATATGAAGACTTTACTAACAATCAGTAGCAACGATAAAAAAATAATAGGAGAAATGGAAGCAAACATTTTACTAATACTTAAAGGATTTAGATATCGTCCATTTATTTCTTATTATGAAGTTGTTCAAATGACTTCTTGTATAATAGTTACAATGTTAAGTCTTACTTTTTTAGCAGAAGATTTTTTATCGGGAGATGTTACTAATTTATTAAGAAATAACTTTGGTGCTGTTGTAATTTCATTTATCTTGGGTGGAATAGTAGCATATTTTATATATATCTTTGCATTAATAAGTAGTCCCAGATTCAAATTTCCTCAAAAGACTAAGAAAATTGTAATGTTAAAACGTGAATTAATACAATCAAAGTATAGTCTGATTTTAAATATACTTGTATGTTTTATTTTTTTTATACTTGGGCTTCTAATTAAATCTTGAAATATAGTCTAAATAGGCATTATTGACAAAGGCAAAAGCAATTTATAGTAATATATACTTGAGGTGAATGCTTATGAAATTCTCAAAAAACATGCAAAATGCCATGAAAGATACAATTCTTTCATTAATGTGGTCAAAGCAAGATATTATTGAGTTTTTTAAAGAAAATAGTTGTACAAGTTCTGAATTGAAAATTGTTCAGGAGCATAAAAAGATGTCTAGAGTTAAAATTGTAGAAAAAGTATTCAATGCCCTAACATCAAGAAAAGATTCTGGAATTGGTCAGTTTAATAGTATTTTAGATAGTTTATGTAATTGGAATTACTTCAACCCCTATTATTTCGATAAACTTAAAAAGCTGAATAGAAATGAAGCCGAAAAAGCAATAGGACGATTAAAAAGAGCTAGATTAAAAATGGAATATCAACTACGGGATCAGCAAAATTTACATGTTAATTCTAAAAAAAGTGTATCTTCATTGCCTGATCTAACTCAACTGAAAGAAATATACACTAGACTTTTTCAAAAGATTAGCATTGATGGAAAACCAATAAATAATCGTCAAAGAGGATATGAGTTTGAGAAGTTCATTAGTCTCTTTTTTAAAGTAAATGGTATTGATGTTAGTGAGCCTTTTAAAATTGAAGGTGAGCAGATAGATGGTTCAGTTAAATATGATGGGGAGCATTATTTACTTGAAATGAAATGGCATGATTCATTAAGTGCAACTGAACCTTTATATTCATTTGCTCATAAAATTGAAGGAAAGATGTATGGTAGGGGTATATTCATATCAGTAAATGGATATTCGGAAGGAGCTGTTAAATCCCTTATGAGTGGAAAAGCAACCAAGACTATACTAATAGATGGTCAAGATATTTTCTATGTACTTGAAGAAAGAATTGGACTAACTGACATGCTAGACAATAAAATACAAGCAGCTCAAACTAGAGGTCAAATTTACATTGACCCATACTCTGGTAAATCGAAAATATGAAGTTGTATGACAGTATATTCTCAACATATATCTAACCGTCGGAATATTTTCATAGTGGAGATAGATTGTGAGAAGTATAAACAATGATGAGTAGGAGGTTAGAATGATAGATATAGATTTTGCAAATATAAGGAATCATAATGGAAGTCAAGATAAAGGATTTGAAGAACTAATTTGTCAGCTTGCCCATTTAAAACCACCGGAGAATGCTCAATGCTTTGTCAGGAAAGAAGGTGATGGCGGTGATGCCGATGTTGAATGTCACTGGAAATTAAATGATGATACAGAACATGCACGGCAAGCAAAATATTTTTTAGGTGCTATAAATGACAATCAATGGAGCCTAATTTCAAAATCAGTTAAGAAAGCTTTAGAGAAGCATCCTAGGTTGACTAAATATTATATTTGTTTACCAAGAGACTGGACGGATAGTCATAAGGTGATTAAAGGAAAAACTGTTAAGTCCTCGTGGGATAAGTGGGTTGAGCATGTAAGAAAATGGGAACAATTAGCCCATGAAAACGGTATGAAAGTGGAATTCAAATACTGGTGTAAACATGAAATAAGTCAAATGTTACAAGTGGATAAACCTGAATTTGCAGGAAGAACCCTTTATTGGTTTGACAAGCCAATTATTAGTAATGAAACTCTTGTTTAAATTGCTGAAAAATCAAGAAAATCATTAGGAGAACGATTTACACCTGAATTTCATATTGATCTCCTAATTGCGTTTAAATTTGATTGTTTAGGATTAACGAGTAGATGGAGAAAACGACTTGAAGAGCAGTGTGGTAATATAAGTACCTAAGTTTTGTACAAACAACAAACATGTGATTACATAAAATTTCCATAACATATTTACCAAAAAACACATAAAGGTGAGAATAGCCCGAAGCAATGGGACGGTTCGTTTGATTCTGTTTGTCTCTTTTTGAAGTATGTGATATATTATAGGAAAAAACTGGAGGAGAGAAATGCCTAGAGCAGCAAGGAAAAGAAGTAGTACAGGAATAAACCATATAATATTTAGAGGAATAAATCATCAGAATATTTTTCTTGAGGAAGATGATTTTGAAGAATACCTATACAGATTAAAAAGAATATCTTCAAAATATTATCTAGAAATATATGCTTATTGTCTTATGGGAAACCATGTTCATTTATTGATTAAAGAGGGCATAGAAGATATTTCTGTTTCACTTAAAAGGTTAGGCGTTGGATATGTACAGTGGTACAACAAAAAGTACCGAAGAAGTGGACATCTATTTCAAGATAGATTTTTAAATGAGCCTGTAGAAGACGATGTATATTTACTAACAGTATCCAGATATATTCACATGAACCCAGTAAAGGCTGGAATGGTTAAAAGACCTGAGGATTGGAAATGGAGTAGTTGCAGAGCGTATTTTTACATATCGAGAGCAGATGATATACTCGAGAGAGAGAAAATATTAGATTACTTCTGTACTGATATGGACAAAGCAATAAATAGATACCAAGAGTATATGAAGGAAGAAAACGAAGACAAATGTATGGAGTACAAAGTAGTAAAGAAGAGTGATGATGAAGTATTTAGAGCTGTTGCTCAATTAATGGAAGGAGTACCGCTACATAGTTTAATGATACTGGAGAAAAGTAAAAGAGATATGATAATTATAAGGGCAAAGAAAATTGAAGGAGTGACTCAAAGGCAACTTGCAAGGGTTTTAGGTATATCTCCTAATTTAGTTTTTAAAGCAAAATAGAATAGAAGGAAGCAGACGAACCGTCCCTGTGATTCCTGTAGTGTTTTGTTATAAGTAACTAATCAGTTAAGTCTACATATAATGTAGTGAAGATGAAGTATAAGCTATTTTGAGTGTCGAAGATTAATAGCATATTAAAAAAATACTTCATAAAGCTCAAAAGGAGGTATATAAATGAATTATAGCCATGGTCGCAGACATCATATTACCAGTGAATCAGAAATGGAATGTGTTAAATGTAAAGCTGTGCACTCTAGGTCTAAAGGTATATTACTAGAATGTGGTGAGGGAACAGGAAGTAGAACCTTTACGACTTCAAATGATGCTGCATTTCAGTTAGCTCATGTCACAGTTGATGCATGTAGTATAAGAAAACCCAAAATTTTAATAAAATTTTCAAGCATTGTCAGTATGGAGAGATTGGATTCAACTGCAACAGTCAGATTGCAATACGAATTGTTTAAAACATGTGACGGTGGAGAACCAATTTCACTAGGTATTTGGATGTTTGAGCAAGTTAATGTATTTATATCGGGCTTTGCCCGTCAGGATGAATCATTTAGTTTTATATTTTGTGAGTGCGCAAATATCTCAACATGTTGTGAATACTTTGTTAGCGTCACACCAATAGAAATATCAAGTGCAACTGTAACTGTTAGTAATGGAAGAATGACGGCACTATATAAGTCATTATGTGACTTTAAAAGTGAGGAATATAAAACATCTGATGACGGATATGATGATATTAAACCTATACTAAAGCATCCTAAACCAAAGGAAATATTGCTATCATGTGGACAGGGAAACGGAGATGTTTTTTTTAGAGATGCTAGTATCATACCTGAGTTAATACCACCAGCTAATATTGCTCATGTTACTATTGATACCAATTGTTTAAGTAAGCCTAAGATATTAATAGAGTTTTCAAGTGTTATTAAAATAGATACATTTATAAGTGATGTTATTTTAGAATTTGAGTTATTTAGAGTCTGCGGTGAAGAAGAACCTTTATCACGTGGAATTTGGAAATTTATTAGAACTGAGGCTAGCGATGCAGTGGATCTAGAAAAGGTATTTGATTTTACTTTTTGTGAATGTGATGCTCCCTCAAGCTGCTGTGACTACTTTGTAAAGGTTAGCTCCATTAAAATAGATGCCATTGCTTTCTTGCAAAGTGTAGTGGTCAGCAATGCAAGAATAACAGCCTTAGCACAGTCAACAGGAGATTGTCATTATCATGATAACTACAAAATTTTTAATAAAAAAAACAGCTGTATTGACTGTGCTCAAATAAATCCTAAACCTAAAGATATAATATTTGAATGTGGCGAAGGAAGTGTAAGGAGAAGCTTTGTATCATCAAATGATCCTGTTTTTCAATTAGCACATGTTAATATAGATGCTACCTGTTTGTGTAAGCCAGTAATTAATATTGAGTTTTCAAGTATCATAAGCTTTGAGAAAACTGCTCTTGGGGGTAGTGGACTAATAAGATATGAGTTGTTTAGAGTATGTGATAATAGAAAGCCTATATCACTAGGTATCTGGGCATTGGGAAGACTAGAATTA
>JANQLB010000031.1 GCA_028280805.1 Tissierellales bacterium
TACATCCTTTGATATTTCTCCTAATATATTTGTAAAATGATTAGTAAGTCTTTCAATGGTACTTTCTTTATAAAGATTTGTTGCATAGTTAATATTTAATAATAACTCTCCATCTATCTCTATAGCTGCAATTGTTATATCAAATTTTGCGACCTCATTTTCTAAATCAAAAGCTGATATTTTTAACCCTTCTAAATTTAATTTTTTCTCACTAGTTCCTGTATTTTGAAGAACAAACATTATATCAAATAGTGGATTTCTGCTTATATCTCTTTTAATAGGCATATTTTCTACTAATTCTTCAAACTGTATATCTTGATTGTCATATGCCCTTAAGGAGTTTTCCTTTACTTCTTTTAAAAATTCTCTAAATCCTTTATCAGATTTTGGATAGTTTCTCATTGCAAGTGTATTTACAAACATTCCGACTATATTTGTTAAATCATTATGATTTCTTCCTGCTATTGGTGACCCTATTACTATATCTTCCTGTCCCGTATATTTCCCAAATAATATATTTACTGCCGATAATAGTACCATATAAAGGGTTGATCCCGTTTCTTTAGCTGTTTTATTTAGTTTGTTAGTTAGTTCTTTATTAATTACAAAATTCTTTGAAGCTCCCTTATGACTTTGTACAGTAGGTCTTTGATAGTCTGTCTGCATATTAAGTACAGGTATTTCTCCTTTAAATCTTTCCATCCAATACTTTTCTTGTTCTTCTATCTTTCCTGATTTAAATAATTGATTCTGACATTCTGCATAGTCTTTATACTGAATCTTTAATGGTTCCAGTTCTTTTCCTTCATAAAATTTTGTAAATTCTTCTATTACTATTTCCATTGATATTCCGTCTGATATGATATGATGCATATCAGTAACTAGAATATGTTCATCTTCTTCTACCCTTAATAAGCCTGCCCTTAATAAAGGTGCTTTATTTAGGGTAAAAGGTCGTATGAAAGCTTTTACTATATCTTGTACTTCTTCTTTATTTATTTCTTTATACTCTACTTTAAACTCCATTTCTGATACTTCTTTTACTACCTGTACCAAATCATCTTCTACTGTAGTAAATAAAGTCCTTAATGATTCATGTCTGTTTATCAACTTTTTAAAAGTATTTTCTATTCTGGCTCTATCTAACTTGCCTTTTAACTTTAATATACCGGGCATATTATATGTTGTTGAATCTTTATCCATCTGATTAATGATATACATTCTCTTTTGTGCTGCTGACATTTTATAATATTCTTTTTTTTCTACAGGCTTAATTTCATCATAGATACTCTTTTCTGATACTTCAATTAATCTTGATATTTCTTCTATAGTAGGTGATTTAAATATCTCTATTAAAGGAATCTCTACTTCAAATTCTTTATGAATTATTGAAACTAACATAGTTGCTTTTAAAGAGTGTCCTCCTAAGTCGAAGAAATTATCTCTTATTCCTATCTCTTTTACTCCTAATATTTTTTCCCACATCTTTACTAATATTTCTTCTACTTCGTTT
>JANQLB010000067.1 GCA_028280805.1 Tissierellales bacterium
TTTCGCATTTAGGTGCGTTTAATATACTTTATAATATAAGAAAATCTTTTTCTGAAAATATGGCTCGCCACCCTATGGGGCATATTATGTCTGAAGGAACAGGTAAATACAAAAAATCCTTTGTGGAGGATATATCTTCTCTTGAAATGGCATTGGCACATATGATACCCGAAGGCGTGCCATATATATGTGGTACGATATTTACCTTGATTTCAATTTTTATTGTAGATTGGAGAATAGGTATTGTTGTTTTAATTATGATACCAATCAGTATGATACCAATGATACTAATGATGAAGGTAAGCATGGAGAAAATTCCTGATTACTACAGATCAAAAGAAACATTAAATAGCACGCTGGTTGAATATGTGTCGGGAATGGAAGCAATAAAAATATTTAACAAAACAACATCCTCGTACAATCGGCTTCATGACTCAGTAATAAGTGCAAAAGATTTTACGATAGACTGGAGCCATGTCACTGCAAAATATATGTCAGTTTTGTATTCGCTCTTGCCTTGCACATTGTTGTTATCTTTGCCTTTTGCAGTTTTTCTGTTTGTGCAAGGGAAAATGGAACTTTCAGCCTTGACACTCATTATTATGCTTGCCCTGAGTCTGAGTGAGCCTTTACTAAAATTAGTGAATTTTTTACCCTCTGTAACAGCGGTGGATTTTGCACTTAAACAGGGAGAGAATATTTTTGTTCATGAAGATGTTAAATGTGGTGATTACGATAAGATGTCTACAGATTGTAGCGTAGAGTTTTGCGATGTAAGCTTTGCCTATGATCAAAAAAATGTATTGAAAAATATAAACTTGAAAATACCGGAAAATAGTATATGTGCAATTGTGGGAGCCTCCGGAAGCGGAAAATCTACCCTTGCCAAACTACTTATGCACTTTTGGGATATAGAGCAAGGGATTATAAAAATTGGCGGAAAGGACATTAGTGAGTTTACCTTTGAAAATCTTATGAACCATATTTCATATGTGTCTCAGGAAAATAATTTGTTTGAAGGAACAATCTTTGAAAATATAGCCATTGCAAAAGAGGGCATTACAAAAGAAGAAGTTATCTCTGCCTGTAAAAAAGCAAATTGTCATGATTTTATTGTTGGCTTAGAGAATGGGTATGATACCAATGTAGGTATGCTTGGCAAGAAACTTTCCGGTGGTGAACGCCAAAGAATAACTATTGCAAGAGCAATAATTAAGAATTCACCTATTGTCATATTAGATGAAGCTACTGCCTTTGCAGATGCAGAAAATGAATGTTTAATTCAAGAGGCTCTATCAAAGCTACTTGTGGGAAAAACTGTTATTATTATAGCCCACAAGCTATACACAATAGCTAAAGCAAATCAGATTGTAGTTCTTAAAGATGGTGAAATAGAAATGTGTGCCACTCACCAAGAATTACTTGAAAAATCTCCGATTTATGAAGAATTATGGAAAATAAGTGAAGAGAGTGTAGACTGGGATTTAGGAGGTGACATAAATGTTAAAGCTGTTTAAATATATCTATAGTAAGGCAGGGGCCAACAAGGGTAAAATTGTATCGGCTATTTTATCTCAATTTGTGGAAAACACACTCTCATTTGTGCCACTTGGTATGGTGCTGTTGTTTTTTCAAAATCTACTAAACAATACGCTTACACTGAACTTTTCTTTAGTTGCACTTCTAATAATGCTTTTAGGTGTGATATTGCGTAGTTTTGCAAGATATTCTATGGATAAAAACTCATACTCTACAATGACTGCGATTTTCTATGATGAAAAAATTAAAGTTACTGACCATCTAAAGAAAATCAATATGGGATTTTTTACGGATGATAACACAGGGAAAGTTTCCTCTATACTAATAAATGGAATGGCATTCATTGAAGAAAAATTTATGGTTACCTTGGTAAATGTCTTAGCTGCTATTGCAAGTTTAGGTGTTATAGGTGTTGTCCTTTTTGTGATGGACTATGGATTGGCAATAATCTATCTTGTAACGGTTTTAGTTGTAATGCTTATTTTAATACCATATCAAAAGATATTCAAGAAACACGCAGCACATGACCATAGAGCCAATGAAATTTTAACAAGTGGGATAATTGAATATGTGAAAAATATTTCCGTAATAAAGGCATTTCATCTT
>JANQLB010000071.1 GCA_028280805.1 Tissierellales bacterium
TCATTATGATGTCTTCCTGCTATTGGTGAACCTATTACTATATCTTCTTGTCCCGTATATTTAGAAAGTAATACATTTACTGCTGATAACAATACCATATATAGAGTTGATCCTGTTTTTTTAGCTGTTTTATTTAGTTTGTTAGTTAATTCTTTGTTAATTATAAAGCTCTTTGAAGCTCCCTTATAGGTTTGTAAAACAGGTCTTTGATAGTCTGTCTGCATATTAAGTACAGGTATTTCTCCTTCAAATCTTTCTAGCCAATACTTTTCTTGGTTCTCTATCTTTTCTGATTCAAATAATTTATTTTGCCATACTGAGTAGTCTTTATACTGAATCTTTAACGGTTTTAGTTCTTCTCCTTTATAAAGTTTTGTAAATTCTTCTATCACTAATCCCATTGATACTGCATCTGATATAACATGGTGTATATCAGTAATTAGAATATATTCATCTTCTCTTATCTTTATTAAACCTACCCTTAATAAAGGAGCTTTACTTAGATCAAATGGTCTTATGAAATCTTTTACTATATCTTGTATCTTTTCTTCATTTACTTCTCTGTACTCTATTTTAAATTTTATTTCTGATACTCCTTTTACTACCTGTACTAACTCATCTTTTACTGTAGTAAATGAAGTCCTTAATGATTCATGTCTGTTTATTAACTCTCTAAAAATATTTTCTATTTTAATTTTATCTAACTTCCCTTTTAATTTTAATACACTAGACATATTATATGTTATTGTTTCTTTATCCATCTGATTAATGATATACATTCTCTTTTGTGCCGCTGACATTTTATAATATTCTCTTTTTTCTACAGGTTTAATTCCATCATAGATACTCTTTTCTGATACTTTGATTAAACTTGATATTTCTTCTATAGTAGTTATTTTAAATATCTCCATTAAAGGAATCTCTACTTCAAATTCCTTATAGATTCTTGAAACTAACATAGTTGCTTTTAGTGAGTGTCCTCCTAAATCAAAAAAATTATCTTTTATCCCTACTTTAGATTCTATATTTAATACTTCCTTAAATATCTGAACTAACTTTTCCTCTACTTCATTTCTCGGTGCAGTATATTCTACTCCTATACTTGTATTTCCATCCGGTTTTGGTAATGCCTTTCTATCTATCTTGCCACTTAAAGTTAATGGTACTTCATTAATCTCTACAAAATATGATGGAATCATATAATATGGCAGCACTTTAGAAAGTTCTTCCCGAATATATGGTATATCTACATCCTTTCCTTTTAAATATGCACATATAGATTTATCATCTTTCTCTTCTCCTACAACTGTTACTATTGCTTCTCTAATTTCCGGTATCTTTTGAAGCTGATTTTCTATCTCTCCAAGCTCTATTCTAAATCCTCTTATCTTTACTTGATTATCTATTCTTCCTATAAATTCTATATTTCCATCAGGAAGCCATCTTGCTAAATCTCCTGTTTTATATATTATTTCTTTTCGTTTAAATGGATTATTGATGAACTTTTCATTTGTCAATTGTGGTCTGTTCAGATACCCTCTTGCTAATCCATCACCACTTATACATAGTTCTCCTGCCACTCCTATTGAAGATAATTTATTACTTTTATCTAGTATATATACTCTCACATTATTAAATGGTTTTCCTATTGGTACAGTTATATTCTCTTTATCTTTTAAGTCTTTTAATGAATAACCCGCAGTATATATTGCAGCCTCTGTAGGTCCATATATATTTTCTATTTGTACTCCTTTAAAAATGTTTTTACACCGTTTCCCTAATCCTTTCGGAAAAGACTCTCCTGCTACCATCACATATTTTAACTTGTTCATACTTTTAATATCTTTTTTAT
>JANQLB010000099.1 GCA_028280805.1 Tissierellales bacterium
CCTTTGCTTACATCCCAAAATCTGGCTATTAACTTTGCAGTTGTTGATTTACCACTACCTGATGGTCCTATTAAAGCAGTAAATTCACCTTCTTTCATTTCTAAATCAATTCCTTTTATAACTTCACTTTCTTCGTTATATCCAAATCGTACCTGTTCAAAAACAACATCGTAGCCATTAATCTCAACTATTTCTTTTGCATCCTCTAATTGCTCAATATTTAATAAATCTCTACAAGAGTCAAGAGCATACTCTATTTCCTTTGAACTATTAACGAACAAAACAAGATTAAGGAGAGCCGGAACAATCCCCATAGATAAAACAACAGCTAGAACAAATTCAGGTGGTGATATAATTCCATTTCTATATAAAATAGTTCCCACTGGTACTATACCTAATAATGTAGTAGGTAACAAAGCCATGGAGAAATTTAATGCAGTCATTGTTTTTTTATGCCAACTCAACATATGATTTTTAAAGCCGACAATAGCACTTTCGTATTTCTCGTAGGATTTTTCTGAATGGTTAAACATTTTAACGACTTCTATACCTTCAGAATACTCTACAATAACGCTGTTGACATGATCTGAAGTTTGCATTGCATTTTGATACTTCTCTTTGTAACCATTTAAAGTTATACTGATGATAATTATTGCAATGACAGACGATATAGATAATGCTAATGCCATTCTAAAATCAATAACTATGATAAAAGCAATAACACTTAAGGTAAGAATCAAGTTAGATAGTCCTTCCGGAATCAAATGTGCTATTGGTATCTCAATACTTTCAACCCTGTCAACTATTACGCTCTTTAGCTTCCCAGTTTTTTCATTAAGAACTGTACCAAGAGGTGCTCCCATGAGTCCATCTGTCAGTTTGTTTCTAATATTGCATAGTAATGTGTAAGCTGACTGATGAGAAAGAGTTGTTGAAACCATATGAAAGAATACTTGTACAAAATAGCCTGCTAAAATCCAAATAATCCACGGCACTATCTCCGTTATATCACTTGTTTTACCAACTAACAAAACAACAATTCGATATACTCCATAATATGGTACTAAACCACCAAATACACTAATGATTGCACATATTACCGAAACAGTTAGCCTCCATCGACACCTTTTCGTATGTTTAAATAATGTTCTAATCCAATGTTCCATCTTGTCATCCTTTCCCATTTTTTTTGCCTCCATAGTTTTTCCTATATTCTTTTGGCAGCACACCTATAACCTGCCTGAATGCTCCCGAAAACTTACTTGGATTTGAATATCCTACATTTAACCCAATATCAGCTATTAATGTATCACTTGTAATCAATTCTTTAGCTGCATGACTCATCTTATATTCTCGCATAAATGTATTAATCGGTTTACCATAAACCCCTTTAAAACAAGAAGTCATGGCAGTTAAAGACATATTAGATATCTCTGCAAGTTCATTTAGCGTATAATTACGCTCTAGGTTATCAATCATCATACGTTGAATAAGTTTTACTTTTTCCACATCTGACTTATGAAAATAGGAGTAATCATCAGACTTCAGTAATTCCGTTGTTTCAATGTTATCCAGCACCAAAAGAAGCTCTAATATTTTTAAGATTGAATAAGTGTTACCGTTCTTATTCTTTATATTTCTTAAAGCCTCGAATATATTACTAATTTCTTGGTTATTTTGAATAAAACATGGATATGAATGCTCCAAAAACTTATCTCTAAGCTTACTCAAATCCACAGGAAATCCCGAAAATTTCTTTTCAAGGGATTCTTGTGCCTTTGGAAAGTAAAATACGAGACTCAACGAATGATAATGACCCAGCGGAAAATAGACCTCATCAATCACTTTTTTACGACTGTCCATACTTAAGTCACCAGGTTTTTGATAGCTGAAAACCACATTAGGTAATGCACATTCTAACCTACCTTCATAACAATAATCCATTGCAAAGCAATCAATATCACGGTTCATTTCATTCAAAATCCCACTCATATGGAAATCGTTATATATAAGATAAATATCATCTAAAACTTTGTAAAATGTCATGAATCCTTCACCTGTATCGTTACGCAGAATATTTACTTTAGAGTCTTTGTTTTCAACGACAGTCACTGTTGCTTTAAAATCAATATTCTTATGTTCAGACATTTTCTCTTTCACGCTATCACCTCTTGATAATGATTCTCATTTAATATAATCAAATATTACAGCATTAACAGTATTCCGTCCACTCTGTATCATTGAAAATGCTCCATTTCATTTGTTAGTTGTGCCCAACTTTTATTTCTATAATGTAAAGCAATGAAAAATGGCGTCAGAAAAATGCAGAAAAATGGGGTCAGGTATGAATAATTCACTTGTTCTCGTATCTTTCCACTAGAATTGTTCAAGAATCTCTCATACCATTTTCTACCTACCGCTATATACATAATAACAGATATAAGAAAAAGTCAAAGATTACCTTGCAATAAACTTTGACTTTATCTATTCAACCAATCCGCCCTTATAATAGGGGACGTTTCTTGGTGACACTCATATGCGTTCTAGCCTGACCCCAATCTTTTGTTTTCCCAATATAAACGAAAAAACAGCCTTAAAAGCTGTCTTAAGTTACTTTAATTTTTTTATAGCAGATAATATAAAATATGTAGATATAATTATTACAGCAGAAAGATATGTTATTGCATAAACCACATATTTTTCTATTAGATTAGAAATGTAAAAAATTCCCCAATCATCAAAATCAACAATGATATCCATTAAGTTAACTACTATTAATCCCATAAGTGATAAAGCTAAAACTGATAAGAATAAGAGTAATATATTTTTAAATTTTTTCATGACAATAATCACCCATCCTCTTTTACTTTTATACTAATATATTATATCTTCTTATACAAGAGTAGAATAGTTTCAGATTTCAAAAGAAAAAGGCAATTCTTAACTGTCCACTAACTCATCTAATAACGCATCATAAGGCAATATGATTTATCCTATATGTACCTAAAATCTATTATAAGGGATAGAAATAGAGAAAATTGACACTTAAAAAAGAGAGTACCTACGTTCGTCACGGTTGTACTCCCTGTATTTTTTATGCCTGTCTTGTTCTTTTATTTCTCTTAAAATTTACTAAAAACATATTACACTGATAAATAAAATTATGTGTTCCAGCCTGACCTCAATTGTTTAATTGTTTGATTTCTAGCGTAAAACAGCCTTCAAGCTAAAAACAATTGGCAACTTATTTTCTAAAGCTGGATAATATGATAATCCTTCTTCATCAATCTCTATGCCTCCCATGCCTGAGTCGCATCTATCATATTCATTTAAATATTCGATAAAAAGTCCAGCTCTAGATAAAGAATTAATTATACTGCCAATGGTATACATCCAAAAATAATTCTTAGCTTCCTTACTATCTGATGCATAACCTCCAATTTCATCTGCTTCATCTGGTTCTTTTCCGAAATATGGATATTTCGCTTCAAGAACACCGTCATCTATAAGGTCTTCATCAAAAGAAAGAAAGAAGGGGTGTAAGTCGTGCATGTAAAAAAATCCGTTATCCTTTAAAAAATAACTAATTGTATTTCCCCATTTATCTAAATCTGGTAACCATCCAATTGCACCATCAGATGTTAAAACTATATCATACTTACCTTCATGTTTTTCCATAAGTTTCATAATATCAGATTCAATAAAATCAATATTATTAACATTTAACTCTTCTGCTAATTTTTTTGCATAATGTATATTATCCGGAGCGAAATCAACGCCTGTTACATCTGCTCCCATTTTTGCCAGCATAATTGTATCTGCACCTGTATTACATTGTAAATGAAGTATCTTTTTTCCCGATATTTCTCCTAATTCCTTCGATACAATTGGATTCAGTTTGTAGCTATCTTCTTTAAATTTATTACGAAAGTATTCGTAATGGTCCTTTGATAATAAATTCCAAGCTTTTCTATTCTGTTCTACTTTATTCATTTTTTCTCCCTCTTTACTATAAATTTGTTAGTTAATGAATATGAATGTTAAAACTTGTGTTTAAATATAAATTACTATTTTTCCATCACCCCATAACTTCAATCTTAAAACCTTCAATGAAGATTTCAAGATAATAATAGAATTGTCTTTCATTGAGTGTAGTTGACAATTCATCATAAAGCGTGAATTCAGCTTTTTGTATTTAATAAAATAACATTATAATAATCCTATAACCTCAATAATCTGACTATTTTTTACTCTTCTTATTGGACTAATAATTGATATTATGGTTATAAATAATATAATAATCAAAATAAATAGAATATGAGTAAAAGCTATTTTCCATATTATATCATACATTGATAAATAATTTGAAATTAGAAACCACTGGAGCAAGCTACCTAATAGACATCCATTAATCCAACCAATAATACTATAAGTCAGTGCCTCAGCCAAAACCATCTTTGATAATTGTTTACCGGACATTCCTATTGCTCTCATCACTCCATAATATCTTAATTTTGTTGCAACACTTGTACTCATTGTATTTATTATATTCAATATACTTATTAAAGAAATGACAGCTACAAAACCATATACAAAAACAGCCATTGTAAAGAACTGTTGATCCATTTCTTTATTTTTTTGTCTAGAGTCTTTAATTTCTACAGTGTCATCCACTGTTTCTCTAATGGATGCTATCGTTGCTTTTTGATCCCTATCTTTAAGTTGTATGTTAATAATCCCATAATCTGATAAACCCATTAGTCTTTCAAACTGTTTCTCTGTTGTTATAAATGTTGTTAATAGAGAGCGTTTACTACTAAATGGAACAGATTTAATAATAGCTTTTATAGTCATTTCCTTTTGTCCTTTTGTCGTTTGAATATATATTTTATCTCCTACATTAAAATTTGTTGTTTTGTATGTAACGTTATTTCTTAGATGGGTTGATATAGCTATTACACCATTTTGTTCATCAAGTTCTTTTTCCGATATGCTACCTTTAATCAAATCTTTCTTTGCCCAATCTAATTGGTTTTTGTCATAAGATATCAGCCAAGAATTCTCTGGTGGTATGAATAAGTTATTCTCTGTTTCTTCAATAGTACCTATAGTTTGTTTATATTCTTTAGTTAGTTTTGAAACATCAAATGTGGCATTAACATATTCGAATTTTCTTCCATATATTTTTTTTATCCCTTTTATTGAAGATAATTCATTATATATTTCTTGATCAATGCCCTTTTCATTCATAACTATAATATCTGGTGTATAAGGTTTGGTCGTCTTCATTGAAGAATGCATAAAATCAATCAAAACTTGAAAACCCAAAAACATAATAATACTTATTGCAATAGAACTTGACATCAGAATTAATGATTTCTTCTTTATTATAGCATTATTTATCCCCATTGCTGTATCAATATTGAATATTTTCATTAATATCCCACGTTTTTTCTTCTTATTAATGCTTACATCCTTATATCCTGTAACAGCACTAATTGGTGATACTCTTGATGCTTTTTTTGCAGGTAAATAGGATGCTAAAAAAACAGTAGCAAATCCAATCAGAATACCCGCAGCAATACCCATTATACTAACCCTTAATACTGTAAAGTGCTCAAATAAGCTTTCATTATATACTCTTAAGATAGCCGAACAAACAAAGGATAAAAGTAAACCAGCCGCTACTCCAAGAGGTATAGCCCTTAATACTATGTACATGCCTTCTCTTCTTACAATTTTCTTAATTTGTTTCTTGGATGTACCAATGCATCTTAAAAGTCCGAACTGATGAATACGTTGCATAACGGATATATTAAATGTATTGTATATCATAATTACACCAGCAATAAGTACAATAAAAAAAAGTACAGCTCCTGTAATATATAAACCCATTACAGTATTGTTTATACTCCCTCCCATAATAGCTATAAGCATTTCGTTTCTTGAGAATCTATCAGCATTGATATTTAGACTATTCTGTATAGATCTCTGTGCCTCATTAATTTTAACTTTATCCTTAAATTTTATAAAATATGTGCTTAACTTCTCTTCATTGATAGCGTTTGCACCTTTTATTGAAAGATAACAATTTATCCTGCTTCTTGCTTTACTAAAAGCAAAATCATTACATATGCCGCTTACTACCATCTCCTTATTAGTACCGTTTGCAAATGTAAGATTAACTTGATCATTTAATTTAATGTTCAACATATCCATAGCCCATTTTTCCAGCATTATTTCATTTTGCTTTACTGGATATGTTCCATTAATAACTTCTAAACGTAAATTCATTGCAAATTCTTTATCCAAAGCATCTATTCTACATGGTTTTTCGTTTATAGTTCCATTTTTCAAACTTATCATTGTGCCTGAATTATCGACATCAAGTCTACTACTAATTATATTCTTTTCTTGTTTAGACGCATTATCTAATGATATATGCCAATCTCCTTGGTCATAGATAACTTGCATTTTCTGAAAAACCAAAAAATTATCCAACATAGAAAAAATACTTGTTATTAATGCGACAGCTATAGCTACACCTACTATAATTAATCTTGTTTTTTTCTTATGGGCCAATAAATATTTTGGTACTAAATTTAAATAATGATTCATATTAAACCCCTCCCAAATCAGTAATAATACCATCTTCGACATAAAAAACTCTATCAGCATAAGATGTATAACTTTGATTATGGGTGATCACTATTAGGGTTTGTTGATATCTTGATACAGAAAGTTTAAGCAGATTAAAAACTTCTTTACTATTTTTAGTATCAAGATTGCCTGTAGGCTCATCTGCAAGTATTATTGATGGCTTGGAAGCTAATGCTCTGCCTATGGCTACTCTTTGTTGTTGACCGCCAGATAATTGGCTTGGTAAATGATGTCTCCTCTTAGTCAATCCTAATATATCCAGTAGCTCGTTTATATAGGCTTTGTCAGGTTTTCTATAATCTAATAATAACGGTAACATTATGTTTTCTTCTACATTAAGTTCTGGAATTAAATTATACGCTTGAAAAATAAAGCCTATATATCGTCTTCTAAATATAGATAATTCTTTTTCCTTCATATTAAAAATCTCTCGTCCATCTAGAAAAACATTTCCTGAAGTTGGATTATCAAGAGCTCCTAACATATTTAATAGTGTGCTTTTTCCTGAGCCTGATTCTCCAGTTATTATTATGAACTCTCCCCTATTAATTGAGAATGAAACGTTTTTTAGAGCTTCTACTTTTGTATCGCCTTGACCATAATTTTTATACAATTTTTCTACTTTTAAAATACGCATCTTTCAACACCTCATATCTTTCGTTTTATGATTATTACATTAATAATCATAACAAGTTAATCTTACTTTTAGCTGAATTTAAAGTTACAAAATCGTAAGATGCGTATTTGGAAATGCTATTGTAAATTTTGTACCTTCATCTAACTGACTCTCAACAACGATAGAGCCTCCGTGTTTTTCAATTATCGTCTTAGTAAGAGTTAAACCGATGCCAACTCCAAAGCTATCTTTAGAAAATCTACTCCTGTAAAAGCGTTTAAATATATGGTGTATATCTTTTGGATGAATTCCTTCTCCATTATCACTTATAGTAATTTGAATGAGTAAAGGCATCTGTTCACAATCAATCATTATACTATTTCCTTTTGTTGTATGATCCATAGCATTCTTTATTATATTACTTATAGCTTCTATTATCCAATCTTTGTCTAAATCAAGCTCTAAATTTTTATGACAACAAATCTCTATACTCTTCTCTTCTTTCATAGCACGTGCTTTAAAACTTTGTATACATTGATGTAATAATTGATGTAGGTCATGTTTTTTAGTATTTAGTAGGATAGTTCCTGCATCAAACTTAGCTAGTTTAAGCAGATTATTAATTAGATTTTCTATTCTTTCTAATTCTCTATTGCTTTTCTTAAGAAAATCATCTATAACTTTATTGGAATCACTTTCTTCTATCATAATTTCATTATACATCTGTAAAGCTGCTAGAGGTGTTTTTAGCTGGTGAGATATATCTGAAATAACTTCTTTTAAAAACGTTTTGTGATTTTTTTCTTTCGATACTAGGGTAGCTAAAGAAGTTACCATATTATTTATGGTTGTAAAAAGTTTAAACAAACTCCCCTCATCATAATCATTCAACCTTACATAAACATCACCATTAATGAAATCTTCTATCTGTGCATTGGCTTCTTCATATCTTTTATTTTGCTTTATTAGATAAATAATAACAACCGTCAATACTAGGACATATACGATAAACGTTATTATGAATAGCTGTATAGAATATTTTAGATACAATTCATTTATATTTGATATAAGCTCACTTGAAGTATTTAACTCATATCCAGCTTTTGATAATAATTTCTGTCCAGCTATTATATTTTCTTCATTTTCCTCTGACGTGAATGCTTTGATAATCTGTGCTTCATCTATTTTATGTATATATTGATTAAGATAACCTGCTACTTTATAATCATGTTTTATAACACTTCGCTTATATTCATTAAGAACACCATGTATTATTGATTGTGCTACAACCAAAAACAGCAAAAATATGCAAGTTATTATTATTAACAATCTTTTATTCTTTAAATCTAATAATATTTTCATCCTTTATCACTCGCTTAAATTATTCCATCTATATCCTAGTCGCCTAATAGTAACAATCATAGTTGGATTCTTAGGATCGTCTTCAATTTTATTTCTTAATCTTTTTACATATACAGATAACGTATTATCGTCAATAAAATTTTCATTGCAGTCCCATAATTTCTCTAATATCACTTTACGTTCTAGCAAAATATTAGGATTTTGCATAAACAAGCATAGTAATCTGTATTCTGCATGTGTTAGTTCAATAGCTATATTATCTTTTTGTACACGACCTTCTAATAATTTTATTATTATGCCATTTGATTGTAATTCTGTTTTCACATCATTTAAAAGCTGCGAACGTCTAAACAATGCATTTATTCTTGATATTAACTCATTTAATTTAAAAGGTTTTGTTATATAATCATCACCACCTATATCAAGTCCCATTACAATATTAACTTCTTCATCTGAAACTGTTAAAAAAATAATAGGTATATCTGATGTTTGTCTAACTTTTTTACATATGTCAAATCCTGTACCATCAGGTAGCATTAGATCAAGAATTAATAAATCGTATTTCTTTTCCTCAATCATGTCAAGTGCTTGTCTAACTGTTCTAGCTATATCTGGATCAAAATCATTTTTTTCCAAAGAATATTGCAGACCATCAATTAAACTTAAATCATCTTCTACTAATAGAATTTTATTCATTACTTTACCTTCTTTTTTTCAAAATTTTATATTTAAAAAGAAATTTTTAACATCTTTAATATACTATCGTTTTATCTAATATCTATTATTAACTTTAAATTTGCTTAATAATATCTATTAATTCATTTTCTAACGTTCTATATTCTTCCTTCAACTTAAACTAATCCATGTTATTCTAAGGTAAAAATTATATCTGTAAAAAAGCATAAAAAAATGGGAATCTCTAAGTGACGACAAATCACAAAGGAAAGATTCTCATGAAGATATGTTCATAACTTATTATACAATTTATTCGCTTGTTTAACAATGACAAAATCATGGAAGAGCAAAGGGGCAGGATAGAACACGTAATTTAAAACAACTATTTATTGTTCCATGCTTTTGAAACTAAATAATTTGAAATACTTAAAAACACCGCAAGCTCAATAAAAAGTATATTGTAGCAAGTCCTCCAATCGTAATTAAGTCCTTACCTTTTAGTTTCTTCTTTTCCATTTTCTTCTCCAGTGTATAGTATTAAGTTAGCGTATTATAACATTTTAATAATATTACTTTTAATTGTCTTTTACAATCCCTAATAAGACAACAATGTCCTTATTAGACATTATACTTTGATTATTTAGCACTCATCCCTCACCCTCTAATTTATAAGTATCTATAGTTGGAAAATCCTTTTTTCTTACTACCTATCAGCTTTTTTAAAAAATTGCTTTTTATTTTTTGGATTATGATATATTTTAAAAAACAAAACACTCACAAAAAAACTATTGACATCATCTATAAAATTTTTTATAATTAATAACGAATGATCATTCTTTATTGGAGGTTATCATTGCAAATTAAAAAAACACACGTCAAAAACAATATAATTGAAACAAGTCGTAAGCTTTTTATGACTCAAGAATATAACAAGGTAACCATGAAGTCTATTGCTGACTCATCGGGAGGTTCGGTATCCAATATCTATTCCTATTTTAAGAGTAAGACAGAGTTATTTGATGCAGTCGTAGCTGAAGGATATGAAGCTTTAGAGCGTTTTAGACAAGAGCATACAACAGAAATTGTTTGGACAAATCAAGATTCATGGACGATAAAAAGTGAAGCCAATCGCTATCAGGAATTAGTAAATCTTTTTTATAAACATCGTTCTATTTTCATCATCTTGATACTAAAATCCAAAGGCTCAAAACATGAAAATTTTTATGAGAATTTTATTCAAGAAATTATCGAACGTAAACAGTATATTGTTGAAGAGTTACAAAAAAGGGGACTGCTTTTATTAAAGAAACAATTCCCTAAGCATTTAACAGAAACATATGTACGATCCTTTATGATTAAAATCGTAAATGAATTTAAAAGAGAACTCCCTAAATGTGAACTACATAAGCAAATATATGAGTTAACTGAGCTCTTCTTCATTGGTTTTAATGGATATCGTACAAACAACTGATAAAAAAATTTAACTTGATAATGAGAATGAATTTCAATGTCAAAAAAAAGAGGGTATAAGAATGAAAAATAAAAATGGAAACGTCAACAATATTGAAGAGCTTTTAAACGCTTCAATGGGTAAGCTTTTTATAAAAATGGCCGTTCCAGGAATGATCGGAATGC
>JANQLB010000100.1 GCA_028280805.1 Tissierellales bacterium
GAAACATGGTCACCGAACAGTTCTAAGTGGATTGTAGAGGTTATTAAAAAATAAAAGTTTTTAAAAAGCTAAATTATGTCAACATATCTGCTGATAAGTAATAAATTAATTATAGGACGAAAGATAAAAATGAATAATAATTAAATACAAAGGAATAACCCCATTGAAGCTGAAAAAATAAAGCTAAACTTTGATAATGAATACTACTTAATAACACATAAATTGTAGACAAAACATATTATGAAATATAGCAAAAGTATGGGGGAGAAGTGTATGAAAGATTATGGTAAACTTCTCGAGATGTTAACAGATCAATCAGAAAACAAAGACTGCGAACTAGAGAAAATTTCTGGGAAACCTAAACAAGGAGGTGGTGGTTTTCTATCATTACCACCTGAGCCTTTTACAGGTTTAGCTACCATCCTGGGATTTATTATTGCTAATGGGTTAACTATAAACGAACAGAATGCTGTAGGTAACTTTATAGAGTTAATAAGTCAAGTAATTCTTACAATAAATGCCCAAGGTTCTAACCTTCAAGCACAAAACAGTAATGTTAATGTTAGTGAACAACTGGACTTAATCAAGAAACAAATTGAACTTCTAGAAAAACAGTTATGATAGATTATAGATATAACTCAATAAAAATATTATTTTAAAAACATGACTCAATTTAAGTTTGTATATTTGAATCATGTTTTTTGTTTTGTAGAAATATGTGTATTATATTTTATTGATATATAATCTCTGATATAATACAAATGTATAGCAAAAAGATCAGTTTTATTTTTCAAATCATATAGTTTTAGAGGGGGTATTCATATGGTTAAGGTAAATAAATTGTTACCTATTATATTTTTGTCAATTTTAATTGTAATAGCAATTTCTCCTATATGCTATGGTAATGCCGCAGAGCCACCGTCAATATTGATAATAGTTCCTGATGCACCTGAAAATCTTGAAATAAGTATTGAGTCAAACGGTGAATATAGAAGTGCAAACAAAGTAAACAAGATTGTTGAAAAATATTATACTTTCTATTCAAGAGACTTAAAAAATACAGAAAATTATAATTTAAAAATTGAAACAGAAGAAAACTATTTTGAAATTTTAATAGATGAGGATTTAAAATCATATAACAACATATTTACATTGGATTTGAAAAATCAAACTCTTACATCTGGAAAATCATTATCAAGATCAATTACATTAGTGTCTCTTAGAATAGCTTTAACACTGATAATAGAATCTTTAATATTTTTAGCGTTTGGATATAGAAAGAAAAAATCATGGATTATTTTCCTTATAATTAATTTACTTACTCAAGGAGTTCTAAATATTTGGATTAATGGATTTTCTCCTTTGATAAGTTATATATTTTTAGCTCTAATATTTGGAGAAATACAAGTATTTATTGTTGAAATTTTTATATTCTTAAAATTCGTTAAAGAACATAGCAAGTTAAGAACAGTTTTATATGTACTGTTAGCAAATTTATTAAGTTTAATTGCGGGCGGGTATTTAATTACAATCCTTCCAATATAGTGAATTAACTGTATATTAGTTAAGAAAAACAATAATTAATAGTTTTAAAGAAGAAAATCTTTGTGAAAGTAGTGATGTGCATGGATAATATTTTACTAGAAGCAAAAAGTCGTCTAGAATACTTAACAAAAGGTAATGGAGTAACAACAGTTAAAGTTAGAAAATATTAAATTTAATACGTTTGATTTTAAAGATTAAATGACTTTTTCCTATAGGTTATTAATAATTTTATGCTTATAGGAGATATTTTTTTGTTTTATAAGAATATATTACTATATCCTAATGATATAAAATATTTGATATAATACAAACATGCAATAAAAAAAGCTAGATTTATTTCATCTTTGAATATTACATCATACGAGGGGGAATAAAAGTGGAATATATGGGAAACAAGGAATACTGGGATGAGAAATTTACAAATAGAAGTGATAAGCTGTTAAGTCCTGAAAAATCAGTAGTTGAGAATATAAGCTTTTTTAAAAACGGTACTGTTCTTGATATTGCATGTGGAGATGGCAGAAATGCTCTATTTTTTGCTCAAAAAGGCTTTAAAGTAACAGGAATTGATTTTAGCATTAAAGCACTTGAACGCCTAGAAATGTATGCTAGAAGAGTGGATTTTTCAATTAAGACGAAACAAATTGACCTTCAAGCAGATAACTCATTAAAAAATATTGGTATGTTTGACAATATCTTAATCAATCATTACAGGTTAAATAAAAATCAGCTTAGAGATATTAAAAATCATATAAGTGATAATGGTATTTTATTTGTATGTGGTTTTGGAGATAAACATAAGATTGACTCTAAAATAAGAAAAGAAGACTTAATTCAACCAACAGATTTTGAAGCTCTTGATAAATCATTTGAGTTAATTAAACATGATAAAAACCAAGATGAACGAGGATATTTTGTTACCTATATTTTTAAAAAGAAAAGTTTTAAGGATAAGCTTTAATGTTATAAGATTGTGAGGTTAAAAATTATATGATTGTTAGTGTAAGCAGAAGGACAGACATACCAGCTTTTTATTTGGAATGGTTTTTTAATAGGTTAAAAGAGAACTATGTATTAGTACGTAATCCCATGAATTATAATCAAGTTAGTAAAATCTCCTTAACTAAAGAGGATGTAGATTGCTTTGTATTCTGGACTAAAAATCCTAAAAATATTATAAATTATATCGACTTATTATGTGATTACAAATTTTACTTTCAGGTAACTATAACTCCTTATGATAATAGTATTGAAGTCGGAATGCCAAAGAAAGATGAGATTATTAACAGCTTTATTAAATTGTCAAATACGATAGGAAAAGAAAAGGTTATATGGAGATATGACCCGATTTTACTAAATAAAAATATTGATTATGACTATCATTTTAAATACTATGAACATATTGCATCCAAGTTATCTGGATTTACTAATAAATGTATTATCAGTTATATGGATGAATATAGGAAAACTGAAAGAAATACTAAAGACTTATTTCTTAAAAAGATTAATGAAGAGGATATGATTGAAATTGCAAAAGGGCTATCTGAAATTGCTTATAAACATAATATTAGCATCAGTACCTGTTGTGAAAAATTAGACTTAAGTAATTATGGTATTGATCATTCAAAGTGCATAGACGATAAATTAATTTCACAGATTACAGGTACAAAATTATTAATTGATAAGGATAAAAACCAACGTAACGAGTGTGGTTGTGTCAAGAGTATAGATATTGGAGTTTATAACACATGTCCTCATTTATGCAAATACTGCTATGCAAATTATAGTTTTAAAGCTGCAGAGAGAAACCATAAATTCCATAAACCCTATTCTCCATTATTATTTGGAGAATTAAGAGGTGATGAAACTATAAAAGAAAGAAAAATTATAAAAAGCAGGAATATTTAATAGAAATGTTATAGACTTAAAAGAAGGCACATGAGAAAATATATATAAGCTACTAATTTTATAGCTAAGTACTTATTATATCAGTAATGGAGTGATTAAATGAAACAACTGGAAGCTATAGATAAGATTTTAGAAATAATGAAGAAAGATAAAGCTGTAAGAGCATTGTTTATTAAAGGATCAATAGCTAGAGGTCAATTAGATGAATACTCAGATGTAGATTTTTATTGTATTGTAAAAGACGATGAGTTAGAAGACTTTTTAAAGAGAAGATTAAGCTTCTTAAAACAATATAAACCATTAATTTACTGGTCTGAAGCAAATTTCGTCGGACCTCAGATAGTAGCAGTTTTTAATAATGGCTTACATTTTGACTTATATACAGTTACTCTTGCTACTTTGCAAAATAGTGGTGAAATAAAAGTGCTTTACGACCCTGAGAAACTTCTTACAGACTACAAACCTGAACATTTAACAATAAGTGATAAAAATGTTATAAAACTTATTAATGAATTTACATTTACTATGCTTGAATTTGAAGCTGCTTATTGTAGAAATGACTTATTATGGGCTTCAAGGCTAGCAAGTCATTTAAGTGGTGAATTATCTGTTGTTTTAAGATACTTATTTGACAACAACAATGCAAAGCTTGGTTTTAAGAGATTGTATAAAAGTTTAGATCAAAGTTTATATAAAAAATTGAAAAAAGCTATGGATTTATCAGGACCATCATATTTGCCAAAAGGAGTTATACTATTAGGTGAAATTATAGATGAAATAATTAAAAAATTACCGGATGAAATATCAAGTAAAATAAATACTGAGTTTTTATATTATATGTTAGATAAAATCAATAGATTATAAAAATATAATAGAGTATGTGAAAAATCATTTTAACAATGCTATCAACCAAATTTTTATATGTTATTTTATTATAGGAGGTCTACAGATGAAGAAATGGTTTACTATAAAGAGAATAGATAATACCACAATTGCTATCAGTGAATATGGGCATTGGGAGAAGGTTCACTCATATTTAATTATAGGAAGTAATTCAGCGGCTCTTATAGATACAGGATTAGGAATCGGTAATATAAAAGAAGTAGTTGATGAGTTGACTAATCTTCCCATCAAAGTTATAACAACACATGTTCATTGGGATCATATTGGAGGTCACAAGCACTTTAAAGATATATATGTACATGAAGAAGACAGTAAATGGTTAGAAGAAGGACTACCTATTTCTTTAGAACAAGTGAAGCGTAACTTATTACAGCAACCTTTTTCACAAAAACCACCAAATGATTTTAATATAGACCAATATAGTGTATATAAAGGAGAACAGACAGTAAAATTAAAAGATAAGGATGTTATTGATTTAGGTAATCGTAAATTACAAATAATCCATACTCCCGGTCATTCACCTGGACACATTTGTATATATGAAAAAGAGACAGGATATATTTTTACAGGAGATTTGATTTATAAAGGTATGTTGTATGCTTTTTTTCCAAGTACTGATCCGATTAAATATAAAGAGTCAATAGATAAACTAAGAAATTTAGAAAATATTCAAACTGTACTACCGGGACATAATGAATTGATTATTAGTAAAGATATAGTTATACAGATAGGTGAAGCTTTTGAATTGATTGAGCGTAATGGATTACTAAAGCATGGAACTGGAGTACATAAGTTTATAAACTTCAGTATTAAACTTTAGATATATAATTTAATAAGATTTTTTTATGATAATTAAGATGTATAAAATACAGAAAAGATAATTATGCCAAAGTCTCAATGAGCTGTATTTTCAAAATGGAGCATTATTGAAAATACTTATATGTCGAGTAGTTGGCTAAATTATGAAAGGAAGATATTATAAAATGATTCTGTCAGGTAAGGAAATCCATCAAAGAATTGGAAAAGACATTATTATTGAGCCGTTCAATATAAGTCAGCTTAATCCTAACAGCTATAACTTAAAACTACATAATGAGCTTTTAGTATATGAAAATGAAATTCTTGATATGAAAAGTGAAAACAGTACTAAAAAGATTACTATTCCTAAAGATGGTCTCATTCTTGAGCCGGGAAAATTATATCTAGGAAGAACATCAGAATATACCAGAACTGAGAGCTGTGTGCCAATGCTTGAAGGACGTTCTTCCATAGGAAGATTAGGTTTATTTATTCATGTAACAGCAGGCTTTGGTGATGTAGGGTTTAGCGGATACTGGACATTAGAGATATTTTGTGTTCAGCCTATTAGAATTTATTCTGATGTAGAGGTATGTCAGATATATTATCATACTATCCAGGGAGATTATGAAAAATATTGTAGCGGTAAGTATCAAAACAATAAGGGAATTCAGCCCAGTTTATTATATAAAGACTTTAAAACAAAATAAAGTTAACAATCATGTACAGCTTATTTATTATGGTTATGTAAATAAATTAAAGAAGATATTTAAAGTACTATTTATATTAAAAAAAGAGGTGATAGCTTTGATTAGATATTTAGACAACTTAAAAAATATTAGTTCAGAGAATCTAGAAGGTTTTTTTGATGGATGGCCTAATCCTCCGTCAGTAGAAAAACATCTCCAATTATTAAAAAACAGTGATTATATATGGCTTGCATTAGATGAAGAAACAGATAATGTAATCGGATTTATTACAGCTATATCTGATAAAGTGCTAAGTGTATATATACCATTATTAGAAGTATTACCAGAATATAAAAACAGAGGAATAGGCTCAGAATTAGTAAAAAGAATGTTAGAAACAACAAACAATTACTATATGGTTGATTTAATATGTGATGAGAACTTAATAGATTTTTATAAAAGGTTTAATATGTTTAAGAGTCAAGGTATGATTATGCGTAATTATCAGAGTCAAAACGGAGAAGGTCATAATTTATAATTGAGCAATACAGGTCAAGAATTTGCAAGCTGAAATTTAAGATTGTTTAAAAAACAAATAATTTTATATAAATATCAAGATGATAAAATTTCGAGTAATAGATTTTATTAGCTTAATTTGATTACAGAATTAGAAAACGAAAATAAGAAAGGGGTAAAAGCTACCATGTATAAATTTACATATGAATTATCAAAAGACGATTATATTGATTTTAATATGCATCATTCAAGGACATCACCTTCTATAAGAAAAACATTTATTTCTTTAAGATTTATTATACCAATACTATTCATAATTTTTCCTTTAGTTTTTCCTTTATTAATAAAAAGTGAGGTTGAGATAGCTCCAATCGCTATATTTGTTATAATTGCTATGCTGTGGATATTAATTTACCCTAAATTTTTCTGGAAAGACATGGAGAAAAGGATATGTAAGATTGTAGATGAAAGTGATAATGGAGACTTGTTTAAGCCTCGTACAGTAAAAATATCAGATATGGGAATAGAAGAAATGCTATATAATGGAATAAATACAAGGAAATGGTCGGCGGCAACTAAAATGGATGAAAGTGCAAAAAGTATGTTTATATATTTTAGTGCGGTTGAAGCTGCCATAATTCCTAAAAGATTGTTTGAAGATGAAAATGCTTTACAAAAGTTTAGAGATTTTTGTAAGAAGCATTTATCAAATTAGATATGATAAAACATTAAAAAACATACCTTGAAAGCAATATATAAGAATAAATGGAAATTATTTCATATGGGTAATAATTATTTTTCTTCGTAAATTATCTATGCCAAACTGAATATATATTGGAGTGATATTTTGGAGAATTTAGATTTAGTATTTGGTTATATTTTAGCTCTTAATGTTATAAGTTTTATTATAGTTGGATATGACAAGAGAAGGACTGTAAAGGATAAATGGAGAATTCCGGAAAAGAGATTTTTTACTTTTGCTTTTTTAGGGGGAGCATTAGGAGTTTATTTAGGAATGAAACATTTTAGGCATAAAACCTTACACAAGCATTTTGTTTATCTAATTCCTTTAATAATTATATTGAATATTGTTCTATTTTATTTTGTCATCTTCAACGTATTACCTTTTATTGAAGATCAATTTAAAAATTTAATTTAGGGGGGTTATTTGTGAATATTCCTGTGGAAAGATGGTTCAAAGCAATAGTTGTAAGGCACTCTAGAAGAAAATATATGGATAAGAAACTAGACGAAGATACTGTTAACAAAATTCAAGCTGTAATTAAAGAACTTAATTCTTATTTTGATGAAACAAGGTTAGTCTTAGTAAATAAAGAATGTAGTCAAATATTTAAAGGTATAATTGGCTCTTATGGAAACATTAATGGAAATTCACCGGCTTATGTGGCTATGATAGGAAATTCTCAAGGTGAAAGGATTGCAGAAAAGATCGGATATATAGGAGAGGGTCTTATACTTGAAGCTACATCTCTAGGACTGGGAACTTGCTGGATAGCCGGAACATTTAGAGAAAAAAAGGTAAAGTCGGATATTAATTTAAAAGAAAATGAAAAGATATATGCTATTACTCCTTTAGGTTACATAAAGTCGGACTATTCCTTAAAAGAAAAAATAGTTTCTAAGATGGTATCTAGTTATAAGAGAAAAAGTTTAGATGAATTATGTCTTGATGGTTTTAATGAAAAATGGCCTAATTGGATAAAAACTTCACTTAATTGTGTAAGGGTAGCTCCATCAGCTATAAACGGACAGCCGTGGAGATTTAAAGTCAATGAAAATTCTATAATTTTATCAGCAGATAATCCTAAGAATGCTGAAAAACTTTATAAAAAAATGGACTATGGCATTGCTATGCTACATTTAGAAATTGGAGCTTTACACGAAGGAGTAAAAGGTTCATGGGAATATTTGGAATCACCTAATATAGCAGAATTTAAAATTGATAATACAAAAACTATCTAAATTAAAATTCTTACAAAAACAAAGTAGAAACTCTAAACGAAAAAACGTCAACAAAAAACAAAATTATTCTTTTTTAGCAGGAATTCTACATATTTTGTAGAAATTTAACTATGTGTGTGCTTTTAACATATTACACAAGTATTCTACGTATGCATTTTTTATAGAGAAAAAGAAAGGGGGAAAAGTTTTTGCAAGAATGGTGGAATAGTATTCCTGCATTTGAAAAGATCTTTTGGTATTTTGCAATTCCATTTACTGCACTACTTTCTATCCAAACAGTTTTAACATTCATGGGAATAACATCAGATGGATTTGATTTTGATGATGGTGGTTTTGATACAGACGCAGGATTTCCAATATTTACAATTAAAAATTTCATAATATTTTTTACTGTTTTTGGATGGACGGGTATTGCTGCATCTAATTCCGGTATGAGCAATATAGCAATTTTAATATTAGCAGTATTACTATCAACAATTGTAATGTTTCTGGTTGCAGGTATATTCTACTTTATGAGCCGCATGACACAAAGTGGAAACATTAATCTCCAAAATGCAGTTGGAAACGTTGGTGAAGTCTATATACCAATACCCGGCAAGAGGACTGGAACCGGCAAAATTCAGATTCAAATTCAAGGTGCTGTCAGAGAAATTGATGCTATTACTGATGATGGTAAATTAGCTACAGGAACAACAGTAAAGGTTTTAGAAGTAATTAATAATCAAATTTTACTTGTAGATAAAATTTAGAAAAAGCTTTTAAAATTCAACAATTTATAGGGGGTCATGCAATATGGATTATACGTTTATTATCTTGATAACAATTATAGCTGTCGTAATATTTGTCACAATAGCTGCTATATTTAAAAGATACAAAAGATGCCCATCGGATAAAATTCTTGTAGTTTATGGTAAAGTCGGAAAAGGAAGTGATGGTGCTTTTACATCATCTAAGTGTATTCATGGAGGAGCAGCATTTATATTACCGGTATTTCAAAGCTTTGAGTTCTTAGATTTAACTCCTATATCTATAGAAGTTAATTTAACAAATGCTTTAAGTAAACAAAATATAAGGGTTGATGTTCCATCTCGTTTTACAGTTGGTATATCTACTGAGAGAGGAATTATGACTAACGCTGCCGAAAGATTGTTAGGATTACAGCTTGAAGAAATAAGAGAGTTAGCTAAAGATATTATCTTTGGACAGTTAAGACTTGTAATTGCTACAATGGATATTGAAGAAATAAATACTGATAGAGATAAGTTTCTGGCAGCAGTATCAAGTAATGTTGAATCAGAACTTAAGAAAATCGGTTTAAGACTCATAAACGTTAACGTTACTGACATTAAAGATGAATCAGGTTATATAGAAGCTCTTGGTAAGGAAGCTGCTGCTAAAGCAATTAATGATGCTAAGAAAACTGTAGCCGAGAAAAATCGTGACGGTTCAATCGGTCAGGCTAATGCTAAGCGTGATGAGAGAATTCAGGTATCATATGCAAATGCAAAAGCAGTTGAAGGAGAAAATAAAGCTCAAATTGATATTGCTAATTCTGAATCTGAAAAAAGGCAGAAAGAAGCAGAGGCAGAGAGAAAAGCCAGTGCAGCAGAAAAGGTTCAAACTGCAAAGGCATTAGAAGAAGCTTATCATGCTGAACAAGAAGCTGAAAAAGCTCGTGCTGAAAGAGAAAGGGCAACTAAGGTTGCAGATGTTCTTGTTCGTGCAGAAATAGATAAACAAAGAATAGAAATTGAAGCTGAGGCAGAAGCAGAAAAATTACGTCGTCAAGCCAAAGGTGAAGCTGATGGTAAATTAGCAAAGATGAAAGCAGAAGCAGAAGGTTTAATGCAAATATTAAGTAAGCAGGCTGAAGGTTTTGAAAGATTGGTTAATGCTTCTGGTGGAGATTCAAAAGATGCTGTTACTTTAATGATTGCAGATAAACTACCGGAGTTAATAGAAAAACAAGTTGAAGCTATAAAAAATATCAAGATTGATAAAGTAACTGTTTGGGACACTATGGGTGGAAATGGTAAAGGAACGCCGTCAACAGCAAATTTCATTTCAGGAATGTTAAAATCTCTTCCTCCTTTTGAAGATGTATTTAACATGGCCGGTATGGAGCTTCCCAATTATTTGAAGGGCAAAGCTAAGGAAGATAATGAAGATAATAAAGAAGTAGAAGTATTAGATAAACCTGACTCTGATGATTATAATGAGGTAGAATAATAAAAATTTGATTTTTATGATATATTATTGGAAATTAACACTTTTTATTAATATAAAGGAGATTCTGAAGTTGCAGAATCTCTTTTATATTTGATTTAACAAATTAACTAAAAAATATTTTATAAACGTTTAGAGTATGATATAATTATATCGAACGTATGTTTTGAAATGATTAGTACAAAAAAAGAGGTATTTAATTTAGTGTATCGAAATATATAAACAAGATAATGAAATTATTATATTTAATAAATATTATGTGTAAAAGACATTTAACTGGGTATTATCGGTATATTAAATACTACAAATTATAGTTAAAGGAGAGGTTTTGTGAAATATGAAAGACAGATAGAAGAAATAGTCAGATACTTTAAAATAAACGAAAAGAATGAAGAAAATTTCAAAATCGGTGTAGAATTTGAACATTTCATTGTAGATGCAGATAACTTAACTGCCATATCATATTTTGAAAATGGTGGAATTCATGACACCTTAAAAGAACTTCAATATAAAGGATGGGAAAGTATATCTGAGGGTGAATATATATTAGGATTAAATAAAAATGGCACAACTATTAGTCTAGAACCTGGCAGTCAATTTGAAATAAGTATTAAGCCGTATAAAGATATTAAGGCAATTGAAAATGAATATCTTAATTTTTTAGGCGATATAAACTCAATACTTCATCCTAAAAATCAGGTACTAATCATGTTAGGTTATCAACCAGAAAGCAGGATTTCTGAAATAAAGATGATTCCTAAAAAAAGATACGATTTAATGTTTAATCATTTCAAAGCTAGAGGTAAATATGCTCATAACATGATGAAGGGAACGGCTTCTGTTCAAATCGCAGTTGATTATAAATCTCAAGAAGACTACACAAAAAAATTTAGAATAATTAATGCTCTTTCTCCTGTTTTGTATACATTGTTTGACAATGCACCTTTCTTTGAAGGTGATGAGTGGAAGAAGCACTGTATAAGGACAGATATATGGTTAAATTGTGATTCTCATAGATGCGGCATTGTTGAAGGAGCATTGGATGACTCCTTTAACTATAGAAGTTATGCTGAATATATATTAAACAGACCAATTATATTTACATCTAACAGTAGTGGAATCAAATATACTGGCTATACTCTGTATAAAGACATATTTAACCCGGAAAATTATACTATTAAAGAACTTGAGCATGCCTTAACAATGTTTTTCCCGGATGTAAGAACCAAAAAGTTTATTGAAATCAGGATGGCTGATTCAGTACCTTATCCCTTGAATCTATCATTAGTAGCTTTATGGAAGGGACTATTATATAACGAAGATAATTTAAATCAATTATATGAACAGATTAAAATAATTAGTATTGATGATGTATTATCAGCCAAGAAACAAATAATTGAAAATGGACTAGATGGAAGGCTTATGGATAAAACGGTAAAAAATATTGGATTAATAATGATTGAAATGGCAAAAAAGGCTCTTTGTCAGGAAGAGGTAAAATACCTTAATCCTTTAGAGAAGATGTTAAGTGAAAATAAAAACCCGGCACAGATTACTAAGGAAAAATTACATTTAAATAAAAAAGAGGCTTTAGATTGGTGTATTGTAAAATAAAAACAGTGAGGTGACATAATGATTTCTAAAAAATTTATGAAGCAGTACATAGATATTGTTACAGATAGTCAAGTAGATTATTATGATGATTATTTAAATACAGTACAAGCAGTAGCAAATTCAAATGCTCAGTATAAAGGAAAGCCAATTCCGTTTATATATCAGCCGATATTATTTACTGAGGAAGATATAAAAAATTTCGAAAAAATAGGTTCTATACTTATGTCAATCACTAATAAGGTTATAAATAAGTTTATTCAGTCACCTGAATTTAGGAAGAAGTTTGGATACTCAAAGTTTTTAGAAGACTTGATACTGGCAGATCACCGATATAGAGTAAATGTTCCGATAGGAAGGTTTGATATATTTTACGGTGGAAAAGACGACTTTAAGTTTTGTGAATTAAATACAGATGGTTCTTCAGCTATGAATGAAGATAATACTTTAGCCAGAATATTATTAGAAACAGAACCAATGAAGAAAATGCAGAAAAAATGTGCAGTGCAGTATTTTGAATTAATATATAAATGGGTTGATGAAAGTATTAAGATATATCAAGAATTTAGAAAAAATGTTTCTATTGTTACTACAGATAAGCCTAATGTGGCAATAGTAGATTTTGAAGGAAGCGGTACTCCTGCTGAATTTGAAGAATTTAAGAGAGCTTATATAGATAGAGGATATAATGCGGTTATTACAGACCCTAGAGAGTTAAAATACAAGAATGGTTTTCTATATTATGATGATATAAAAATAGACTTAGTTTATAGAAGGATTGTGACTAGGGAACTTATAGAGAGAAGTCATGAAATAAAGGATTTCATTAACGCTTATAAAGATAATGCTGTTTGTGTAATAGGACCTATAAAATCTCAAATTATGCACAATAAAATAATATTCAAAATACTTCATGAAAGGGATACTCTAGAATTTTTATCTCAAGAGGAAAAAGATTATATTAAAAAACATGTGCCATATACCACAGAGTTTAAGGGTGATATGAGTATTTTTAATGAAGCTTTAGAAAATAAGGATAAATATGTGATAAAGCCTAGAGATTTATTTGCTTCTAAAGGTGTTTATGTAGGGAAGGATTTTGATGAAGAAAAGTGGAGAGAAAAGTTAGAGGAAAATTGGGAAAAGGACCACCTGCTTCAAGAGTTCTGTACACCATATACTCAAGACTTAATTCAATTTGAGAATGGTAAAGCCAAAGTAAACAAGCTTAATCATATTCTGGGATTATTTATGTATAATGAAAAACTAGCAGGTTTATATACTAGAGTAGGTGAAAATAATATAATCTCGGGATTACATGGATACTATACCGTGCCTAATTTAGTAGTAAAACAAAAGAAAAAATAGATTAAAATAACAATTAAAAGGGGATGTTAAAGATTAATTCATATTGTGGAGTAGATTGTGACCAATGTCCTTTGTTTCAGGCTAGTAAAGTAAAAGGAAAAGAAAGAAAAAGAATACAGTTGGAAGCTCAAAAAAACTGGAGTAAAGTGTTAAGTTATGAAATAAAAGAAGAAGAATTATTATGCTTAGGATGTAAAAGTAATGTTAAATATCAAAAATGTATGAATTGTGATATTGAAAAATGCTGTAAAGAGAAAAAATTAGATAATTGTTTTGAATGTAGTGAATATCCTTGTCAAAGAATAACAGCATTCCAGAAATATATAGATAAAAACCAAGACTATTTATTTAAAGAAAAGTGGTAATATTAAAAAATACATGATTTAATGACTAAATGAGTCTCATTTTATGAGGCTTTATCTTTTTTTTAAGGACTATTATAAACTTTAGTTAAAAACAAAATATTTTTTATTGTGATTTAATAAAAGCTATAAAAAAACAAGAATAAAAACTACTCTTTTAGCTCAAAATTAGTATATAAACGCTAAATTACAGTTATTCAAATTCTAAGTTAATTTATAATGATTATGAAATTAAGAAAGTCTATTATATATTAGGAAGGATTTTTTATGATTATTGTTTTTATACGAGGTATATTATTATACATACTTGCTGTTATAGCAATAAGAATAATGGGAAAAGGTGAGCTGGCTGAAATGCAGCCTTTTGAGTTAGTTATAATAATAATGATAGCGGAGCTTGCCGTCTTGCCTCTAGAGAATTTAGGAGCCCCTTTATTAAACGGTTTTGCAGCTATTGCTGCGTTATTATTTATGCAGACTTTAATATCATTTATAACTCTCAAAAGTGAAAGAGCAAGGAAGATAATATGCGGTAAACCAAGTATATTAATTAACAAGGGAAAAATAAATCAAAGTGAAATGAGGCGGTTAAGAATAAATATTAATGATTTATTAGAGCAGTTAAGGATTAAAAACTATCCATCTATAAATGATGTGGAATATGCAATCCTAGAAACTAATGGAGAATTAAGCATTATTCCTAAGCCGGATAAAATGCCTGTAACGGTAGGCGATTTAAATCTAAAGACATCATATGAGGGACTTCCGGTATCGGTTATTATAGACGGAAAGATAAAATATGATAATCTTAAGAAAATTAATTTAAATGAAGACTGGTTAAAAAGCCAGCTAAAAGTTAATGGAATAAAGAATGCTAAAGAGGTATTATTTTCTTTTGTAGATGCTAATAAAAATATATTCATTCACAAAAAAGATGAAAAATAAGGAAGAATAATTATGAGATCATTAATTATATCATGTATAATAACTTTAGCTATAGCTTTAGGATGGTATTTCATATATATATCTGTTGAAGATAATACATCTGAATTTATAGATAATTTATCTGATTTAAGTAAAACAATAGAAGATAGACAATGGGAATCAGCAAACAGCGAATTTGAAGATATTAAAGAAAGATGGGATAATATAAAGTCTAGCTGGATTATCATACTAAACCATCATGAGATAGATAATATTGATTTAGCAATGGTAAAAGCTAGTCAATATATTAAATCACAAAATCAAGAACTATCCCTTGTAGAGATAAAAACGTTAACTACACTTTTTAACATAGTAAAAGATAATGAATCTTTAACATTGTCAAATATTTTATAACTAAAAAAAGTTCTTTATCAGATAGCTTACAATTCTAATATTTACGCTTCTAAAGCTATGAATAAAGAACTCTATAATATCGGGATAAGACGAGTCAAGCAGGTGACCAAAATTTTAACTTTGTGTCAATCGCTTATATAGCGTGATGCGTTTAGATGGAGTTAAAACTCCACCTAAACATTTGGAGTTATAGTCATGTTCTGCAAATGCACTCAATTATTATTTTAAATCATGATATTGCTTATAAATATTAATTAGAATTTGGCCTGCTATTATCAATAATTTCTTCTGTGTTAAAAAATCTAGATACATCTCCATATCTACCCTTTAAGCAGTACCCGTCAATTGGCAGTCTATTAGTATATATCGAATTTCTTCTAACATAAATAGGTGTTTGTCTTCCAATTCCCATAAACACATCAAATCCATAATCAATTAAAATCTCATATTTAGAATCACTTGATTTTAATGATGCACCGAAAGGATATATATAAATATTCGTTGGTCCGGTTAACTGTCTTACGTGTGTGTCCCATCTATGGCAGTCCCAAGCTAAAGAATCATAAGACGCTTCTCTGGCATCTAAATGAGAGTATCCGTGAGATGCAAACAGCCATCCCATACTTTTGAGTTTATCTGCTATCTTAGTTGCCGTTGCTAAATCTTTCTTATAAGTAGGAGAGGATTGTTTACTTGTATCATATCCAAAGATACCATTATATCCGGTTAGTGCTATAATTCCTCTAGCTCCTTTAAATGAAAAATCCTCGTGTGTTTCAATGAAACTTTCTAATATATTGATAATACTTTTATTATAGCTAATTATAGGTTCTTGTCCTTCAAACTGCGTAAATTCTGCGATATTATCATTCTCATCTAAAATCAGTTTATGTATAGTTCCATTTTTTTTCATATATTCATAATAGTTCAAATCATCTATGCTTATCACTAGAGGTTTTTTACCTTTTGGTAATGCAAAGGGACTACTTTCAAAAATTTTCCTTCCATTTTCTTCTTTAATTTTATATGCCATATCCATGTTAATTAGTATATAATCATTTTCATAAAGACTATGTAATATTTTTTCAAACTCATCTACTGTTATAAACCATGCATCCATGTGATTTTTTCTATTATCATCGTCAAATGCCTTATCTGTATATGCGATTAAAGGATGAAAAAAGATATTTTCAATTATTCCATCATATAAAACGTATTCGATTTCAGGCTTTTTCTCTTGAGGTTTAGTTATTTCTTCTGTGCCGGACGTATCTCTTTCTTCTAAGTTATCATTCAATTCATCTTCAGAGTTTTGTGCTTTAGAATTATCCTCTTTACCTTCTTTAATTGCATCTTCATTTTCCTTGTGTTCTTCATCTTCTGGTTTATAGACTTTATTAGCAGGCTCATAAAAATTATTAGCTGATATAATTAATACAACTATCAATATTAAGGATAAACCTAATACTATTCTAGAAAGGTTATTAAACATTATAATACACCACCCTTTTTAATTAGTTAGTTGAGTAATTATTAAATTTTAAAAGAATTGCAAAAATCATCATTAAAGCTTTATTATTAGAATTATCAAGTAGTTTAAAAGATACGTTAGAATATTAATAGTCCAATTATTAATATGATACAGTATTATTATATTATTTTTTACCATTAAGAAGCAAATGTTATTATTATAATTGTAAGAAAAAAATTTAAAATAGTATGATAGGCTTATATATATAACTAAAATAAAGATAGTTTTAAAGCTTTAAGGTTAAATAATAATGACTTATAAAATAAGAAACATTAAAATAGGATAAAGATAATTATAATTGTTGTTTAGTGTTATAATTTATATAGTAAAAAATAATGTTATAATGTAATTTAAAGACCATAGTAAATAAAGGAGTTTTTTTGTGTATACATTAAAGGTTAAGCTTCCAAGCAAAAACTATGAGATATATATTAAAAAAGGTTTATTAGACTACATTGGAATAAAGCTAAAGGATATTTGCAGCTCTAATAAAATAGCTATAATTACCGATAAAAACGTTAATGCTATTTATGGAGATAAGCTTAGCATGTACTTAAACAAACAAGGGTTTATAACTAAAACAATAGTAGTAAAGCCCGGTGAGAACAGTAAATCTCTTGAAAATGCCGAGAAAATATATAATGATCTTTTAGATTTTAAAATAAAAAGATCAGATATGATAATAGCTTTTGGAGGTGGAGTAGTAGGTGATCTTGCAGGTTTTGTATCTTCAACGTTTTTAAGAGGAATTCCTTTTATACAAATTCCTACTACTTTATTAGCTCAAGTTGATAGTAGTGTTGGAGGAAAAGTAGCAGTTAACCTGCCTAGAGGTAAAAATCTTGTAGGCAGCTTTTATCATCCGAATGCTGTTTTTATAGATACGGATTTTCTTAAAACGCTAAATAAGAGATATTTATATGATGGAATGTCAGAAGTAATTAAATATGGATGTATAAACAATAAAAATCTCTTTTATGATTTATTACAGTATAAGCTAGAAAGCGATTTATTTGATAATTTAGATAAAATAGTTTTTACTTGCTGTAGTATCAAAAAAGATATAGTTGAACGTGATGAGAAAGATCTAGGAGAAAGAATGATACTAAACTTTGGTCATACTATAGGACATGGAATTGAAAAATACTATAATTATTCTTATTACACTCATGGAGAAGCTGTAGCAATAGGAATGTATAATATTACAAAGAAAAGTGAAGAAGTAGGTATTACTCAAAAAGGCACATCACAGGAGATAAAAACTATCTTACACAAATATAATCTCCCTTATAAAATGCCTAATCTAGAAAAATCAAAACTTATACAACCGATAATGATAGATAAAAAGAATAATAATAAATATTTTAATATCGTTTTACTTAAACAAATAGGAGAAGCTTTTATACATAAGATTGATTTAAAAGAAATTAATAAATTCATTTAATATAATGCTTAATAGGGGTGTAGATATGAAATACGTAAAAATACAGCCTAATAATTTAGAAGGTGAAATTAGGATACCTCCATCTAAGAGTCTTGCTCACAGGGCAGTCATATGTGCTTGTCTAGCGGAAGGCACAAGTCACATAAATAATATTGAGTTTTCTCATGATATAACAGCTACAATAAATGGAATGAAATCTTTAGGAGCAGAAATAAAAGAAAATGACAATATATATAGCAATGGGGCAATTATTGTTGAGGGTATAAAAGATTTTAAAGTCATGAAAAATGAAATTAACTGTCTGGAATCAGGTTCTACATTAAGATTTTTAATCCCTATTTTTTCGTTATCTGGACAAGAGGTTACATTTAAAGGTAAGGGAAAGCTTATTGAAAGACCTCTGGATGTGTATTATCAGATTTTTGATAAACAAAGTATAGAGTACTCAAACAATCATGGAAAGCTTCCTTTGCATATAAAAGGTAAGATTAAGGCTGGAGATTTTAAGATTAAAGGCAATATCAGTTCTCAGTTTATTTCTGGATTAATGTTTGCTTTACCTTTACTTAAAAACGATTCTGTCATATATATAACGACAGATTTAGAATCAAGAGGCTATGTTGATCTTACTATAGACATTTTAAAAACTTTTAATATAGAAATTAAAAATAAAAAGTATAAGGAATTTTTTATTCGTGGTAATCAAACCTATAAACCTTATGATTATACTATTAGAGGTGACTATTCACAAGCAGCTTTCTGGATAGTTGCCGGAATATTAGGTAGAGAAATCAAATCAATAGACTTAGATGAGAATTCACTACAGGGAGATAAAGCCATTTTAAAAATAGTTAAAAATATGGGTGGAGATATAACTGTTTGTAAAAATTCAGTAACCTCTAGTAAAAGTAAGACAAAGGGAATAACAATTGATGCCGGTCAGTTTCCAGACATTGTACCAATATTAACTGTACTAGCATCTTTAAGTAAAGGAACTACAAGAATTATTAATGCTTCTAGACTTAGGATAAAAGAATCCGATAGGTTAAAGGCAGTATCTACAGAATTAAATAAGCTAGGGGCAGATATAGTGGAGTTACCCAATGGACTTTTGATTAATGGAAAGGATAGACTAAATGGTGGTGAAGTCCATAGCTGGGGAGATCATAGGATTGCTATGGCACTTGCTATAGCAAGTATAAAATGTAAAAATACAGTGACTATACAAAACAGTGATGTCGTAATGAAATCATATCCAAGGTTTTGGGAGGACTTTAAACATTTAGGAGGAAATATTATTGAGCGGACAATGGGGTAGAAATATCAGATTATCAATTTTTGGAGAATCTCACGGAGATGCAGTAGGTATAATAATAGATGGATTGCCGCCTGGAGTTATTGTTGATAAGCAGTATATACACAATCAAATGCAGAGGAGAGCTCCCGGTAAAAATAAGCTTGTAACCTCAAGAAAGGAAAGAGATAATTTTGAAATTTTAAGTGGTGTATTTAATGACTTCACGACGGGAACTCCTATATGTGCAGTAATTAAAAACAATAATAGTAAATCTATTGACTATGATGATATAAAGAATTTAATGAGACCCGGTCATGCTGATTATACAGGTTATATGAGATATTCAGGATATAATGACTATAGAGGTGGAGGACATTTTTCAGGCAGATTAACAGCTCCTTTGGTTTTTGCAGGGGCAATTTGCAAACAAATTTTAGAAAGAAGAAAAAAAATAACAATCGGCAGTCATATAAAAAGCATTAGTAATATCATAGATAGTAACTTTGAAGTCCTTGATACTGACGAAGAATTATTAATAAAGCTTTCTAAATCTTTTCTGCCTGTTATTAATAATAAAAAACGCGAAAAAATGGAGGAATGTATTGAAAAAGCAAGAGAAGATAAGGATTCTGTAGGAGGAGTAATAGAAACAGCAGTATTAAATTTACAAGCAGGAATCGGTTCCCCATATTTTGAATCCTTAGAAAGTAATTTAGCTCATATATTTTTTTCTATTCCCGGAGTAAAAGGAGTAGAATTTGGAGAAGGATTTAATATAGCAAAGCTAAAAGGTTCTCAAGCTAATGATGAATTTTACATAAAGGATAATAATATTAGAACTTATACGAATAATTGTGGTGGAATTCAAGGAGGAATCAGTAATGGAATGCCGATAATCTTTAGAGTAGCAATCAAGCCTACTTCTTCAATAGGAAAAATTCAAAATACAATTGATATTAACAAAGAAGAAAACACTGTTATAGAGATAGATGGACGACATGATCCTTGTATTGTACCTAGAGCTGTTCCTGTAATTGATGCTGTTACTTCAATAGTAATAACAGATTTACTGATTGACAAGGAGGGTAGGACATGGATGAGCTAGACGTTTTAAGAAAAGAAATTGACGATATAGACAGAGAATTAGTATTTCTCTTTGAAAAAAGGATGGAGACAGTACTTAAAATAGGAGAATATAAATCTAAAAGAAACATGCCTGTATTAGATAGTTCTAGAGAAGAATATGTAATTGATAAGAGTATAAAATATTTAACAGATAAAACTCTTGAGAATTACTTGAAAGATTTTTTAATAAATCTTATAGAAATAAGCAAAAGGCTGCAAAAAAGGAAGTGATTTTATTAATAAGCTTTATGGACTTATAGGAGAAAAACTGTCTCATAGTATATCACCTCAAATACATACATTAATTTTTAAAGAGCTGAATATAAACGGTTACTATCATTTATTTGAGATAGATAAAAATAATCTTAAGGAGGCTGCCTCTGGATTAAATGTTTTAAGAGTAAATGGTGTTAATGTAACAATACCTTATAAGGTTAAAATAATTAAGCATTTACATAACTTATCCAATGAGGCTGATAAGATAGGTGCTGTTAATACTATAGCCTTTGATAATGGCAAAATGATTGGGTATAATACAGATTATTCAGGCTTTGGTATGCTTTTAAATAAAAATAATGTCTCTACAAAAAATGAAACTGTAGTTATTCTTGGAACAGGAGGAGCATCTAGAGCAGTTTCTGAGTATCTAGTAGATAATAATGCTAAAGATATAGTTATGGTTAGCAGAGATATTGATATAGGAAAACAGAAATATCCGAAATTCAACGTTATACAGTATTCAGACTTAAATAATATTAAAGTTTCAGGTATCGTAATAAATTGTACTCCTGTAGGTATGTATCCACACATAGAATTTTCTCCTATTGATAAATATAATACTGTTAAATTTCATACTGTAGTAGATTTGATATATAATCCTAGTGAAACTAAACTTTTAAAAGATGCAAAAGAAGAAGGACTTAAAGTAATAAACGGCTTATACATGCTTATAGGTCAGGCAGTCAAGGCTCAGGAGATATGGAATAATATAAATATTAATGATACTATTACTGAAAGAGTTTATAAAAAAGTCAAAAAAAGCTTATAACTGGAGGTAATTTATTTGAAGTTATTAATACTAAATGGTCCTAATATAAACTTATTAGGAATAAGAGAAAAAGATATATATGGAAATATGACATATGATCAATTTTGTGAGTATTTAAAAAATAAAGCCAAAAAATTATCAATTGATATAGATATTATTCAGAGTAATATAGAAGGCGAGTTAGTGAGTCATATTCAGAATAGTAAAGATAAATATGACGGTATTGTTATTAACCCGGCAGCATATTCACATTACAGTATTGCTATACTGGATGCATTAAAGGGAGTAAAAGTTCCGGCTGTTGAGGTACATATAAGTAATATATATGCTAGAGAAGAGTATAGGAAATCATCTATTACGGCAGCCGGATGTATAGGACAAATTTCTGGATTTGGAATTTATAGTTATGTTATGGGCATGATGGCACTAATTAACTTATAGAATAATTTAATAATATTTTCTTTAAAAATAATCACCTTAGGTTATACTAACCTTGAGGTGATTATTTTTATGAAAAGGTTAAGATTATCCAGAATAATATATACTTCTTTAATAATTATTTTATTTATGTTTACAATGATCTCTTGTCAGCTTCAACAGCAAAATCCTAAACCTCAAGAAGAAGAGAAGGATAAGATACCTGATCAGCTTTCAACATTAGAAGGAAAGTTAGAAGAGGTACAGAAAGAGATGGAGAAGCTGCAAGAAGAAATAGAAAAACCTATAGAGCTTCAAATCGCTGAGGAACAAGAAAAGAAGCAACAAGATGAAGGAAAAACCCAAGATTCACAACAACAGGGTGAAGGTGGAGAAAATCAAGGGCAAGAAGGTCAAGACCAAGGTCAAAACCAAAGTCAAGGTCAAGGTGAAGAAAAGGAAAGCCCTGAAGAAATGATAGAACGACAAAAAAAGATGGCTGAAATGAAAAAAGAACAAAGTATCCTGATGATGAGAGAAAGTCTTTCAAAAAAAGTTGAGCAAATTCATACTCATTGGAATGGTTATGAAACTAAGGCAATAGAAGATGGTGCTAGTGAAGAAGATATTAAAAAATTTGAAGATGCACTTAATAATTTGACTATTGCAGTAGATGAAGATAATGATATGGATGCCTTAATGAGCTTAAATAGTATTACCTTACATATGGCTAGATTTTTTGACTTTTACAAAGGTAATCCTGACGGAGAAATTTTGCGTCTAATGCATTATGCTAGACAGATACATTTAGATGGTAGTGCCGAATCATGGGATAAGGCACAGGAAAATTCACAAAACCTTAAATCTACTTTAGATAGGATAGAGAAGAAGATTGAGCTAAGTAAGGACAAAGAGGAACTTATGAAAACCCTATCTCTTTCTGTTGATGATTATATATCAGTAATTAAAAATAAAAATAAAGAGCTATTGAAAATAAAAATGGACGTCCTCCTTAAAAATTTAGAGAAGGCAAGAGATGAAGCTAAATAAAATATATTGAAAGTTAATAATACCCAGAGTGTAACTTTGGGTTAATTTTATGTAAAAATACAAAAAGTAGAATAGGACAAGCTAATTATATATATATTTATTATGGCATAAAAAGCAGAGCAAATACCATAAAACCATAAAAATTGATTTTTCAGGGAACAATACCGAAAAAAGGAGATGAATTTTAAATGAAAAGTTTATTAAAATGGTCTATTAATATAACTATTTGCATATTAATATTATTAGTTATGTTATCCATTTACTCTATGGTTCAATCTAGAAATAATTCAGGGCAGGTAACTTCTATACTAGGATACAAGCCTATGTCTGTACTATCGGGTAGTATGAGTCCTTTATTAGAAGCTGGAGATATGATAATTGTAAAACAAATAAATGCTGAGGAAATAAAAATAAATGATGTTATCACCTATAGGATTAGTTACGATACTTTAGTTACTCATAGAGTTGTTGATATTGTTTCACAAGATGGGAAACTATATTTTAAAACCAAAGGCGATGCCAATAATGTTGAAGATAGTCAATTAATTTCTCAGGAACAACTCATAGGGCGATTATCATTTAATATACCTAATGGTGGACATATGATAAGTTTCTTAAGAAGTCCTCAAGGTTTTATACTGCTTATACTATTACCAATAATTTTACTTATAGGAGCAGAACTAAAGAACCTAAAGTATAGGATGACAAAAGATAGTAAAGTTGTCAAGTAGTTAAACACTATACACTAATATACGTTGAAATCTTATATCTAGTAAACAAAAGATTGATTAGAAAGGAGAGATGCTAAAAAGGTTATAATGGTTCATTATTAATATATTCAAAAATAAAAGAAATAAAATAGGACTAAAGGAGGATTTTTTTAATGAGTAAAAAAGCATTATTAAGCTTAGTATTAATAGGGGTATTAGCATTTGGTTTAGGAATAGGAACATTTGCTTATTATAGTATGACATTAGGTAGTGTGGATAATACTATAACAGCAGCAAGCTTTAATTTCACTTCTTGGAAAGACAACCTAAGTTCTACTCAAGATGCTAAATTCAGTGTTGATAACATACAACCAGGTCAAAGTATTATGTTTCCATTTGATTTTAGTTTAGCCGGAACTCAGTTAGATGTAAGTGCCAATGTTGCAATTACTACATCTGGATCAGGTTTATTTGAAGATGGAACTCCGGTAGATGTTAAATTAGTTTATTATGGTCATGATGGAAACAGTAGCTATCAAGTTTTATCTGAACTAACTGACACTGTTTTAATTGGTAAAGATGATGTTAAAAAAGGCTATTCATATGCAGTAATAATTGACTGGCCTTGGGGAACTAATGATGGAAAAGATAACGAATGGCAAGGGTTAACAGGTGATATAGATGTTGAGGTTACTGTAAATCAATTACAGGATAGTGCTGTATTTACTAAGGTTTATGTAAATGATAGTGGTAAATCACTCCTTATTGATGACAGCAATAATGTCTTAATAAATGCAAAGGTTAAATACGATACAGCAAATAATAGTGTAACAGTTTACCACGATAATCTTAATGGAGGTTCTTATACAAGCTCAAATTTAGGAAGAATGGGTACAGCTAACGGAATAATTCAGACAGAAGTTCCAAGTGCAACAATGAATATCTGGATACCTGAAAATATAGCAGAAAAATTACTAGATTAATTAAATAGAAGGGTGAACTTTTGTTCACCTTTCTATTTAATTGATATATGCAGCTTTATATATGCTTATAATCTTTCTAAAACTGGTTTAAGGAGGTGGAAGATTGTTAAAAAAAATATCATTAATTACGGCTTTTGTACTAGTAATAGTCGTTTGTTTTGTACTTGGATTAATTACATATAACTCTACCTTAGCTACTGATAACTATACTACTATAAGAATTGGCGGGAATAGCAAAGCTCCGGCAATGTTTTCTAGTAATGGAGTTGAAGGGCAGGGACCTTGGTATCCGGGATATTCTGCTAAAGGAACATTGAAACTGATAAATGATTATAACAGAAGGGTTCAAATAAATAGTCTGGGAATGAATATTAGCAGTTTAAGCAAAGATGGTTCAGAGATAGGATTTGAAGATCAAGATGCTGTTTCTTATTTAACAAATATGAAAGTAAAAGTTGAGCATAAAAATCCAGTAGATAACCTTATTAAAGGAAAAATATTTGATGGAGATTTTAACACTTTTAAAGATGGAGTAAGCAGTCCATTATCCTTGAATAGAAATGAATCTATATATTTAGTATATACAATCACAATGGATAATGCAGCACAACTAAATATAGCAGGTATAACAGCAAAAGTTGATTTTACAGTAAATGCTTCTGTAAAATCAGACTTACCTGACCCATCACCTTCACCATCATATGACCCCGATCCTCCTGATGTAAAGGATACAGATGGGCATTGGGCTCACGATTGTATTGAGACTTTGATTGAGCATGGAATTATAGTAGGCTATCCAGATGAAACAATTAGACCTGAAAATTATATAACTAGAGCTGAAGTAGCTGTCTTAGTTTCAAGAGCTTTAAAGTTAGATATATCTGTTATTGATAAGATAGGTTATAAAGATAATATACCAAATTGGGCTAGAGGTTACATCTATGCAGCATCTAATGAAGGAATATTTACAGGATACCCCGGAAATATATTTAAAGCTAATAACAATATAACTAGACAAGAGATTACAGCTGTTTTAATGAGAGCGTTTGAAAAAGAGATTAATGAAGATTTTGAATTAGAATTTACTGATAAGAAAGATATTGATGACTGGGCTTTAGAGTATATAAAAGCAGGTGTTAAGAATAAGGTAGTTGAAGGTTATCCTGATAATACCTTTAAGCCAAATAATAAGGTTACAAGAGCAGAAGTATTTACAATGCTTTGTAAATTGTTAGAATATCATATAGAGCATAGTGAATAATTACAAAGCATTTTATTATAAACAATAAAATAAAAATATTGTAAACAGATAGATATTTTAAGGAGGTGAGATTTATCTGAAGGAAAGAAAAGCTTATATAGCTAAATTTTTATTTAAGGTTTTAAGTATTTTTATGTCAGGATGTTTAATTGCCTTTGTTTTTTTAGCAAATCTTGATACGTATTCATGGTTTACAGAAACAGATAAGACAAATTTTACAGTGTCCAGTACATCTCAAGAAGATATAATTAAGATTATAAACATAACTGAAGATCCTTCTTCAATAAGAAGAATGATTATTACCGTTGAAATTACAGGAAAAACAATTCCAGAAATGTACTATGAAGTTACAGGAGACTTATATAATTATATACAACATATAAACCCTATTAAAGTAACAGATTATAACAGTAATATCGGAAAAGCAGATATTCGCTTTAAAGTAATTTTTTCTCAATTAAGAGAACTGTTACGTGGTGATCCTTATATAAACGGTAAAATTGTTATAAGAGCTTTAAATGGATATATCATAGATGAACAAGACATTCAAGTTTCCAAAAGAAAACTTCGACAAGTTTTCTTTAGTCAGATACCTAAAGAAAAGAACAGTAATGTGACAGTTAGTGATGATTTTGCTGATTCTGAGATTACTAATATTATTACTTATCTAGCTAGTTATGTTAACTGGAAATTGCCACAGAGCAGTACGGCTTCGGCTATAGAATACAGCAATAAAATTAGTGAAACAAATCAACAGACACAGGAAATGAAGATGCCTATAAACTTATTTGAAATGTCTCAAAATCAATTAAAAATTACAAATGCAGTAGTTCCGCATCTACAGCTTTATTTAAATGATGTATATAATGAGGTTAGTAATTTAGTAAGTCAGATAAATATAAACAATCAAAAGATTTATGAGCTTGAAACAATTAATCAAGATTTAAAAGATAGTAACGAAAAACTTGAACTGCATATAAAAGAAGTAGAAGCTAATAATCATGAACTACAAGCTGAAAAAGAAGAATTAATAAAGAACTACAATGAACTAACTTTACTATATGATGAATTAGTTTTACAAAATGATAATTTATCTAATAAGTATAAGATATTAGAAGAAGAAATTGATAATCTTTCTAATAAAAATAGTGATTTAAATAAAGAGATAGAAGATTTAAATTCGTCAAATTCTAGATTAAGAACTAAATTAGGAAACTTAGATAGTCAATTAAATAATGGTCAAGAAACTATTAATGAAAAAAATAATATTATATCATCACAACAACAGGAGATAGAAAGTCTAAAAGCTACGATAAATGCTTTAGAAAAACAGTTAAATCGTAAAGATAATTCTAATGATGAAAATAATGAGCAACAAGAGCCAGAGCAACAAGAGCCAGAGCAACAAGAGCCAGAGCAACAAGAGCCAGAGCAACAAGAGC
>JANQLB010000008.1 GCA_028280805.1 Tissierellales bacterium
ATAAGCAAGGCTCCTTTTTATCCTATGCTTATAGAATTCGAGATTAACCTCTAAATTCCTTTTTGAAAAAAATGGGAATTTATATAAAATACTTAACTGAATAAGCCGAATATGAGTTTCAATCCTTCAAAGCCAATAGAAGCCGCATGATCTTTGGACAATCCTATTAAGTTAAGTATCGACATACTACAGTTTGTCAAAACTACCACACCAAATCTACCCTCGGGATGTATACCTATAAAACTATTAAATCCGCCAGTTGAACCATTGTGGGAATGAAGTTCCCCTATACCCTCATGTCTTGTTATCATCCAACCTAACCCAACATCTAAGTCCTTGGAAACTGTTCTATTAGCTTTGTGGCAAATTTCACATCTCGAATAAAAAGGATGCCCTCTAAGATTTCCCTTAGCAAACTTTAGCATATCCTTGATGTTGGCATCGATGGCTCCTGCAGCCCCTATGGCATTCAATTCCCATCTAGATAATTCCTTATTTCTTTTCATGGCTCCCGGCGCTAAATTTTTGTCATCTTCTGGTGGGGTTATCCATATGTCATCTATTTCTAACGGTTGACAAATTTCTTCTTTAACCAGCTCTTCATAAGTTTTACCTGATATTTCTTCCAGGACTTGCCCCATAATAGCAAACCCTAAATTCGAATATTGAAAGTTACGCCTAGACTTAATCGGCTTTTTGTACTTATTCAGGTAGTCCATAAGTCTTTTTGAAGTGATATGCTGATATGGATTCAATTTATCATACTTCCCCAGAAGTTCTTTTGGTGCTGAAGGTACCCCCCCGTGATGAGTCAGCAAATCCTCCACTTTAATCATTCTAATTGTGCTATCTGCATCTAACTGAAGGTAGTCTCCAACCCTCCCTTTAAGATTAAGTTTCCCATTATAATGAAAAACTGATGACAATGTTGCTGTAAATAGTTTAGTAACAGAGCCTATCTGAAAACTCATAATTTCAGGGTTCATTAAGCCAAAGTCACCGTAAGTAACCACTGATTCCACGTCCTCAAAAAACCATCCAACAACAGCCTTTGTATCCGACTTTTTCGATAGGTTTTTTTGCATTATTTGTTTGAAGTGTTGGTTTGTTGATTCTATCACGTTACATTCTCCTCTCAATTTTTATATGTACCCTAGATAAAATTATGTCGTCATCTGTTTAATTAAGTCATTCCCAAACGACAGATTGATCTTATTTGATATAAATTTTCATTAATCAACCCACAGCACTCCACATGGCGATAGTTACCATAATTGATTCTCTAACTCCTCTCATCTAATCATCTAATAGAGAATAGTTTTTCCAAGACTACCTTTTAATTAAACTTTCAAAGATGTGTTAGTGAAAGTTATATCAATTTGGGAAAACTCAGTAGATAAATGTTTATTTTAATTAATCTGCTATTGCAATTTAAGTTCTTTATCTTATTCCTTGCTTTCTTGATTAAATCTAGATACTCCTTCTGCAACGCCTCCATTGCCCTGCATACAGGTACCTCGCCATGATTCTACTTATCCAACATTTAAATCTACATCTGTGTCATCACTTTTATCCTCTATTGTTCATCTTTTCATAGCTAGTTTTATTTAATTGATCAACCACTATTCTATACCATAAAGCAATTAACAGTGATAGCCCTCCATATATAACTAATATCCCACCTAGATTCCAATCGACAAAACTAACTGTGATTACAACTACAATAAAATGAATTAGAAGGAGAGAAATTTGAACCCACTTTTTAAAGACTCCAATAAGGTTCGTACTCACTAAGTGACCTAGTAGACCTAATGTTATAAATAACAAATCTAACAACCCTACTAGAATCATTACCATAATGAATCTACTCAAATCAAAAAAACCAGAATTATAATAAATTACTCCAAAGTAGGTAACTACAGAAATTAGGTAGTAAGCAGTATTCTCTATGAAGGGTAATATAGCTAATGCTTTTAACTTTTCATTCCAAGTTGCTGATAAGTTATATATCAAGCTTCTTCTACTTTCTCTAATAACCGTTCCACCATCTCCAAAATTATTAATTAAGACAGATATTAAAATTAACCAGTTAGGTAATTCCCATCTAATAACTAGCATTCCTACAATAAAACCAATTACAATTGATGCTGGTATCATATATTTCGACTCTTCTTTTTTTATTCTTTCCCACTCAATTAACTCTTTCCACAACAAAGCTTTAATTATTCCATAACCTGGCTCCCATTTAGCTATTCGGTTATTTCTTTCAGGGGAAAGAAATAATAATATACTCTCCTGATAATCTTTATTATCCTTATATGCAACATCCATATCTTGTCGCTGCTTCAAGATATATAAGAAATCCTCTTTACAGTCAGGTAAAAATAGTATACTAGCTATAAACAAAACTATCAGTATTGCTACTGAACTAATAATTGAAAAAATATCTAATGTATTTGGCAAAACGGGATTTATTAATAGCTTTACAAACCAATTAAAAAGGATAGTAAAATGACTATAAATTTCCCTCCAAGCTATTACAACTTGGCTTAATTCACTGGTTAAAGCCACCTTAGATAGATATACAGCCAATCCTATAATTATTAATAATGGTATAAAGTTTAACTTTATGTTAAATCTTTTCCTAATACTAAAAGTAAATATTGAAATAATATCCCCAAAACTAAGCAAAATAAAAAAACCTATCCAACTTATACTCCAACCACTGACGAATATCCTTCCTGTAATAAACATGAAAAAGAAGTACGTTCCAAACATAGTGATGATAAGTTTTAGAATAACTTGTTTAAGAAAAAAATAATGAATTATTCTCTTCTTATTAACTGGCAAATAAAATAATAATGGTGAGCTTGATGACGGAATACCAATACATAAACGTTTACAACCAGCGTGTATATTATACAACAAAATAAATAGTGATGATAAATAAGCAATGTCCTTCAAATATTCAGTTGAAAACATTGGTATTTCAGACACTACATTTATTGGAGAGATGAAAAAAGAACAAACACTTAAAATAATAAATACTAGATAAAATGACAACTGTAATTTATGGTTAGACCAGTTCTTAAACTTATTGTATAAAGATTTAACTTCTAAATAGTAAAAAGATTTAACTAGTTGCACTTAATATCACCTCCAAAAAAAGTTCTTCTAATGACAAGCAACCTTTATCTTGCATTTCAGTTATGGTATCTTCAATTGACTGATCTCTTAATAATTGTCCCTTATTAATCATTAAAATTTTATCTGATAAACGATGGATAATATTCAGGTTATGACTGGAAATAACAATAATTCTGTCTTTTTTCTTGAATTTAAGAATAATATCACTGAGTTCTTTTACAGATTGAGGGTCAAGACCTGAAAATGGTTCGTCAAATAAAACAACCTTTGGGCTTTGCAATAAAGAAAGTGCCAACATGGATTTTTGCTTCATGCCTTTGGATAGTTCATAACCAAAAGAATCATGCTTTTCATTAATTTTAAGTTTATTCATTAATTCTTCCGCTGTATCTTGCCAGTTATTTATTCCGTTAGCTATAGCTATAAATTTAAAGTGTTCTTTCACTGTTAATAAAGGAAATAAATCAGGTCGCTCTGGTATATAAACCACCTCATTCTGTTTAAGATCATGATAAGATATTTCTCCTAAATCAGGTGTAAGTAGCCCAGAAACGTTTTTAAGTAAAGTACTTTTCCCTGCACCATTTGCCCCTACCAAACCTATGATATCTCCGCCATTTAAAGTGCACGAAAAATTTTGTAACGCTTTCATATTATTATAGTTTTTTTCTATATTTTTTATCTCTATTTTCATTTTCATCCTCCTAATTTATTATCATTTTTATGCTTTTATTCCTCTTTATTCAGTAAACCCTCAGGAGCACCAAGATCCTTGCCTATTTTTAGAATTTCCTTTTGGGGAAATTGTACTAACCGAAAATCTGCGTGTAAAATATTTACACAGATTTTTTGCTAAATTTATCCAGAATTTTCTACTCAATCAATATGAATTTGTAAATTCCAAGTATAATTTTACCATTTCGAGCACCACCTTTCAATTCATATTCGGCTTAACTAATATTTCCAGTTAAGTATTTTATATAAATTCCCATTTTTTTCAAAAAGGAATTTAGAGGTTAATCTCGAATTCTATAAGCATAGGATAAAAAGGAGCCTTGCTTAT
>JANQLB010000068.1 GCA_028280805.1 Tissierellales bacterium
GTCAGTGAAAAGAACTTGGATTTAGAAGGATTAAAAATATCAACTTATGATTTAGAGAACGAGATTGCAAAATTTGATATGACAATTACAGCTATAGAGGAAGATGGAGAAATATCATTAAATATTAACTATGCAACAAACCTTTATAAAGAAAGTACCATTGAAAGGTTAGCTAATCATTTTACAAATATACTAAAAGAAATATCAATGGATATAGATGTTAAGATAAAGGACATTGATATTCTATCTGAAAAAGAGAAACATCAGCTATTAGTAGAATTCAATGATACAAAGTCAGATTATCCAAAAGATAAAACGATATATCAGTTATTTGAAGAACAAGTTGAAAAAACACCGGATAATACGGCAGTAGTATATGAAGATGAGAGTCTTACATACAAAGAGTTAAATGAAAAAGCTAATAGTCTAGCAAGGGTATTAAGAAAAAGAGGTGTTAAACCGGATACTGTAGTAGGAATAATGGTAGATAGATCCTTTGAAATGATAATAGGAATGCTTGGAATATTAAAATCAGGAGGTGCATATTTACCTATAGATTTAGATTATCCAGAAGAAAGAATCAAATATATGTTAGAAGATTGTGATGTTAGTATACTGCTGACTCATTCTAAAGATGAACATAAGGTAGATTTTGATAAAGAAATAATTTGTTTAGATGAGAAAACAATTTATTCAAAAGAGTTAAACAATCTAGAAAATGTAAATAAATTAAATGATTTAGTTTATATAATGTACACATCCGGTTCTACAGGGAAACCTAAGGGTGTGATGATAGAAAATAAATCTGTTATTAGATTAGTTAAAAATACTAACTATATAGAAATTAACCAAAATGATAGGATACTGCAGACAGGAGCGATAGTGTTTGATGCCTCAACTCTGGAAGTTTGGGGAAGTTTACTTAATGGAGCAATACTATGCTTGGCAGATAAGAATACAATAATAAATGCAGACAAGTTATCAAAAGAGATAAAAGATAAAGAGATAAGTATAATATGGATAACGTCATCTTTATTTAATCAACTGGCAGATAAAAATCCCGGTATGTTTAATTCATGTAAATACTTGCTGGTAGGAGGAGATGTACTATCACCGAAACATATAAATAATGTTAGAAAACAATGTAAAAATCTTAAGGTAATCAATGGGTACGGACCGACAGAGAATACAACTTTTTCTACATGTTATAAGATACAAAAAGATTATGATGAAAGTATACCGATAGGAAAACCCATATCCAATTCTACAGCATATATAGTTGGAACAAAAACAGAAAAATTACAACCGATTGGAGTAGTTGGAGAATTGTGTATAGGGGGAGATGGATTAGCAAGAGGATATCTAAATAGACCGGAGTTAACAAAAGAAAAGTTTGTAGGAAACCCATTCATTAAAGGAGAAAAGATATATAAAACAGGAGATTTAGCAAGATGGCTTCCCGATGGAAATATAGAGTTTATAGGAAGAATAGATAATCAAGTTAAAATTAGAGGTTTTAGAATAGAACTTGGAGAGATAGAAAGCAGTTTATTAAAGCATAAAGATGTTAAAGAAGCAGTGGTATTGGCTAGAGAAGGTAACAATGGTGATAAATATTTATGTGGATATATAGCAGGAAATAAAGAATTAACAGTGATACAGATTAAAGAGTATTTAGGAAAAGAGCTTCCTGATTATATGATACCATCATACTTTATTTACTTAGAAAGCATGCCGTTAACGCCAAATGGTAAGATAGATAAAAAAGCTTTACCGGACCCTAAAGAAAGCAGTTTAATAAATACCGGATATGTTCCTCCAAGTAATGATATTGAAAAAGAATTAGTAGATATATGGCAAAAAGTTCTTGATGTTAAAAAAGTCGGAATATACGATAATTTCTTTGAAATAGGCGGACATTCAATTAAGGCTATGCAGATGATAAATAATATAAATAATAAGTTCAATATTGAGATTTCTATAATGGATTTATATAAAAAATCTACTATAAAAGAGTTAGGAGAATTAGTACAAGTCAAAGAAAGAAGAGTGTATAAGAAAATTACAAAAGCAGAACGTAAGGATTTTTATGAAGTATCATTTAATCAGAAGAGGTTGTGGTTAGTGAATCAAATAGAATCAAACAGTACAGCTTATAACATGGTACTAAAAGAAACCTTTAATTATCAAATTAATGTTGACAGACTTAAACTTGCCTTTGAAGAATTAGTTAGAAGACATGAAAGTCTAAGGACATATATAAAGGAAGATAATGGTGAGCTGAGACAGTTTATATTAAATGACATTAATTTACCTTTAGAGTTTATAGATATTTCTAATAAAGCTAGTGAAGAAAAAGAAGATATAAGACTTAAAAAATACAATGAGGAAAATAATCGTCATTTTAATCTTGAAGAGCCGCCTCTTTTTAACATAGTTCTTATTAAGATTAGT
>JANQLB010000088.1 GCA_028280805.1 Tissierellales bacterium
ATATAGGATGAAGTGTGAATTGATTATCGAAAAGCTATCTGGACATGATACAAAGGCAAAGGTAGGAAAAATCTCTAAAAGAGTTGGAGACGAGGTTAAAGTTGGAGATGTAATATTTAGTCTAGAATCGGGTAAAGGAAGCTTAAATTTTACTGCCAACGCTAATGGTATTTTGATGGAGCTAAATATAGAGGAAGGCCAGACAGTTTCAAAAAAGGATGTAGTAGGTTTTATAGAGGGCGAGAGGTCAGATAACAAACCTGAAAAAGCAGACTCTAAGAACCCTAAGTACTCCTTTGGGATAACAAAACCTAAAAAAGAAGAAATTATCTGTGATTTATTGGTAATAGGCGGTGGACCAGGCGGTTATGTAGCTGCAATCAGAGGTGCTCAACTGGGTCTTAATACAGTTCTTGTTGAGAAAAATCGTTTAGGTGGAACATGCTTAAATTACGGTTGTATTCCCACAAAATCAATGACCGAGAGTTCTCATATCCTTGAAAATATAAAAAATGCTGATATTTTTGGAATCCATGTAAGTGATTACAGGGTATCTTTAAGTGATGTCATTGAAAGAAAAGACCAAGTTGTAGATATATTAGTAGGGGGAATCGCCCAATTACTGAAAACTAACAATGTTAGAGTAATCGAAGGCAATGCAGTCGCAGTTGATGAAAAGACATTCAGTGTTAAAACTAAAAAAATCGATGTAACCATTAAACCGGTAAACACCATTTTGGCCCTTGGTTCATCTGTCAACACATTGCCAATAGAAGGAGCCGACCTGTCAAATGTATTGACAAGTAAAGAGATGCTTTCTTTAGATGAAATTCCAAAGAAGCTGACTGTAATAGGTGGCGGTGTAATTGGAATGGAGTTAGCATTTATTTATAGATCGTTGGGTTCTGAAGTAACTGTAGTAGAATATGCACCTCAGATTTTATCACTGTTAGATGATGATGTTATAGAATATATGTCATCTATTGCAAAGAAAAAAGGAATTAAGATTTTTGAAAATTCTTGTGTTAATAAAATACAAGAAACAGTTGACGGACAGTTAATAACAACCTTTAGGAAAGATGATGAAGACCACTGCCTTAGCAGCGATAAGATTTTAATGTCAGTTGGAAGAAGAGCAAATATTGACAGTATAGAATTAGATAAATTGAAAGTGATATTAAATGAAAGGAAAAATGGTATTGCCGTTAATGAATATATGCAAACCTCATCCCCTTCTATTTATGCAATAGGTGATGTGACAAATATTGTTCAGCTTGCTCATGTGGCTTCACACCAAGGACTAGTTGCAGTAGAGCATATAAAGGGCAGTAAAATCAAGGCCCATTATGATTTAGTACCAAGTGCCATATTTACAAGTCCAGAAATTGGACATATTGGTCTGACTGAAAAAGAAGCTGCTGCAAAGGGCATGGACATTAAAGTGGCTAAGTTTCCACTGATAGCTAGTGGAAAAGCACTAGTAATGAATGCTACAGATGGGTTTATTAAATTAATTGCAGATTCAAAAGAAGATATCCTTCTAGGCGGAGTTATTGTTGGTGCTCATGGAACAGACATGATTGCAGTTATCTCGAATTTAATACAACATAAGGTAAAAATAGATGATGCAATTCAAGTAATTTATGCCCATCCAACCCTGTCTGAAGGAATTCATGAGTCGTTATTAATGTTAAAGAATCGAGGGATACATTTTGCATAGATTGATTCCTAAGATATATTTAACGTCATCAAAGGACCCAGCCGTTAATTTAGCAATTGAGACACATCTTATTCAAAATGCAAAATACAACGATATTATATTATTACTTTGGCAAAATGAAAACACAATAGTAATAGGTAGAAATCAAAATCCCTATCAGGAATGTAACCTAGAGGAAATTAGGATTAATAATGTTTCCCTTGTTAGAAGATGTTCCGGTGGAGGAGCAGTATATCATGATTTGGGAAATTTGAATTTTTCATTTATTACCGGAGAAGAAAATTACGATGTAAACAAACAACTACAAGTAATTATAGAATGTCTTAAGCCCTTCGGGTTAAATGCCAAGTACAGTGGCAGAAATGACATAGTTATAGATGGAAAGAAATTTTCAGGAAATGCCTTTTATTCTGAAAATGATATTAACTGTCATCATGGAACTCTGCTATTGGACGTAGATGTTCAAAAAATGATGCGTTATCTCAGTGTATCGGCAATCAAAATTGACTCAAAGGCTATAGCATCGGTAAAATCAAGGGTTGTAAATTTATCGGAATTAAATCCAGACATATCAATTGAGACTATAAAAAAATCTTTATACAATTCCTTTGAATTAGTATATGGGACTGTAGAATCCATAGAAGAACTTAATATATCTATGGATATTATAAAAGATGAAGTTACAAAGAACAGATCTTGGGATTGGATATATTCTCAGAGTCCTAGTTACTCCATTACAATAGCTGAAAAATTTGACTGGGCAGTTATTGAGTTTAGTTATGATGTAATAGATGGTAAATTTAAAGATTGTAGCTTTAATACCGATGCCCTTATCCTAGAAAATTTTAATGGGCTGGAAAGAAAGTTAATAGGAAAAGAGGTAAGGACGGAAACTATAAATAAAGCAATTAAAGATACTATAAATAATAAAAGCGTTAGAGACGATCTTATTAGCTTATTTCATAAATATATAAAATAAGCTGTGAGTTAAGTTAATGGCTATAATAAGTTTAAAGATGAATATAGGGATTTAAGTAGAAACTTTAATCTATACGCCTAAAAAACTCTCAGAAACACTGATTTTAATACGTACAAATTAAGTTCTGATATATAAATCCTATATTATCAAGCCATCAGTAATGTTGTCGATCTATGGAAATTTAGAAAACACCATAGGTCGATGACCATTGTAGTTTTAAAATTTTCAGTAGAGATTTCTAGTTGTTTTTATATATTTGTACCTGGTTGATAATTTAAAATAATGATAATAATTCATTAGCTAATATAGCATGTAATCCCGGTATTACAATATCAGCATCTTTTAATATATCTTTAGAACCGACACCAACAGTATACATTCCTGCCATTTTAGCTGCTTTTATTCCAGCTAAAGCATCTTCAAACACTACACAGTTTTGAGGACGTAAATTAAGTAAAGACGCTGCCTTTAAAAAAACTTCTGGGTCAGGCTTTGCTTTTACGACCTTATTTCCATCAATAATTACTTCAAAGCAGTTAGTCATTCCAACCTTTTCTAATATAGTCTCAGTATTCTTGCTTGCTGATCCTAATGCTATTTTTACATTGTTTTCTCTTAGCTGTGAAATAAAATCTATAACTCCATCCAGTATTTCTGAGCTATCCATTTCTAAGATATATTCTCTGTACCAATTATTCTTTTTCTCAGCTAACTTTAATTTGGATTTATAATCAATTTGAATATCTCCGATTTCTAATAAAATATCAAGTGATCTCATTCTGCTAACTCCTTTTAATCTCTCATTATCTTCTTTGGAGAAATAAAAACCAAGTTCTCCGGCTAACCTCTTCCATGCAAGATAATGATATTTAGCTGTATCTACAATTACTCCATCAAGATCAAAAATACAACCTTTGACTTTGCTCATAATGTTCCCCCTTAATAAAAATTTAATAAACTAAGTAATTTAAAATATTTTTTTAAGATTATGTGTATTTGTATGATATAATAATTCTAGTATTTAATAGATATTACTATAATATATTTTTTTTTATTTTTATGCAATCGTTTGCGTTTATTTTAATTAAAAGGCTGGTGTTTTTATGAAAAAATATTTTAAAAAAGATGAATGGAATATTGTAGAGGAAGGTTTTCATCCTGATGAGAACAGAATTTATGAAAGTGTTATGAGTTTAGGAAATGGACACATGGGTATAAGAGGAAATTTTGAAGAAAGATTTACAGGAGACGGTCTCCAAGGCACATATATTGCAGGTGTATACTACCCAGATAAAACAAAGGTTGGCTGGTGGAAAAATGGTTATCCTGAGTATTTTGCCAAAGTATTAAATGCTGCTAATTTCATTGGTATTGATTTAATTATTGATGATGAAGTGATTGATTTAGCAAAAACAAAGGTTAAGTCGTTTAAACGCATATTGAACATGAAGAATGGTTACCTAAAGAGAAAATTCACTATTACAACAAGCTCAAATAAGGAATTTAATGTTGAAGTAGTAAGATTTCTAAGTATTGTTGATACTGAACTCGCTGCTATATCATATAAAATTACACCTATTAACTGTAATGCAAGCATAACCTTTACTCCTTATTTGGATGGAGATATTTGTAATGAAGATTCCAATTATAACGAAAAATTTTGGTTAGAGCTACAGAAGAATGTAGAAAAATACAATGCTAATCTTACTATGAAAACTAAGAAGCTTAATTTTATAGCTTCAACCTCTATGAAGTGGTGTATTCATGAGGAAAACATTCCCATAAATTCCTCTATATCAGTTCTGGAAAATGAAAAATTTGTTGGAAATAAAATTTCTGTAAGTGCAGAAGAAAATAAGAGTATAACTCTTTATAAATATATTTCGGTTACTACTAATAGAGATTATGACGACGAAGACATTGTAAATAAAGCTAATGAAAGGGTAAAATACGCATATGAAAAAGGATTTGAAAGTTTATTTAAAGAACATGCTTCTGCTTGGGAAACTAGATGGAATAATAACGATATAGTTATTAAAGGTGATGTAGAAGCTCAACAAGGGATTAGATTTAATATATTTCACCTATACCAGACTTATAACGGAATGGATAGTAGGTTAAATATAGGTCCTAAGGGTTTCACCGGCGAGAAATATGGTGGAAGTACTTATTGGGATACTGAAGCTTACTGTCTTCCTTTTTATCTAAGTACAGCCAACCATCAGATAGCTAAAAATTTGTTAATATATAGATACAATCATCTTGAAAAAGCTAAAGAAAATGCACAAAAACTAGGTTTAAAAGGTGCTTTGTATCCTATGGTAACTATGAATGGTGAAGAATGTCACAATGAATGGGAGATTACGTTTGAAGAAATACATAGAAATGCTGCTATATCCTATGCTATTTATAATTATGTGAAATATACGGGTGATAAAAAATATTTAGCAGACTATGGCTTTGAAGTTTTAACTGAAATCAGTAGGTTTTGGGCTAGCAGAGTAACATTTAATCCATATAAAAATAAATATATGATTCTTGGTGTTACCGGTCCAAATGAATATGAAAATAATGTAAATAATAACTGGTATACAAATACTATGGCTTCTTGGAATTTAGAATATACCTTTGATGTAATTTTTTATTTGCAGAAAGAACATCCAACAAGATTTTATGAATTAACAGATAAACTTAATCTATCTGACCCTGAAATGTGTAAGTGGAAAGATATAATTGATAAAATGTATTATCCTCATATTGATTCTTTAGATGTGTTCGAGCAGCAGGATGGCTATATGGATAAGGAACAGTTATCAGTGAAAGATTTGTCAGAAACTGATTTACCGTTAAATCAAAATTGGTCTTGGGACAAAATTCTTAGATCATGTTTTATAAAACAAGCTGATGTTTTACAAGGATTATTCTTTTTAAATGATAGATTTGATTTGGAAACTAAGAAACGTAATTTTGATTTTTATGAACCGAAAACTGTACACGAATCATCTCTTTCGCCATGTCTTTACTCTATTATTGCAAGTGAAATTGGTTATATAGATAAAGCATATGAGTTGTATCTTAGAACATCTAGATTAGACCTTGATAATTACAATAATGATACAGAAGACGGGCTTCATATAACAAGTATGGCGGGAACATGGATGTCAATAGTTTATGGATTTGGGGGTATGAGAATCAAGGATGATATGCTTTCTTTAAATCCTTGTATCCCTAATGTCTGGAGTAAATATTCTTTTAGAATTAATTTTAGAGGACACCTAATTAAAGTGTCAGTAGAAAATAATATTGTTGCTATAGAACAACAGAATGGCTCTGAGTTTAATGTTAATATTTATGGTGAAAACTATACCATTCCTTCTAAGGGTGAAATAACTGTTTATAAAAGATAGATAAAGTAAATCTACTCATTCAGGTGGTTTTTTAACCCCATCTGAATGCGTCACTGTGTATAAGCGATTGACACAAAATTGCTGCAATTACTCAAATCTTAGATTTGATGTAAGTGTAGTACCCAGAAGCTTTATCTTTCTGAGTTTCATTTTGCAATTTTGGCTATCTACTTGCACGCTGTATAAGTGACTAGCACAAAATTATAAATTTTGGCTATCTACTTGACTCGTCTTATCCGAACACTATAGAATTCTTTACTATCGGTTTATAGAAGCGGGTGTATTAGAATTGTAAGCTATTTGATAAATAAAACTCCTTTCCTAAATGATTATATAATTTAAAATCTGAAAAAGAATTCATGCAAACGATTGCATTAATTTGATTTTTTTAGTATAATTAAATTAAGAATTTTCTAAATAAAATAATTTTAAGCAGGAGGGGTATGATGAATAATATTAATAATCTTCCAAAGGTTGCATATTTCTGTATGGAATATGGACTAGATACTTCTTTAAAGACTTATGCCGGAGGACTTGGAATATTAGCCGGGGATTATATGAAGGGAGCTAAGGATCATGGATTCCCTATAGTAGGATTAGGAATTAAATGGAAGCAAGGATATACTGATCAAAAAATAGGTGATGATTGCAAGCCTTATGATTGTTACAAAAACTATGAATACAAATTTTTAGAGGATACGGGAGTAAAGGTAACTGTAAACATACGTCAGAGAAAAGTAGTTTGTAAAGTTTGGAAAGTAGATAAATTCGACAATGCTCCTCTTTATTTATTAGACACTGATTTACCTGAGAATGAAGATGCTTGGATTACAGGGCAGTTATACGGATGGTTTGGCGAAGAAAGGATTGCCCAGGAAATGGTTTTAGGCATCGGAGGTATTAAAGCGTTAAGAACATTAGGAATAAAAATTGATGTATACCATTTTAATGAAGGTCATGCTGTTTTAGCTGCATTTGAATTAATTAGAGAAAAAATGGATACCGGAATGTCTTATAGTGAAGCATTTAAAAAAACTAAAAATGAAATTGTGTTTACGACTCATACTCCTATACTTCAAGGTAATGAATCTCATTACTTAGATAGATTAATGTATATGGGAGCAAATAATGGACTAACTCTAGAGCAGATGTTTGAAATTGGTAATGCTCCATTTAATATGACTGTAGCTGCTTTAAGACTTTCTCGAATATCTAATGCAGTTGCACAACTACACTGTGAAACTGCAAATAAGATGTGGTCTCATATAGATAATAGATCAGAAATAATTGGAATAACTAATGCTATTCATTTGCCTACTTGGGTTGACGAAAAAATGATTAAAGCTGCCGAGGAAAACGAAAATCTTTGGAATAATCACATGGATAATAAGAAAAAACTAATTGAATTTATTCAGGAAAGAAATGGAGTAAAACTTAATCCAAATAAACTATTAATAGGATTTTCAAGAAGAGCTGCTCCTTATAAAAGAAGTAATTTTATATTCAGTGATGAAACTATAGTCGAACCTTTATTAAGCGATGGAACTATCCAGATAGTATTTTCAGGAAAGGCTCATCCACTAGATGATACAGGGAAAAAAATAGTTGAGAATTTAGTTAAAATGTCCAAAAAATATCCCAATTCAGTTGTATTCTTAGAAAACTATGATATGACTATTGGTGCTATACTAACAAGAGGCTCAGATGTATGGTTAAATAATCCTAGAAGACCTAAGGAAGCCAGCGGAACTTCTGGAATGAAAGCTGCCATGAATGGAGTGTTAAATCTTAGTATACTTGACGGATGGTGGCCTGAAGCCTGTGAGGATGGAGTTAACGGATGGCAGTTTGGAGACGGCTTTGAAAGTAAAAACATAGAAGAACAGGATAGTCATGATCTAAAATCTCTATACAAAGTACTCCTTGAAGAAGTTATCCCTACTTATTATGATAACCGCAGTAAATGGATAGAAATGATGAAAAACAGCATCCTTAGTACAAAGGAGAAGTTTGCAGTTAAAAGGATGCTTGATGAATATTATGAGAAAATGTATATATCCAGTTAAAATAGAGAATTAAAAGTTTATTTCTAGATTGTTGAAAAAGGGTAGTTTTTATCCTGCAAAATTACCCTTTTTCGCTTTCCCCTTAATAAATATACCCATCTCCTATAAGGAAGAATCCGTAAACACAAAGGTGCTAGTAGTTGGAGATACTACCCATCCGTCTGCTTTCTGATAGTAATAACCTAACCAAGATAATCCTGAAGGTGAGTATTTTTTATATCTCAAATAACCACTGCCATAATATCCACCCGTATATCTTTTAATTGCTGCTTTGGTTCTAGGTGATATATCAACAGGACCAACTAATATAGTTTCAGATTCAGGCACAGTGTAGCTACTGCTAACCTGTACCCCGGTGGAATCAGCAATTCTTTCTAAAAAATCATTTCCTGCTTCTGTTTCTGACTGTAAATTTATTGATACTTCCCAATCTCTACGAACCTTTACTTTTTGTGAATATGCTATAGGCTTAGTTCTATCATAAAACCAATTAGTTATAACTACCTTACTTACAAAAAATCTTTTCTCATCACTCATATATTGTTCTAAAATAAAATCGTCATATACATATAAAAAACCATCATTAGGAACAGTCATTATACTACGGTCAATGTTTTCAGGTACAGTATTTATTATATTCTTGTTAAGATTTTCTTTCAAACCTTTAATAGGTGGTACTTTATACTGTTTTTGTCTTTCCAATTCTTCTGTATCATGATCTGTAGAGAAAATCATACTATAACCATCAGCATAGCCAATACTTACAAACACCAAAATAGTAAATAACAAAATTATTAAAATAAATTTTTTCACTATCTGTCCCCCATTTTTTAAGTAATCAATTTACCTGCTTTATAACTAAATAATATATTAATCTGCTTATATATACAATTGTAACATAATAGTGGAAATTTATGAATTTTACAAATATAAAACTTAGATTTCTTATTTGTAAAATATCTTAATGCAAAAAACTATATCATCCTAATTAACCAGTTGTGCTTTTACATTAGAAGTACTTAAAACAATACTATCTTGTTCTTCCAGACCGTGTATATTAATCAACAGTTTTGGTATTTTATAATTATCTTTATTAGCAGTTATAGATACGTTTAAAACTTTTTCGTATTTTTCTGCTTTTATTTCAATTTCTGAATATATATCCTGTCTATAATTAAAGCTTATACCATCATCAAAGTAAAAATAAGCTTTAGTATCTTCTCCTATATAAATGTGAATATTTAATATATCATTATCTTCCTTTATAAATTGCTGTACTTCATCTTCTGAAATTACAGCTCCGGCTCTAACATATAAAGGGATTACATCTAAAGGAGCATCTGCAATAATATATCTATTTCCATTAATTTTTTCTTTTGTCCAGTAGTTATACCATATTCCATCAGGCAGATATACCATTCTCTTTATTATTCCGGGTCTAAGTATAGGACATACCATAATGTCTTTTCCAAATAAAAATTGATCATTAATATTATATGTCTTTTCATCATATTGATAATGATAAAATAACGGACGAATTACGGGACTGCCCTTTAAAGAACTTTCTCTCATCACATTATAAAGGTATGTAATAAATTTATATCTTAGCTTTGTGAATCTACGTATAATATCTGTATATTTTGTGCCAAAACACCAAGGTTCTTGATGTATGCAATCCTTAGCACTATGGTTTCTAAATAAGGGAGTAAATGTGCCTAGCTGTGTCCATCTTGTTAATAGTTCTCCGTTACTGTTTCCTGCAAATCCTCCTACATCTGATCCAATAAAAGAATAACCGCTTAATCCTAGATTGATAAACATTGGAATACTAGCTTCCATGTGTTCCCATATACTATGATTATCCCCAGTCCATAGTGCTGAATATCTTTGTGTTCCTGCAAAGGCTGCTCTAGTCAATATAAAAGGTCTTTTTTCAGGACGTTGATTTAATAATCCTTCATATGCAGAACAAGCTTCATACATTGCATATACATTATGAATCTCTTTATGCTCTTTTATAATTCCATTATCATCAATATGAATAGTATCAGTGGGAATAGTTTTACTGTCATGTTTAAAATCTGCCGGCTCATTCATATCATTCCAAATACCTTCTACTCCATCTTCTACTAATCCTTTATGAAGTTCTCCCCACCATTTTCTAACTTCATCTTTTAAAAAATCAGGAAAAACTGAAGCTCCGGGCCATACTTCTCCAACGTAAACCTCTCCTTTTGAGTCTTTAATAAAATAATCTTTCTTTATTCCTTCATCATACACAAAATAGTCTTTTTCTGCTTTAACACCCGGGTCAATTATAACTACCAGCTTATAACCCATATTATTTAAGAGAGATACCATTTCTTTAAATTCATAAAACTTTTCCGTGTCAACCGTGAAAACCTTGTAATCTACCATGTAATCAATATCCAAATATAATACATCACAAGGTATGTCTTCTTCCCTCATTCTAAGTGCTACTTCCATTAGCTTATCTCTATTTTCATAACCCCATCTGCATTGCTGAAATCCCAAGAAATCTTTCCTGGGAAGCTCCATACTGCCTGTCAATTTAGTATAAGCATTGACAACTTGGGAAACGTTCTCATCATAAATAAAATAATAATCTACTTTTCCTCCCTCAGAACCAAAACTAACTTTTCCTCTTTCCTCATTTCCAAAATCAAAATAGGTCCTAAATGTATTGTCGAAGTATATTCCATAAGATTTATCCTTATCTAAGCCAATATAAAATGGAATTGATGTGTGATACTCATCTAAAGTTGTGCTGTGTAGCGACATTACACCTAGTACATCTGTATTCCAATTTGAATATCTTGCTCCTAAATGATTTATCCAACTGTATTTTTCACCTAAGCCATAAAAACCTTTTTCCCATAGCAGCTCTTTATCAACTTTTATGTTTTCTAAATCTATTTCTTTATCTTTATTTAATAACTCTCCATTTTTATTATAAATTAATAACTGCATTGTATTTTTATCTATTACTATCTCCAGTTCTTTGGTGATAATACTATTTCCTTTTACTACAGCTTCTATGTTTTCAAACTCCTTAACAACTGCAAATGATGAAGCAGGAAGACTATTGCTTTTATCATAAACAAATCTCACAGTATTATGAGAATAAAAAGCAATATGCAAAACAATATTATTATTTTGAATCAAAAATCCATAATTAGTTTTTTTTATCAATCTTACCATCCCCTTTTATATTATATATAGGATTCAACCTTATAATAAAAAATACTAGGATAAATATTTGCACAAGTTATTCGTGTTCAAAACTACAAGAAAGTTTATTTTAAACTATGCTTTGATATTGATTATCTATAGTAAATACTCACAATAAACTCTAAGAACTTCTGCAACTGACCATGCCTGAGCAGGACATCCCTTTGGAATAAAAAACTCATCTCCATCCAATATCTCTGATATACTCCCTACGCATTTATCCATCATGTGGTCATAATAAAGTTCCAGCATATTTTTTGCCTTTTTCTTGCTTTTCGGCGAAAATCCATTAACTTTTATATATGCCTCAATAAATGGTCCTATCAGCCAAGGCCAAACTGTTCCTTGATGATATGATCCATCTCTGTTAATGATACCACCCTCATATTTTCCAATGTATTTCATGTTTTTTCTATCTAAGCTCCGTAATCCATATGGTGTATATAACTCTTTATGAACTATCTTTACTACATCCATACTTCTTTTTTTATCTAACATAGAATACGGTAAGCTGACTGCAATAATCTGGTTAGGTCTAATGTCATCTAGTGATTTACCATCCTGAATTACATCAAAGAGACAGTTTTTTTGTTCATTCCAAAAAGTTTTTATGAAGTTTTTCCTTACCTTGTCAGCTAAATTACTATAATAGGAATAATCATCATTAAACTTCTTTGAAATCTCCTTCATTATTTTTAATGAATTATACCATAAAGCATTTATTTCTACAGCTTTACCGTGGCGGGGTGTTACTACCCAATTATTGACCTTTACATCCATCCATGTTAGTTGTGTTTCGGGACTGCCGGCAGAAATCAATCCGTCATCATCCATGTAAATTTCATTAATTGTACCTTTTACATGGTGCGTTATAATTTCTTTTAAGTAAGGATATATTTCTTTTTTTACTGTTGTATAATCATTAGTATATTTTAGATAATTAAAAACCGCCTGAAAGAACCATAATGTCCCATCAACAGTATTATATAAAGGTTCTGTATTCTCATCGGGAAACATATTTGGTATAATTCCTTTATTTAAATACTTAATAAATGTTATTAAAATTTCCTTTGCATCATCGTATCTTTTAGTCATTAATGTCAGTCCGGTGAAAGCTATCATTGTATCTCTACCCCAGTCTGTAAACCATGGGTATCCTGCGATAATTGTCTTAGTGTTTGTTGATTTCCTATATACAATAAATTGGTCAGCAGCAGAAACTAAATTATTAAGAAACCCTTTATTATATCCGGCAGTTTTTATTAGCTGTTTCTTTCTTTTCTTTTCTTCTTTTATTATTGCCTTGGCATCAAAATTTTGATTTTTTTCTATAGTGCCTACAAAATAAATATCATATTTTTGATAAGGTTTAAGGTTGATAATAAAGTGTCCGGGTATAAAATGAAAGTCAACAGACTCTAATCCTCTCTCCTGTTCATTAATATAGAACATTGGTAATGACCATTTTTCATCTTTGTTATAAGTACAATTAGAGAATATTTTAAGACATATATTTGTGCTGTTTTCAAATAAGTTTAATATGTTTTCCTGATGCTTCTGACTATATTTGAAGCTGTTAATTCTACTGGTATTATGATGATCTCGACAATTTATATAAGGTGTAAATTTCATCTTTACTTCCTCACACCCTGTTTCTATTGTATATAAAACAGCAACCGTATTTTCCTTATATTTCATGGCTATTTCCTTATGTATATAAACATCATCAATTCCATAAGTAAAAGCAGGTAATGGATTTTGTGTAAAACTCCTTAAGAACTTAAATCCTTCATCCCTATTTCCAACAAAATCATTACTACAGAGTTTGTATTCTTTATTTCCTATTGTTATACTTTCATCTATTTTAGATAATAACAGCCATCTATTTACTGGCGGGTCAAGAGCTGCGTCCAATAAACCATGATATTTTCTTATATTAGCACCTATTATTGTTGATGAGCAAAATCCCCCTATACCATTAGTTAATAAAAACTCTTTTTCTATTCCTTTTTCAAAGGAATTCCAGTTAGATATTCCAAGTCTCATAACTCCCCCCCTGTTTTATTGTATTTTGAATATACCTATCTTACTGTTAAGTGAATAACAAATATATTATATCATAAATTTATGCAATCGGTTGCATTATTTGAGAATTTATTATAAAATCTAATTAGATTTAGAAGTAAAAAAATTTTTTAAGTTTTAATAATAGTTACATATATTTTGTCTTGAATAAAATAAGATTAAGACTTGGATGACTATATATAAGGGGGGAGTTTAATGAAAAAAAAGGTATTGGCTTTAGTTTTGATTGTTATTATTTTATTTTCTTATGGTTGTCTATCTAACAAATCAAAGTTTTCTCAAAATGATTTGATCTATTTCATTATGACAGATCGTTTTTACGATGGAAATAAGGATAATAATAATTTTAGTGATGTAGATAAGAATGATTTAAAGGCGTTTCACGGTGGAGATTTTCAAGGCATAATTGATAAATTAGATTACATAAAATCTTTAGGTGCAACTGCCATATGGATCACGCCTATAGCTAAAAATCAACCTAAGGGGTATCATGGTTACTGGATATATGATTTTTATGAAGTTGATCCTCATCTAGGCACTATGAAAGATTTTAAAAAATTAGTCCAAGAAGCACATAAAAAAGACATAAAGGTAATCTTAGATTATGTTGTGAATCATACAGGATATGATTCGCCATGGTTAAGCGATCCTGAAAAGAAAGACTGGTTTAACTCTAAAAGAGAAATTACTAATTGGGCAGATCAAGAAAACGTTGAAAATGGGTGGTTATATGGTTTACCGGATTTAAATCAAAATAATGCAGAGGTAAGAGATTTTCTAATTGAAAATGCTTTATGGTGGATTGATGAAACAGGAATAGATGGAATGAGATTAGACACAGTAAAACATGTTCCCAAAGAATTCTGGGAAGATTTTGTGAGTGAAATAAAGAAAAAGTACCCTGATTTTTATTTTCTTGGAGAAGTATGGAATGATAATCCAAGATATTTAGATTTGTATCATCATACGGGTATTGACGGTATGACTAATTATTCACTATATAATGGAATTAGAAAAGCTTTCACAAGATACGGCAGTGTAACTACCCTTGCTCATGCAATAGAACAAGAAAAGTATTTTACTTCTCCTGAACTTAACGGCATTTTCATAGATAATCACGATAATAGGAGACTAATATCTGATGGAGGAGATTATGGCAAACAATATTTAAAGCAGGCTTTAACCTTTGTAATGACTTATCCTTCTATTCCAATCATATATTACGGTACTGAAATTGGTATGGAGGGTAAAGCCGACCCTGATAATAGAAGATTTATGGAATGGGATAAAATTGAGAATTCGGAGATTTTTGATTTTTATAATACATTAGTAGAGCTTAGAAATACTAATTCCGCACTACAATCAACTAAATTTCAACTGCTAGATCATGATAAATATTTTCTATCGTACTTAAGAGAAAATGATGATGAATCAGTATTAGTGGTATTAAATGTACTAAATAAGAAAAAAGATGTAACAATTAATCTTCCTTCAAATTCATTAAAATTTCAAGATATAATAACTAATAATATATACTCGGTTACAAATAATCAGTTATCACTAAATCTAAAACCCTTAGATATATTAATTTTAAAGTCAAAATAGTTTTTACTTTAAAATATCTCCTTATAATAATATAACAGAAAGTGAGGTTTTTAGTCCTCACTTTTTATTATACTATTATTCTAAGTATTGAGCATTAACTTTCGATAGAATAGTTTATATCAAAATATATATAAACCGTTTAGCAAGTCTGAATACTTAAAGTCACTTCATATATATATTTTTTCTTGAATAAAGCAATGTTAGAACTCGTATGCCTATAGTATCCAAGTTCATAATAAAAGTATACATGATTTAAATTAACAATCTAGTTTGACTCAATAATTATAATAAAAAAACACGTTCAGCGGTTTCAAATACGTATAACTCCTACAATTCACTCCAATATAAAATCCTAAAATTTTAAAACCCGCTACGTTCAGACAATAAAATTTTTTAACGGATTTTATATCTCCATGAATTGGGAGTTATAGCCGTATTCTGCAAATGCTTCTCTTAGTTTTTTTATCATAATTATTTAAATAGTATTTCATGTATAACATTAGTTTTGAGATTGGATATCTATATATAATCTTATAGTTTTATTCTTTACATAAAATAAAGGTAGATATCGGTGATACTGTTATTTCGTTTTTAGCAGTACCTTCTCCCCTATTTACACCGTTTTTATTAACTTCATATTGGTTTGCGATAATCTTCCATTCTCCATCTAGGGGTAAACTTACTGTTGTTTTATTTTTATTTGCATTATGAATAATTAATATATTCTTATAATCACCTTTATATGGAGAATTAAGAAGATATGCTGTAACATTTTTTTCGCAATCAATAAATTTTAGATATTTTTTAATATGTTTGGCTTTATGTAAAGTAAATATCTTTTGACTTTTTCTTAGAATGATTAAATTTTTAATGTACTCATAAGTTTCTTTATAAGTATTCTTTTTACTCCAATCTATTTTATTAGTATCATCTCCTGATACGTAGCTGTTATGATCTCCATTTTTTGTCCTTAAAATTTCAGTTCCTCCTTGTATAAAAGGAATTCCTTGAGAAGTTAAAACAATAGATAATGCTAATCTATTCATCTTCTCTCTATCTTCTAAGGAGTTATCGGGATTACTCTTTTCAAACTTATCAGATAAACATAAATTATCATGAGAACTGACATAGTTTATTGATTCGCCGGGTTCTTGAGTAAAACTCTTAATCTTACTGCTGTATTTAATACTTCCCGCTATACCTTTTCTAATTTCATCTTCTAAACCAAATCTTCCATTAACAAAACCTAATCCTGTTCCATCATTATCACCTTTTATGGCATTTCTGAAGTCGTCATTAAATACTGCTATATTTGTTCCCTTTTGTTTTCCCTTTGTCAGTTGTAATGAAGGAGATAGGTTTGAAGTTCCTCCGGTCCATGGTTCTCCATATATCAAAATATTAGGATTTATGTTCTTTAGTTCTTTTTCAACTTGTTTCATGGTGTAAATATCATGTAAAGCCATTAAATCAAATCTAAATCCGTCTATTTTATATTCAGCTGCCCAAAATTTTACTGAATCAATAATAAATTTTCTCATCATAGCTTTTTCTGATGCGGTTTCATTTCCACATCCTGACCCGTTTGAATAACTTCCATCTGGATTTGTCCTATAGTAGTATTTGGGTACGAGAATATCAAAAGGACTGTTACATACTGTATAGGTATGATTATATACAACATCCATAACTACTCTTATATCATTTTCATGGAGAGCTTTTACCATTTCTTTAAATTCCCTAATCCTTACTCTACCGTCATAAGGGTCGGTAGAATATGAACCTTCAGGTACATTGTAGAGATAAGGGTCATATCCCCAATTATATTGACCTTCTTTAGTTTCATCTATACTTGCAAAGTCATACACAGGTAATAAATGTAAATGAGTTATCCCAAGTTCTTTTAGATGGTCAATCCCGGTAACTACACCATTAATTCCTGTAGTTCCCTGTTCTGTAAAGGCTAAATATTTACCTTTATTTTTTATTCCAGAATCTAAATCTACTGAAAAATCTCTTACGTGCATTTCGTAAATAATGGATTCTGTAGACTTTATAGGCTTAGGTATGTTATGAGTTTCCCAGCCCTTTGGATTTAAAGAATTGAAATCTACAATCATACCTTTATTACCATTTGCTGTTGAACCTTTAGTATAGGGATCAGTAGTTTCGTCTTCTCTTCCATTTATTTTTATCTTATAGTTATAGTATCTGTGTGCATAATCTCCATCTAGTTTTATGCACCAAACCCCATTATCTGCCTTTGTCATTTCATATTCTCTTCCTATAGAATCATCATATGTATTATATATGACTACCTTCATCTCGTCTGCAATCGGAGACCAAACCTTAAAAAAAGTATATTCTTTTAAATAATTAGCTCCAAGGTCATCACCCTTATATATATACTGTGGCATATCTAAAATATCTCTCATTTCTACCTCCTATCAATTCTAACATAAAATAGCCACAAATCAATGTGGCTATCTTTAATTTATAGTGGTTTAATTGGTAAATAAATATCAATATACTGTTTACCATCTGGATCAAATTTAGGATCGTTTAAGTAAACTTCAAAACTTAATCTATCATCAGGTTGATAACCACTCTTTGGCAACCATTTTCCATACAAGTACTGCCAAGCATCTCTATGTTCTTCTCCAGTTGTAATTTCAAAATGTCCTATTGCATATTTACCACCTGAAATAGTCATTTCACAAAAATCCTCATTTGCTTCAATTTCCTCTGGAACAGATAAACACACACTTGTTCTTCTCTTATCACTTTCCGTTATCTTAGGATTATCATGGTAAATACAGATTAGTTTACAATCTTTGTTACCTACTAATCCCTTTTTATCCGCAAAAACAAAAAGTTTTTCTAACATACTACTAAACACAGTTGCAAAATTTTGGTATGAACCTACATGTCTTAGATAAACAACTTTCATTTCAGATACATTTGTAACTTCTACATTAACATTTTTCATTTTAGTATCCCTCCTTAAGTTTTTATCATCATTATAACTATAAGAAAGTTTTATTCCTTTGCCATTCTTGCTATATTCTTTCCTGTAATTAGAAGGGCTGATTCCATAATAGCTTTTAAATGAACGAGAAAAAATAGCTGAGTCACCAAAACCAAAGTCATATGCTATCTCTGTAATAGATTTATTTGGTGTATGGATTAAGAAACTCGCTGATTTTTCTAATTTCTGCCTATTTATATAACGATTGATCGTTTCATTCATAGTACTACTAAAAATCCTATGAAAATGATATTTTGAAAAGCCTGAGATTTTTGATAACTCTTCAAGTGTAAAATTATTCTCAATATTCCTTTCTATATAATCTTGAATAATATTTAAACGCATATTATATTCTTTTATTTGTGATGAATTATCTTTTTTGCTCAATATAAATTCACCTCCATAAATATAATCTTAACGTAAATATAATTATATTACTTTGCAATTCTTGCTCTGTTTTATTATTTACTCATAGCTTTAGAAGCGGAAACATTAGAATTGTTAAGCTATCGGGTAAATTAAAAGCTATGTCATGAACCTAACTTATTCAGATGACTCCCTCTCAATTAATTGAGTATTGACAATGAAATTGTTACATGTAAATTTTTTATCTTCAAGCTTATCTATAAGCAGTTGAGCTGCATGATACCCAAGTTTTTCTGCATTGATGTCTACAGATGAAAGAGCTGGTGATTGATAAGGTGCTAAGATTGTATTATTAAAACCTACAACCGCAATTTTCTTTTTGGCAAATTCTTTAATTGCCTTTAAGGCTCCAAATGCAATTAAATCATCGGTAGTCACCACAGCTTCGGGTTCTTTATAATTTAATATATCTTTCATAACCTCATAACCACTAATTTCAGAAAAATATGCTTCCCTTATAAGATTATTGTCTATAGTAAGTCCTCTAACATTTAGTGCGTTTCTATATCCTTCAAGTCTATCTTTTGTCACATTTAAACTATGAGGTCCACCTATAAAGCCTATAGATTTATGTCCCTTCCCAGCTAAATATGTTACCACATCATACATAGCTTTAAAGTTATCATTGTCGACCCAAAGAACATTTTGAGGTTCTTCAGGTCTTCCAATAACTACAAATGGATGACCTACATCATTTAAATAAGATATACATTTGTCATTCTGTCGTGATGTTAATAAAATAATTCCATCTACCCATTTACTGTTGATGTATTTCTTTATGAATTCTACCTCTTCTTCCTCATTATTACTATAATTATACATGATATAGTAACCCTTCTTTTGGCTATAAACACTTATACCCCTCATGGCTTGTATGAAGAATGGATTTGTAAACAAGTCCTCAGAAGTATTCGGTAATATTAAACCTAAAGTTTTGGTAGATTTGTTTGCTAAACTTCTAGCTATTGCATTAGGATGATAATTTAATTCTTCCATTGCCAAATAAACTTTTCGTTTTGTTTCATCACTTATTTTAGGATTATCTGCTATAACCCTAGATACAGTGGACGGAGAAACATGAGCTATTTTAGCTACATCTTTAATTGTCACTCTCATTTATTTCACATCCTGTTATAAAGTAAGATTACATTCAAATAAAGTAAAACTCGATTTGGTGAAATCCTCTAAATTTCTAATTTGGTGTAAATACAGATAAATTTTTGCCTGTTTAGATATTAGGTTATCTTTCTAAAGATATTTCAATTTTTTATACTATTCTATAAAGAATGTAGTGCTTACAACTGTTAGTCTCCGATAAACCGCAATAATTATTCTAATTATATTATATCAAATATAGTTATCCTTTTGTAGCACCTGAGGATAATCCCTGAACTATATGCTTCTGTAAATATATAAATAGTATTGTAATAGGTATGGCTACTAAAATAGCGGCAGCAGCAAAAGTAGTAAATTTAGTATTTTGATGTCCTGATACCATCTCATATAATCCTACAGCCAGTGTTTTCTTATCTGCAGTTCTTAGAATAAGCCTTGGTAATATAAAATCCATCCAAGGTAGTGTGAAATTGGTTAATGCCACAAAAGTTATAATTGGTCTGGCTAACGGCAAAATTATTTTTCTAAATATCGTAATGTTAGAAGCTCCGTCGATCCTTGCAGCTTCATCCAGACTTTTTGGAATACCGTCAAAATAACCTTTAACAAGCCAAGCGTTATAAGGAATTTGACCTCCTGCATATATAATTATTAATCCTAAATGTGTATTTAAAAGTTTCATTTGCAGAAGTAAAACGTACAATGCTGTCATAGATATGAAAGCTGGAAACATTTGAAGTATAAGCATGCTCATTAATCCCATTTTCTTACCCTTAAATTTAAATCTGGAAAAAACATAACCTGTAATTGTAGTTAATACAATTGACAACAACATATTTCCAGTTGCAATTTTTAAAGTATTAGAATACCATATCGGAAAATCCGTCTCGGTAAATAACTTATAGTAATGAATAAAAGTAGGATTTTCAGGTATCATTGTGGAACCGTATAAACTGTTGCCGGGATTAAGTGAAGCACCAAATATCCAAATAACAGGCACTATAACGATGACTACCAGAAAAAGTATGAAAGAGTAGAGAATACACTTTTGAATAACTTTCCCCAATGTTATTCTATTATTTTTTTTCTTGCTAACTTCTTTTATCTTACTAACTTCCTCTATCATTGTATCATATCCTCCTCTTTGAAGGATTTTGTTCTACTAAAACTATAAGCTGAAAGACCCGCAATTACTAAAAATATAATTATTGAAACGACAGCTGCCATATGGAATTGATTTTGGTCATATGTCATCTTAAATATCCATGAAACAAGTATATCTGTATGACCTGCGTACTTATATGCAGCATTTACAGGATTACCATCCGTGAGCAGATAAATCACGTTAAAATTATTAAAATTATATGCAAAGCTTAATATTAAAAACGGAGCCGTCTGATAGAAAACTATTGGTAATGTAATTTTAAAGAATTTTTGCCTTTTAGTTGCCCCATCTATATCGGCAGCTTGATATAAGTCTTTTGATATATTAGTTAAAATACCAGACATTAATACCATAAAATATGGTGAACCTAACCATAAATTTACTACAAGTATTGTTATCTTAGCTATTAATGGATCAGTTAACCATCCAACCTGCTCTAATCCTATCTGAGATAAAAATGAATTTACTGCACCAGGTCCACTAAACATCATTCGGAAAACCAATAAAGATATAAAGGCTGGAATTGCATAAGGCAGAATAAATATACCTCTCCATGCTTTTTTAAATCTTAAGCCTTTTAAATTTGTTAACAACGCTAAAAACAGACCAGCAAAGTAAGTCGTTAGTGTTGACAATGCTGCCCAGATTATTGTCCATTTTGCAACACCCCAAAATGTACTGTTCCATATTTTAAGAGTGACTAAATTCTTAAAATTTTTCAAGCCTACCCAATCTACTAAAGCTCTTGGAGGTAAATTATAAGGGCTTGAATAATTTGTAAAAGCAATAAAAATGGAAAAGACAATTGGAAGTAATACTATAAAAAATATTGCAATTATTGCAGGTGAAAGTCCTACAAAAGGAAAGTATTTTTCCCAAATATATTTTAAGAACTGCTTAAACGTTTTTACTTTCCCGCCTTTATCCCTAATTTTGCCTGTTTTTCTAGCATCAAAAATGTTAATAATATAAAATACTATGAAGAATATTAATACCATAATAGCTATAATACCTTGTATTAATAGAAATATTGAATGATCACCTACCGCTATATCATTAACATAATGTAAAGGAGTTTCTCCTAATGTTAAAATACCCCAGATTGAATATCTAAAATAAGGTATTAAAGCTAGTCCAATAAACTCTATTATGATAAATACTATTCCTTTACCTGTTTCTCGATTATAGAATTGTCCTAATCCCATAAAAATAGCAGACAATAATGTAGCTTTTGTTGATTTTCTCATATTCAACCTCCTACAATCCTTTAAAAAATTTAGTCATTTACATTATGCAAATGACTAAATTTTTCTGAATAAGTATTTACTATTTTTATTATGTCATCTTTGTTATGCTATTGTCCTTGTGATTCAATTGCTTCTTCTATAGTTTGAACTGCATTATCTAACGCTTCTTTTACACTTAAATCATCATTCCACATTGCAGACAGACTTGCACCATAAGGCTCCCATACTACCCCCATCTGCGGAATTGACGGCATTGGAACAGCATATTGTGCTTGTTCTAAAAATGCAGATACAATTGGATCGTTTTTGATAATATCTTCCTCCATTAATCTTATAACAGGAGGAATTTGAGAAGTCATTTCAAATCTTTTTAATAACATTTCATCTGACATTAAAAACTGAGCAAATAGCTTAGAAGCTTTTGGATATTTTGTATAAGCACTTACGTGCATGGTTCTTATTCCAGAAAAGCTTGCAGAAGGTTTACCTCCCGGTAATTTAGGCAAAACAGCAACTCCAAAGTTTAACCCGGCATCTTTATAGTTTTGAACAGCCCATGGACCATTAATTATCATAGCAGCTTTACCTTCAGTAAATAATCCATCCATAATCTGATAAGTTGTATCGGCTGAATTTAAAGGTAAAATGTCTTTTAACGAAACCATAAATTCTGCACCTTCTACTGCTGTGTCAGTATTTAATCCTAAATCATCTTTATCTGTTCCACCTTTACCAAATATATATCCCCCGTTTCCTGCAATAAAACAGTGAGAAAAGTATGCATTTCCTACATCCCACATTAAAGCATATTCATTTTCAGATATATTGTTATATCCCTTAGCAAATTCTATTATATCTTCATATGTTTCCGGTATTTCATCAACTAAGTCTTTGTTATAAAATAATGCATATGTTTCAATACCTACTGGATAACCATAAACTTTACCGTCAAATGTAACTCCGGTTGAAGCCGCCTTCATAAAGTCTTTGTTAACTCTTTCAGATGTAATATCATTTTCTCTGATTAACCCTGTCGCAACATATTCTCCTAGTTTATCATGCGGTGCTGCAAAAACATCAGCTCCCACTTCTGCCGGACCATCTGTAGTTAGTTTTTTCAAAGCATCTGTATGACTAACCGGTTCTACAGTTACTTCAACTCCATACTTTTGTTCAAATTCTTGAGCTGCATACTCTAAAAACTCTAGTTCCGGTCCCTCACTTTCCCATGCAACTAACTTTGCCCCATTTTCCGGCTGTAATTCACCAGTTGATTCATTTTCTGGTTTTGACTCCTCATTTGAATCATTTGAATCATTTTCTGGTCCATTTTCATCCCCTATAGTATCTTCAGTATCACAAGCACCCAATGATACTGCCAACATAATAATTAACAGGACGCTTAAAAATTTTTTCATTATAATCCCCCTTTTAAATTATTAACGACCATTGTTTTGCAACCGTTTGCATAATTAAATTATATTATTTTTCATTAAAATTGTCAAACAATTTTTAATATTTTGTAATGAATATTTTAAAATCACGTTGATTTACTGTTAATTCTATGTTAGAACTGTTATTGTCAGATGAATATATTTCATTTTTATCTAATAAATTAGCTATTTTTTTAACCCCAGTATTTAAATTTACTTTTCTATCTTCATCATTATTATTGATTAAAATGATTATTTCTTCTTCTTCAGTTTTTCTTATATAACCTATTATATCGCTAATACCATTTATCCATTTGAAACTTCCTCTCCTCAAAGATTCATGATTTTTTCTTAGATAAATCATTGACCTATACAATTTTAACAAATCTTTGTTCCATTTTTTCTCATCCCATTCCATGGTTCTTCTGCAATCCGGATCATCTCCTCCTTTTATTCCTATCTCCGTTCCGTAATAAATACAAGGAACTCCAATGTAAGTCAGTTGAAATATCATTGCTAATATTAGTTTTCTAAAATCCCCTCCACATCTTGTTATGAACCTAGATGTATCATGACTGTCTAAAAGATTAAACATAACTTCATTGACTTGAGTTGTATTTCTAATAATAGTGCTGTTTATAAATTCTTTAAACTCTTTACTATCTATTTTCTCATAGGCAAAATACTCAAAACATGCTCTGGTAACAGGATAATTCATTATGGAATCAAACTGGTCTCCCATTAACCAAGGAAGTGAATCATGCCATATTTCTCCAATTATATAAGCATCTTTTTTGATACTTTTTACAACTTTTCTGAATTCCCTCCAAAAGCTATGATCTACTTCATTAGCAACATCAAGTCTCCATCCGTCAATATCAACTTCTTTTAGCCAATAGGCAGCTACATTAAGAAGATATTTCATTACCTCAGGATTTTCTGTATTAAGTTTTGGCATTTGAGGAGTAAAACCAAAACTATGATAGTTAGGCGGATTTGTTTTAATAGGAGTATTTTTTATATGAAACCAATTATAATATATAGATTCCTCACCTTTTTGAAGAACATCCTGAAACGGTTCAAAATAATATCCGCAATGATTGAAGACTGCATCCAATATAATTCTTATTCCTTTTTTATGACATTTTGATACTAACTCTTTTACAGTATCTAAGTCGCCAAAGTGAGGGTCAATTTTCATGTAATCTGTTGTATCATATTTATGATTAGTGCTTGCATGAAAAATAGGTGTTAGGTATAAAGCATTAATTCCTAACTCTTCTAAATAATCAAGCTTATTGATTATACCTTTTAAATCTCCTCCGTAAAAACTATGACTTTCAGGTAGACTGCCCCATTTAGTTATATTCTCAGGATCATTTGATTTGTCCCCATTAAAAAAACGTTCAGGAAATATTTGATAGAATATAGCGTCCTTTACCCATTCCGGAACACTATGAATGTCAACTTCATTGATATAAGGATAGTTAAAAAAATGTAAGTATAAATCTTTTTGTTCTACACTCTTAAAGAATCCCCACTCAGTATAATAATATCTTTCAAAATCTTTTTCTACAATGAAATAATACGATAGCCTATTGTTATGTGGATTTATTGATAACATATAATAATCAAATAAATTATCACAACAAATATAATTCATGTCCAATTCAGTCTTAGTATTTTCCCAATTGTACTTATCTCCGTAAATCAAACTTACTTTTGTTAATTCTCCTTTAGCAGACCTAATTCTTATATGTACCGTATTTTTATCATAAGCATAACAGTAATTACTTTTAGGTCTATGATAAATAGCATGTAAATTCATTTCATCACCTCAATATATTTTTTTAGTATTTTAAATTTTATGCAACCGTTTGAATAAAGTTGATAAAATTAAAAGCCTTATTGAATGACTTTTTAATTGTTCAATATATTCCATAAAAATTGAGTAATAGGATCTTTAGTGTTCGATAAATTATTTGCTTAACCAATATTTGCCTAACATAGCAGCACCTATAATACCAACTTCATTTCCTAATTTGGCTATCATAATTTTTCCTATAGGCATAGTTTTAAAATACTTTAAATTATTAACCTCAGTTCTAACCTTTTCTAAAAAGAAATCACCAGCATTAGAAATACCCCCACCCAATGCTATAACTTGAGGATCAATGACACTTATTAAGTTCATAATACCAATACTTAAAAACTTCACCATTCTATTTACAGCCTTATTGGCTAATTCATCTCCTTTAACAGCTTGCTCAAATATCATCTTACCATCAATTCTATCAGTTTCTCCACTGAACATTTTGTGTAATGATGTCTCAATATTTCCTTGTTTAATTAGTTTCTTAGTATAATTAACTAAGGCTCTAGCCGAAGCAAAGGTTTCTAAGCATCCGTTACGCCCACAATTACAATCATAATAATTTTGACCAACTATCATATGTCCAATTTCAGAACCAATGCCATTGTAACCAGCTTGAAGCTTACCATCAATAATAATTCCTCCACCAATCCCTGTTCCTATTGTCATTAAAACACTAGTTGTTGAATTTTTCATGACACCTATCTCATACTCTGCTAAACCTGCTAAAGTGGCATCATTGTCAATGAAAACCGGAATTTCAACTTCTTTTTTAACTAATTCTGCTAAAGGTACATCATGTAATGGTAAATTAATACATTCAATTATTTTTCCGGTTTCTTGATTTATTATACCGGGAATCCCTATTCCAATAGAGTTTATATCCTCCTTTACTATACTGCTGTGTTTTATAGTATTATTAATTAAATTAATTATACTATCTATTATATTTTTAGATTTTTGCCCACTATTAGTTGATATAGTATTTATGAATTTGATTTTTCCACTATTATCAACAATTCCAATGCTTATGTTTGTCCCACCTAAGTCTACACCTATATACATTTCTCTCCTCCTTTATTATGTAGCCTAAGATAATTATTCAACAATTTCATTTAATTTCCTGCTTAAGTTTAAAATTATAATTTAATATTCTAAATTGAAGATAAAATTCTTTTTTTGAATTTATTCCTTTTTTTTATAAAGAAAAACCTGCTCATTTGAGCAGACCTTGTCTACAGTCTGACACCATTTCTGGTGTTTAGAGTTTTTTTATTTATAAGTATCAAAAACTCAATAGATGCAAGAAAATTCATATTAGACCAAAAATATTTAGCCTCTCAATCTTTTTTATATCAATATATTAAAGCTGAATTATCAAAAAATGTCGAACGATTTCTTTTGACAAGCCATAATATAGTATAATATAGTATAAGCGAAAAGTCGTATTATATTGGGTGTATAGAAAACTTACATCAAGGGATTACAAAAATAAAAATATTTTCATTACATAGAGAAAGTATTAATGTTTGGTATGAGCAAACTTTATAATAATTAGGATGTGAGTTTTATGTTTATGAATATTTTACCATCATTGTTTTTATTAACAATAATATATTTTAGTATTTTTATTATTATAATTTTAATTAACTTTTTTAAAGTTATAAAATTTAATAATCTAAAAAAAATTTTATTAATAATTACTTTGATTTTTATACTAATCATTATATTTCTAGGTATTTATTCTCTATCTGATTCTATAAGTAATAACCATAACGATATACAGGAAGGATTCAATCTTGAAATTGAATATGCCATAGATTATAGTTAGTAAAATATAAGGTCATAAACATACTGATTAAATTATTAGCAGAATCAAAAGAATTGAAACCTTGTTTAGTTTTATACCAAGCTTTAAATTTATGGTGAAAGAATTCAATTAGATTATTGGAGATACCGTCTTTAAAGCTTTCAACACGAATGTGTTTGACATTCTGCCTTAACTGGAATATTGTATGCACTGTAACGGTCACTAACAAGAGCATTGATTGTTCCTAAATATTTAATAGAATTAAATAAACTAAAGGCTTGAGAGGTTCTAATGTTTCATTTATGAAATAATTAAATGTTGACAAAATGAAAAATTCCTTGGATATAAATGTTTTATCCAAGGAATTTCTTTATTTTAATCAAGTAGTGTGTTTTCATTATTTAACTAGTAATTGGTCGTGCAATTTTATTAAGAGTTGTATTGTTATTATTTATATGCATTAAAAAGAACCTCCTTGGTATGGTTTTAGCCGTAATTCCATTAAACCAAAAGAGGTTCTTTTTTTCATTATTAAATTTTTACTATATCAAATGGTATTTATTATTTTGATGCAACACTAGAAGCTTAAGCCTCTAGCATTACTTCTTTTTAACCCAAGGATATGGATTAACATGTTTACCATTTTCTCTTACTTCAAAGTGAAGATGCGGTCCTGTTGAATAACCGGTGCTTCCAGCTTTAGCTATAGCTTGTCCTTTTTTTACCCATTGTCCTTCTTTAACTAACAATTCAGAGTTATGAGCATACAATGTAGTTATTTTACCACCATGGTCAATTATAACGACATTTCCGTATCCGTCAAGACGTCCGGAATATTGTACCTGACCACTGTTAACGGCTACTATTTTAGCTCCTGATGGAGTTCTTATATCCATCCCGGTGTGCATTCTTGTGTCTTTCCATATAGGATGAGTTCTCCAACCATATAGAGAAGTAATTTGATAGTATTCAGGTGCAGGCCAGCTCATTTCACCACCTATGTACTCTATATCTAACTGATTTTTCTTAATAGTTTCTTCAATTTCCTTAGATAATTCATCAAGTTTATCGAGCTGGTTTAAGATTTCCTTTTTATCTTGTTGTAAATTACTCGTTTCTAAGTCAAGTTTTTTCTTATCCTCTGAAATACTACTATCAGCATATACAACAAATGTGTTTAAAACTAGAAATACCACTAAAATCAAGAAAATTTTCTTCCTGTTAATCTTCTTCCCCCCCTTTCTTTAGATTCTTAAGAATTTTCTTATTGATATATTACAACAATACCTACTCCTATGACAATAAACATTATCTAATATTTGACTGTAAGGAATAAGGTATACTGTAAACAACAAATGACAAATCTCCTCAATATCTCTTAATTCTCTTACTCTATTTACTAAATCATCTGCATATTTGATTCCCTTTAACTGTATTATATGTAAACGATGAATTTTTTTTCAAGATCTTCTAGTAAATATCCTTCATCACCTAAATCTTCTTTCATAAATACAAAAACCTGCTACGTGAACTACCCACCACTTTAGAAGTGGGGGCTTCTTGGTCAATGTAGCTAACGCCACAAGTTTACCCAAGCTCTAAGGACAGTACCTGCCCCGATTACCTATGTATCTTGTATTTACATAGCTAATTTTAGTAGATTTAGACTTGCATTATAATCCCTATCAATTTCTAGTCCACATACATGGCAATTATAGGTTCTACATGACAAATCTTTTGTCTGACTTGATTTGTTACCACATTTAGAACAAAGTTGACTACTAGCATAATTAGA